>NZ_CP033897.1:1939894-2263210 GCF_003813985.1 Corynebacterium gerontici
GTTGTTCTAGCCTCGCGTTCGACGGCCAAGCGCCAGCCCAGCCGCTGCAACTGCGACGAGCAAACAAGCCCCGAGGATGAGCGCCCAATCTCGACCATCCATAAGCGGCAGGTCAGAGGAAGCGGTTTTCACGGAAGCCCGACGAGCATTCTGCGCATCGTCGAGTTCAATGAGTACCCACCCAAGTAGCTCATCTTCTTCACTGGTCAGAGTGATTTTTGGCGAGCCCGTTTGCAATGCTGCAATATCCACGTAAACGTTTCCGTCGATGTCTGCCTGCACCCATCCGAGCGCCTTAGGCTCAGGGTTGTAGGAGTGGAGGTACACCCAATCTCCTGCTGCCATCTCTTGGGCATGGAGGGAAAGAATTGTGTCTTCGATGCTGGCCTCGATTTCGCCTGCGTTGTTGTCGTTGAGATCTTTCGCATGCGCAACGGGAGCAACCGGATCGTGGTCTGGCTTGGGGTTCGATCCACTGCCAGAAGATTCTCCGCTTCCTCCGCTATCAAAAGAACTTCCAGCTTCTGCCCCATTGAAAGAATCATCGATGGCGCTATAGCCGCCGTACGTGGCTTCTGCTTCTGGCCCGAGCACGATGGTATTTTCGGGGTTCGTTGTTGGCATTTGAGAGCTTTTCGACGTCCCCGCATTGCCTCCATCGTTCGTACTCGCCTGCTGGGAGCGAACTTCTTCTTTGGCCTCATCTTGACTTGCTGGTGTTTCCTGCGCACGGGAAGGTGGTTGCTTTTCCGACGTTGTTTCGGCCGGTTCATTCCCTGGGGCAGCAGGTTCAGCACATCCAGGGCGTTTGCCTGTTTTATCGAGGTAATCCCAACCAATCAGTTTCTGTCCACCGCCGCGGTTGCCGTCCTGAACGGTAACTTTTACGTTGCCACGAAGAGCGTCGACAGGCTTAAGGGGAACTTGTACCTTCGAACCTTGCTTCAATTGGAACCACTGCTCGCCATAGGGATCGTTGGTCTGGCCGCATTCGTTGTAAGCAGACAGATAGACCCAATCACCGGCAGGTCTGGATTCGACGGTCACTTCCAGCGAATCGCCCTTTTGGTGAACGCTAACACCGTTTTTTGTCGCCGTGGTCAAATCATTTTCGTAGTGAAAGACCACATCAGGAACGCCATTAGGCTTGTATTCACCGAGCACAAAACGGCCTTTGCCCTCTTGCTTTTGTGCAGGCGACGGCAGCGTGGCTCGGACATCGCCGTCCTGGAGAGAGCCTGATAGCAGGCGAATTGAGTGTTCACCGGGGCCAAAGGCTGGTTTGGAACCACGTTTTCCCGACTCGGTGCCATCCGGAAGGGGCATATCTAAATCAAAACTGCCATCGGTTCCAGCCTCGATGATATGCCAAATCGTCGTGTTCTCGTGCAGGGAAGTATCCAGGTGGTTAATGCTGCCTTCGTCCAGCTTAACCGCAATTTTGGCGCCACCCAAGCCCTCTGCATTGCACCAACCGGCACCCTTGATTCGCAGAGCATTGTTCGCATCCGCTTCAGTTGCGGCCTCAAACGTTGGAGCGTCTCCAGACGGGCATTGGGAGGTCTGAGCGTGGGCGGTGGCACCTAAAGGCGTGACTCCGACGGGTGTCGCCATTCCGGTAATAAGGCCCACTGCCAGCACTGCACTTCGCTTGAGCGCTGTTGGGTGTACCGCGTGCGCAAGGTATTTTTGAGCATCGATCTTCATTGATGTGACCAATCGTTTTAGGGCTGCATAGCTTCGTTTTGCACCAGCAGAGCGTCAACGTCCGAAACAATTTTTTGAGCCAGCAACGGACCGCCCGTTGAAGTCCATGCAGAACCCTCTACCGGAATCACGTGATTTGAGCGAACCGCATTGAGCTGTTCAAATCCCGGCACCTTTTTTGCATCTTCGAGCGAAACATCTGCAGCGTTTGCATCTGCGTTGCCACCTGCGTTGGGGTTAGCGACCGAAGAACCGCCGAGGGTTCCGAAGAACATGTAGTCAGCGTCAATTTCACCCAGATTCTCATTGGATACAGGCTCCGAATGGCCTCCACCGAACTTGTCTTGGTTCGCTGGTCTTTTTAGCCCCAATTCTTCTAAGGACTGTCCTGCAGGAAGTTCCTTCAGGATGAGGGAGGCACCGCTGCCCTGCCAGCGGACAATCGAGAAGGTCTTATCTTTGAATGGTTCAAGACGAGCGGATACTTCAGCGACGTGCTGATCGTGGTCCTGTAGGACTTTCTCACCTTCGTCATTCCTATTCAACGCGTCCGCAACGATGGCGAAATTCTTCCGCCAGTCACCGCCGGCGTACCCAGCCATCACCGTGGGGGCAATTTGGGCGAGCGCCTCCATGACATCGGGATTGTTATTCACGCTCGTACCGTCCACAAGGATGAGGTCTGGCTCTAGTGCTCCGATGGCTTCGAAATTTGGTTGCCCCACGCTGCCGACAATCGGGACGTCCCCGGCGGCCTCCTGGAGGTACGCCGGAACCGTGGTCAAACCGCGACCGGCGACCGTTCCAGCAGGCCTGACCCCTAGTGCCAAAACCGCATCCAAGGTGGGTTCCGAGAATGTAACTACTTTTTCTGGATGCTCGGGCACGATGACGTCGATTCCGTCTGCATCCTGCACCACGCGCGTCGCACCACTGGATGTTGGACCAGAATCCGTGGAGGGGGCACCGCATGCCACGAGCACACTGGAAATGAAAAGAGCAATGAATAGGGCTAATGGACGGGGAAGCATTCGGCTGTAAATAGTCATTTGTTTCGTCATTCGCTAAAAATTCAGATTTATTGGCTAAAGAAATACGGCGCGTAGCTGATCACTGCCAGATGCGACAGTGACCAGCTAGAGCCGATACTGAGAGCTGGTTGTAGCGCTCAATTCTTAAGAACTAGCGGGGCCACCACTGGGTGAGCCAGGAGGGAAGTCCGAAGGAAACGGTGACCTTTACTACCCACTTGATGGGTAGGAAGGAGGACACTGCAGACACCACGAAGGACAGGATGCGTGAAGGCTTGAACACGCTGGAACCGCCTTCAGGATCCTCCGGCTCAGGTTGAGTTGGCGGTTTTGGCTGAGTCGTGCTTCCGTTGTCAGGCACTTCGGTCTCGGAAGTTCCGCCGTCACCAGGTGTGGTGGGCTCCGAAGCGCTACCACTGTCTCCCGGGGTGGTCGGCTCGGTCGTGGAGCTGTTGCCTTCGTCGGGCGTAGTCGACTCATTGAGTGCAAATCGGTACACCAGGTTCACGGATTCACCCTGTTCATTAGTGGTTGCACCCTTTTGCACCGTATAGACCACACCATTGCTCGCTACCGCGGTGTGGTTTGTATTGGCACCCGCTGGCAGGTTGGCAGAGATCTCAAACGATTCGGCATCCAATACGGTCACCGTGCCACCGACGCGATTCGTGACGTACACACGGTCATTGACCGGGTCGTACACCGCGTTGAGCGCTCCGGCGCCGGTGGGAACTTCGGCGACGACTTTCTTGTCGTTTACGTTATAGACAACAACATTGGAGCTTCCTTGTGATGCGACAAAGATGTTGCCACGTTTTGCATCCCAGGCAACGCCTGATGCGCGATCTACCTGCCCTTCTGGCAAGTCAATCCTTGTCACGTTGCCGGAAGCGAGATCTATCAAGGCAGCCGCTGGCTGGTTCAGAGAAACCGTGACCAAAGTGCGAGAGCTTTGATCCAGCGCTAGAGCCATGGTGCCGCCGAACCCATCACCGATTGCGATGGTACGAACGCTTCCATCCAAGCTCACTTCTGCAATGACACCATTACCGGTCGGTGAAGACACGTATGCCTTACCCGTGGATTCATCCACGGCAATGTCCCTCGCGTGCTCAACAATGCCCGCAGGGAATTGCTTGACCAAGGAAAGGTCGGACTGCTTGTACACAGCAACCGAACCCGAGCGAGTGTTGCTTACCCAGACCAAACCTCGTTGGTTGTCCAAACCAATGCCGTACACGGCGTGAACTCCCTTGTCCGGATGATCGGCATCCACTACGGCGGGAGTGGCCTGCTGCTTCACAGCGAGCGTGGTGGCATCTAGTTTGAACAGTGTGGATTCCTTGATCGGAGGACGCCCCACTGCTCGGGTTACAAATAACTCATTGGTGCTGGCGTTTACCGCGCTTTGGTACAGACCGGTGGGCAATTGCGCTGAGGTGCTGGAATACGAGTCCGCTGCCACAGGAGAGTTGTCGGCGGTGATTTTCGCACCAGTAGCAGTTTGCTGTTCGCCATCAACAACAAAGCGAACGAACACAGGCTCACCAACGGGTGCGTCCTTGGGAAGTTTTACGCCTTCAACCGTTGCGATGTGATTCTTGGCCTCCACCTCATTCGCCTTGTGGAAGACCTTGCCCTTGGCGCCGATCTCGGTCACAACTGCGCCATCGGGCAGGTTGTAGACCGTGACGGTCGTTTCCGAATTGGCGCTCGTGGAGGCAAGCTGTACTCCGGCAGTCGTCACAATCTCGGCCTGGGCGGTCTTGCCGTCGGAAGCAGTAACGATCAGAGTGTGTTTGCCCGCCGGCGCGCTACCTGGCTGGAGCGTAATACCGGCTTCGAGCATGCCATCGGCACCGACCTCGATGGGGTTCTCGCTTGCATTCCGGCCGGTACCCCACAAGACTGCCTGACCATTGACCTTGGCCGTGAGGGTTACTCCAGGTGCGAATCCTTCAAGGGCAACATTGGCGGTAACCGTCTTCGCCCGTTCATTGTTGGCTACGTCGCGCACGGTTGCGCTGGCGGAGGTCTGGTCCTGGTCTTTAGTCTCGCCAGTATCCGGCTTAGAGGTAGGGGCCGCAGATTCCGAGGGCTCAACTGCGGGCTGTTCCGTGGATCCGGTGTCTTTGGACTCGTCCCCGGTAGCGGGTTCGCCTTCAACGAGGGTTCCGCAGTGCCCGTCGTTTGCTCCAGAATTGACGGTGAAGGTGATGGGGACGGAAGTCGCAGTGCCTCCATCGTTACCGGTGAGCGCACGAATCACGTGTGCGCCGTCCTTCAGATTTTCAGGCAGTTTGACCTGGACTTCAAAGCTTCCGTCCGCAGAGAGCATCGATGCCGCATCGATCGAAATATCTGTTGCGGGAGTGTCAATCCGGTCGAAACGAGTATCGGGCTGTTCGACAGGCCATTTGTTTTGGTTGTCGTCGATTTTGAAAGCAAACGAGCCAACCTCAGCCGGACGCTGCTCAAATCCGCTGCCCTTGATGGTGACTACCTCGCCTGGCTTGTAATTGCGCGAGATGTCCATGCTCAACTCGCCGGCACCACGTCCCGGCCGAATCTTGATCTGGGCACACTGTTGAGTGTCATCTGCAGTTGCAGTTGGAACAGCGACCATGAATGGCGTGATGGCCATGGTCGCCGAAAGGAGTCCAGCTGCCGCTCGACGATTGAAATTTGTGCGCTTCATGTTTCGAAGTGCTCCTTCGGAGAGGGATACGGGATTCTTTTCCGCCGTAGTGCGCCGATAGCACCGCACTTTCGGAAAACACGCGCGGAGGATATTTTAGGCAAGCCTTACCTAGCCGCGCATAGCAAGTAGGTTAGGCAAGGCTTACCTCTCGGTCAATCACTTTTTTCCCATCACCAGTCCACTTCAATCCCCCCTCACTCGATCCTGGGCACCTAACTGTGCTTTTCCTCGAACTTTCCATGGATATTTACTCAATCGCATTTCCCATGACGGGGGTAACTCCCCCTCACTTTCACCCCCACCCCACTGGGATGTGGCCCCAAAAAACCATAAAGAGCTTTTCGACGCTAACCTAGCTGTCATGACAACAAATATTCTTATTACGGGCGCAAGTGGATTCATCGGCAGCCAGACAGCTCAACGTCTAGAACAACTCTCGCCCAAAACAAACATCACTCGACTTTCACGCAGACCCCGCAACGAGCAGGGTTGGACGTACGGAGACTTTGCCGAGCCCTCCAGCCTCGCGGATGCATTCAAGAATCAGGACGTAGTGTTTCTCGTCTCCACCACGGAACGAGCCGACCGCGAACAGCTCCACCGAAATGCCGTTGACGCTGCAGTTACAGCGGGAGTGCGCCATATTGTGTATCTCTCGTTTTTCGGCGCAGCAGCGGACGCAACGTTTGACCATGCTCGACTGCACTTCGCCACTGAGCAGTACATCCGCGAGTCGGGCATAGACTTCACCTTCCTGCGTGACAATTTCTATACCGAGGCCACGGAAGGCTTTATCGTCGATGGTGCCATTCGGGGTCCGGCAGGTTCAGGCAAAGCCGCATTCGTTGCCCGAGAGGACGTTGCCGAAAGCGCGGCTGCGGTACTTTCCTGCTCGGAAGAGCACCGCAATAAGGTCTACTCACTCACCGGTCCCGAGGCGCTGAGCTTAGAGGAAGTAGCCGCCATTGCCACTGATCACCTGGACGAGTCGGTGCGCTTTGTCGATGAGACGTTGCAGGAGGCCCGTGCATCACGCGCACACTATGGTGCTCCAGAATGGGAGGTAGACGCTTGGATTTCCACCTACACCGCTATCGCTAAGGGCGAGCTCGAGCAGGTCACCGATGATGTTGAGAAACTCACCGGTCACAAGCCCATGAGCGTGCAGCAATGGTGGGGTAAGCGTCACCACTAGGCACCTCCAACCGCAGCCAACCTAATCAGTTTTAAAGCGCCCGCACGAAAGCCCTGATCCCAGCGGCTTTCGCGCGGGCGTTCTCATATTCCATGCCTCGCGCCCTTGAAAAACTCTCGACTTTTGACCGCGTTTTCCGCATCAGAATTTTGGCACTCGACATTGTTGTGAAATTTATTCATCACCTGAGCTGCCACACCATTGTCAACAACCTCGCTAATTCACATTTTTTTAACCTTCATCACAGAAACCTGGTAGATTTCTCGCTATGGATATGCCGCAACTCACAGGATCTGGCCCCTGAGATCCAGGTAACGGTTCTCGTTTTCGCAAGCTCATCAGGCGGCAAACCCTCGCCGCAGTGAAAGACAGGTAACCACACCATGATTAAGTACTTGGCAAAGAAGATCCTCGGCTGGGTAGCCATGATCTTCGTCGCGGTCAATATCACGTACTTTCTGGCATCAACATTCCTCGACCCGCGAACGAACTATGCCGGAAGGCGGCCGCCCATTCCTGAGGAACGAGTAGACGGCATCCTCGATCCACTCAATCTCAACGATAAGGAACCGCTGCTCCACCGCTGGTGGGATTGGCTCAGCGGCGTTCTGTTTCACTGGGATTGGGGCAAGTCGCCGCTTGGCGATTCAGTCAATGAGCAGCTCTCCTACCGTATCTGGGTTTCTGCCCAGCTCCTGCTGCTCGCCACGATCCTCTCGGTCATTATTGGTGTATCCATCGGTGTGTTTACCGCATCACGCCAATACAAGGCCGGCGACCGCATCTTCCAGTTCACCTCGATCGTGACTATGAATATTCACGTTGTAGTGGCATCTATCCTGGTGGTGTGGGTGGCAATCAAGATCAACCAAGCTACGGGCAGCAACATCTTCTACGTCACCGGCTCAAGCTCAGTGGGCGTGGAGGGCTTCTTCCCCAGGCTTCTTGACTTCCTCCAGCACCTCATCTTGCCCACCGTCTCACTGGTGTTCATTTCTTACGCCGGTTACCACTTTCTGCAGCGCTCGATGCTGCTGGACAACATCAACGCCGATTACGTGCGAACGGCTCGCGCAAAGGGCCTAACTCGCGCCCAAGCCGTTCGACGCCACGCGCTTCGCACCTCGATCATCCCAGTTGCAACCACCGTGGCCTTCTCCATACCGGGCATCTTCACCGGCGCCATCATGACGGAGACCATCTTCGGCTGGAAGGGCATGGGCGAATACTTCGTGTCCACCATCCAGAAGAACGACATTCATGGAGTGGTCGCAGTGGCCGCCTTCGGCGCATTGATGACCGCCGTCGGCGCCATCCTCTCCGACATCTTCGTTGTCATCCTCGATCCACGAGTGCGGGTGAACTAATCATGCGTAAGGAATACCGTAACGAAGGCGCCGACCGCGCCGAGGACCTCTCGCCCAACGCGATCCCAACCAACGACGTCACCGTCGGCAGCAATCCCGGAAACCAGGGCTTGATCTCCACCGTCACTGAGTCCGAGGTAAACAGTGCCCAGGCAGGAATCGAACGTGCTCACGTTGGCGGTGCACGCCCGATGAGCAAGTACAAGCTCTACCTCAAGCGTTTCCTGCGCAACAAGATGGCAGTTGTGGGCGCAGTGATCTTCTTCCTACTGGTATTGCTCGCCGTCATCGGCCCCTTCACCACGAGGTTCGCCTTCGACGAAGCTGACTTTACGGCACTGAGCTCCCCTCCAACCAGCGATCACTGGTTTGGCACCAGCTCCTCAGGCAATGACCTCTACGCCATGGTGATCCACGGTCTAGGCCGCTCCCTCACCATCGCCGTGACGGTATCGGTTGCTACGACGGTCATCTCCGCAATCGTTGGTACCACCGCCGCATTGCTCGGCGGACGTCCCGAGCGCATCATCCTGGGCACGATCCACTTCTTGCTGGTTATCCCCTCCTTCCTCATCATCGCCCTGCTAGTTTCCGGCTCCGGCGGCGATTGGAAGCTGTTAATCGTCGTGCTCATCGCCTTCGGCTGGATGTACGCAGCGCGTGTGATTTGGTCCATGTCCATCTCGGTGCGCGAACGCGAATACGTCAAAGCCGCCCGTTACATGGGCGTAAGCAATAGCAAAATCGTGCTGCGTCACCTGATCCCCAATATCGGATCCCTGCTCGTGATCAACATGACCCTCGGTGTGGTGAGCGCCGTGATGAGCGAAACCGGCCTCTCATTCCTTGGCCTCGGTGTGAAAATCCCCGACGTCTCACTTGGCACTCTGCTTTCAACCGGCGCCAACTCGCTCATTGCCTCGCCTTGGGAGTTCTACTTCCCGGCTGCCGTGCTCACGCTCTTGACCGTCTCTATGGCCTTCATTGCCGACGGTCTACGCGACGCCCTGGATCCCAACTCCGCCGCTGCTGGAAAGGCTTAAATCATGAATGCTCCTGTGCTTTCCGTAAGCAACCTTGAAGTTACGTTCCCCTCAGAAGCCGGTGCTGTCAATGCCGTCCGCGGAGTTTCCTTCGACCTCTACCCAGGCCAGACATTGGGCATCGTGGGCGAGTCGGGATCGGGTAAATCTGTTTCATCCCTGGCTGTGATGGGTCTGCTGCCCGAATATGCCAAGATCTCTGGTTCCGCCAAGCTCAATGGCCGTGAGCTCCTTGGCCTGAGTGACCAAGAGATGGCAGGCATCCGCGGCAAGGAAATCGGCATGATCTTCCAGGATCCGCTCTCTGCACTCACTCCCGTGTTCGATGTGGGAACGCAGTTGGTGGAGGCCATCCGCAGTCATCAAAAAGTGTCGAAGCAAAAGGCATGGGATATGGCCGTGGAACTGCTCGACTTGGTAGGCATCCCGGATCCTAAACGCCGCGCAAAGGCGTTCCCCCACGAGTTCTCCGGTGGTATGCGCCAGCGTGTGGTCATCGCCATCGCGATCGCGAATAATCCGTCGGTGCTCATCGCCGACGAACCCACCACCGCACTCGACGTGACCATTCAGGCTCAGATCCTCGACCTCATCAAAACGGTGCAGCGAGAAACCCACGCTGCCACCATCATGATTACCCACGACATGGGCGTGGTGGCCGGTTCCGCAGATGAAGTGATGGTGATGTACGCGGGCCGCCCGGTAGAGAAGGCGGAGGTTCATGATCTCTTCGCCAACCCCAAAATGCCTTACACCGTGGGCTTGCTCGGCTCCATTCCTTCTGCAACCAAGCGCGAGAAGAGCGCCTTGACCACCATCGAGGGCAATCCGCCCATCGTGATTAACCTGCCGGACGAGTGCGCCTTCGCGCCTCGCTGCCCTGCGGCTACTGAGGCGTGCCTGGCCACCGAGCCGCCGCTGCTTCCCGTCGCCGAGGATCACGAGGCAGCCTGCGTGCGCGCTCAGGAAATCGAAAAAGGCAAGATCGCGGGCCAGGAAATCTTCCCCACCCCACCACTGCTCGAAGGCGACCTGGCCCAGGTGCCACGCGAACAGCGCGATGTGGTGCTTGACGTGCAGAACCTCACCAAAACCTTCCCGCTAGTCAAGGGAGCGTTTCTCAAGCGAACCGTGGGTGAAGTCCACGCCGTCAATGACATTTCCTTTGATATTCGCGAGGGTGAGTGCTTCGCCATCGTTGGCGAATCTGGTTCAGGCAAGACCACCACGCTGCTGGAGATCATGGATCTCGACCCCAGCGAGCCGACCAAGATCACCTTGGGCGGCCAGGACGTGGCGTCGATAAGCAAGAAGGAACGCCGCCTTCTACGACGCGACATTCAGATCGTGTTCCAGGATCCGATGGGCGCGTTGGATCCGCGTCTGACCGTGGCGGACATTATCCGTGAGCCGCTGGACGCCCTGGAATGGAAAGGCGACCGCACCGAGCGCGTCTACGAGCTGATGGAACTGGTGGGCCTTAATCCCAGCCACGTTGACCGATTCCCCGGACACTTCTCCGGCGGCCAGCGTCAGCGCATATCCGTGGCTCGCGCCCTGGCGGCGGAACCCAAGCTCATTGTGCTTGACGAGCCAGTGTCCGCCCTCGACGTTTCCATCCAGGCGGGCATGCTCAACTTGCTCGACGAGCTGAAGGCGCGCCTTGGGGTGAGCTACCTCTTCGTGGCCCATGACCTCTCAGTGATCCGCCACATTTCGGATCGCGCCGCGGTGATGTATCTGGGGCAGTTCGTGGAACAAGGCGATACAGATGCGCTTTTCGACGACCCCAAGCACCCGTACACCCAGGCGCTGCTCTCGGCGATTCCGCTGGCAGACCCGGAGGCGGAACGCAATCGCGAACGCGTTTTGCTGAGCGATCACTTGCCTTCACCTGCAGAGAAAACCCAGGGCTGCCCGTTCAGGATGCGTTGCCCGCTGCGGGAGACACTCAGCGGTTCCGAGCAGCAGCGGTGCCAGGATGAACGTCCCGAGATGCGCTCCGTTGGCGCGGACCACTTCCAAGCTTGTCACTTCCGCTGATCGCACCCGGTGCCTCGGCTGCCGGATATCCCGGCAGTGACAAACCCACAACTCAACATTTCCCCTCTTGTCCAATCCAAATGAGAAAGGTGCAGGTTTATGAAGCTTCAAAAACCAGCCACCAAGCTGGCGGCGCTCATCTCCGCCGCAGCCCTGGCGCTCAGTGCCTGCGGTGGTGGCGGTACTTCTGATCAGAAGACTGCCTCCGATATCCAAACCGCGGACTACAACCCCCAGGATCGCGACAACATCAAAGACGGTGGCACCTTGACCACCGGCATTGGTGAGCTCTCGGAACAGGAAAACCCATTCCACGCGGACGGCACCGCCTACACCACAACTTTGTGGCGCTGGTACAACCCCTGGACCGTGCACTACTCCCCCGAAGGTGACTTCTCTACCGACAAGAACTACGTCACCGACATCAAGGAGGAGACGAAGGACGGCAAGACCAAGCTCACCTACAAGATCAACGAGAAGGCCACCTACAACGATGGCACTCCGATCGACTGGCGCGCTTGGGAAACCACCTGGAAGATTAACAACGGCAAGGACCCGGCGTACACGCCCAGCTCCACTGACGGCTACGAGCAGATCGAGTCTGTGACGAAGGGTGCCAACGACAAGGAAGCCGTGGTGACCTTCGAGCGCACCTACCCCTGGTGGCAGGGTCTGTTCAACACCATCGCTCACCCAGCCTTGGCTGATCCGGCGAACTACAACGACTACTTGAAGAAGCTCCACCCTGAGTGGGGTGCAGGCCCCTTCAAGGTAGAAAGCGTGGACTTCAACAAGGGCACCGCAGTATTCGTGCCCAATGAGAAGTGGTGGGGCGATAAGCCCAAGCTGGACAAGCGCATCTTCCGCCAGATGGAGAGCAAGGCCGCAGTGAATGCCTTCAAGAACGGCGAAATCGACGCGGTTGGTGCAGGCTCCAAGGACGATTACGCCAGCGTGAAGGACATGCCAGGCGTGGACATCCGCATCGGACGTTTGCCGAAGATCAACTTCAATCTCTTCAACGGCGAGTCCGACATTCTGAAGGATGTCAAGGTTCGCGAGGCACTGGCGGATGCCACCGATCGCGATCAGCTTGCCAAGATTTGGTACCAGGGTCTGCCGGCTGCAGACGGTGCACCAGGCTCCTTCGCTCTGTACTCCTTCCAGGAAGGCTACGAGGACAACTACTCCAAGGTTGCCGGTTTCGATCCCGAGAAGGCCAAGCAGCTCCTGGATGAAGCAGGTTGGAAGGAAGGCGCCGACGGCATCCGTGAGAAGGACGGAAAGCCACTCAGCGTGCGCTACGTTCTGGTTGGCGAGTCTGAGCAGTTGAACGCCAGCGCCAAGGCTTTGCAGCAGATGTACAAGGACGTTGGTGTGGACATGAAGATCGAGATCCATCCCGGCAGCGAGTTCTCGAAGATCCTGCAGAGCACCGACTTTGATATCTTCCCCATGGCAGTGTCCGACTCCGACCCCTACAAGGTTGCGTACTTCGGTCAGTTCTACCTCTCTGATTCCGGTCTGAACCGTTCGCACACCGGCACCCCCGAGATCGACGAGCAGATTCGCGAGATGCAGAAGCTGCCTACCCGCGAGGAACAGATCAAGCGAGCCAATGAGATTGAGGTCGATGCACTCGCTCGCTTCGGCACCATCCCATTGCTCACCCAGATTTCCTTCGCCGCTGTTAAGGAGGATCTTGCCAACTACGGCTCCATGGCCTTCGGCGACGTGCCCCTAGAAAACATCGGCTGGCAGAAGTAATTTTTGCCCTCGCTAGCTACCTGCACCAAAGCTTTTCGACGCCCCCGGTGCAGGTAGCTTTCTGCTTAATATCGAAAAAATATTACAATTCTGGCATGTCTTTGATCCTTGCCGCAGATAACCCCACAGACCAGGTGCAACAGGCCGTGCAATCCCTCACATGGCACGATTTGGGCATCGGAGTGGTGATCATTGCCGTCGGCGCCGTGATCGGGTGGATCGTTAAATTCATTCTGAATAAGGCGCTCGTCAAGATTGCGCATCGCACCAAAGCATCAGCACGGGCGTTTTCTTCCATTGCTCAGTGGGTGGTGATTGCGCTTGCCATCGCCGCCGCGATCACCTACGTCTTCCCGTCGGTGAAGCCCGTGAACCTGATCGGCGGCTTGGGCGTTGTGTCCATCGCCGCCGGTATCGCCTTCCAAACGGTTTTGGGAAACACCTTCGCTGGCTTGGTGATCCTGATGCGCGAAACCCCGCTGGTGGGTGATCAGATCCAGATCGGTGATGTGGCCGGGACGATCACCGACATCAACCTCTCCACCACTACGGTGCGCACGTTCTCCGGGCGCCAGGTGCTCATTCCAAACGGCACCGTGCACACCTCCATTGTGACGGTGCAAACCCGGCATGAGTGGGTACGCACCAACTTCGACGTGAAAATTCGGCATGCAGAAGACTTCGAAAAAGCTCGCGAAGTAGCTGTGAAGGCGCTTGATCGTGTTGAAGGCATCCTCGAATCACCGGCACCAGTTGCTGTGCTGCGCCAAGTGGCCGACGGTATGGCCACGATGGAAGTCCGCTTCTGGTCAGGGTCTAAACAGATGGATACCGTGGCGGCGCTCGACGCCGCCATCGTGGCAGTGACCACGGACCTCAGCAAAGCAGGGATTGAGTTCGGCCCGGATAATACGGTGATGTTCGCCGGGGGTGAGTAGGGCGGCGTCGAAAAGCTCAAAAGTTCACCGAGCTTTTACCTTCTTCACATTGGGATGACACCTAACGCTCATAGGTTTGTGGCTGGACCAAGTTCAACTACCTCAAGGGAGCACCCCTCATGGCGATCAAAGGCCTGAACCTGCTGAGCACCTTTAAGTCCAGCCGATCCGCAACGACCTGCGAATACAAGTGCGGCAACGCATGCTTGGGGGAACCAACCAACCAATCGGATAACCCATATTTTGGCAACGTGATTTCCCGGCGCGGGGTGCTCAAGGGTTCCGGTCTCGCCGTGGCCACCTTTGCGAGCTCCCAGGTATTGGCCGCCTGCGGATCTGAAAGCAGCTCCGGCACCACCAGCGCTGCAGCAGCAAACACCAGCAAGGCCGAAATCACGCTTCCGCAGGGCATGAACTTCCCTGTGGTTGAGCCCAATAAAAAAGACGAGGTTGTTGTACCAGAAGGCTACGACAAGAACGTGCTGATCGCCTGGGGTGATCCGATGTTCGAGGGCGTGCCGGAATTCGACATCAACAACCAAACCGCGGCCAATGCCGAGCGCCAATTCGGCTTTAATAATGATTTCGCCGGGCTGATGGATCACCCCAGCGACGACAACCGCATGGTGTATGTGTGCTCCCACGAATACACCACCGAGCCGCACATGTTCCCTGGCTACGACGTGGATAATCCCACCGATGAGCAAATCAATATCGGCCTGGCCAATCACGGCCAAAGCGTGCTCGAAGTATCCAAGGTTGGCGATAAAGGCGAGCTCAAGCGCGAATTTGGCCCCTTAAATCGCCGCATTACCGCCACCACCCCCATGAAGATCCAGGGTGTGCTCGCCGGCACCGATTATGTAAAAACCAAAGATGACCCCCAGGGCACCACGGTGCTTGGCACCATTGCCAACTGCTCCGGCGGCATGACTCCTTGGGGCACCTACCTTTCCGGTGAGGAAAACTTCGAGCCTTACTTTGCCAACTACCAAGACGTCAAAGATGAGCAGGCCAAGAAGTACTGTGAGCGCCTCGGCTCCGAGGAAGGCCCAACGCTGCGCCAGTGGGAACGCCTGCATGAACGCTTTGACCTGGCCAAGCAGCCCAATGAGATCAACCGCTTTGGCTACTTGGTAGAAATCGATCCGCTTGATCCCAACTCTGTGCCCGTCAAGCACACCTCCGCCGGCCGCTTCAAGCACGAGTCGGGCAATATTTATGTCACCTCCGATGGCACCGTCGTGTGCTACACCGGCGATGACGCCCGCTTCGAGTACATCTATAAGTTCGTTTCTTCCCGCAAGATCAAAGAGGCCGACACCGCCCACAACATGGACATTCTCGACTACGGCACCCTGTACGTGGGCAAGCTCGAGGGCAACTCCCCCGAAAAAGAAATCGACGGCTCCGGTGAGCTGCCCAAGGATGGGCTTTTCGACGGCCAAGGTACCTGGGTACCGCTGCTGACGGTGGATGAGGATGGGGCGAAATCCCATATCGATGGCATGAGCCCAGAAGAAGTTGCCGTGTACACCCGCTTCGCAGCCGATGAGGCAGGGGCAACCAAGATGGACCGCCCCGAGGACTTTGAGGCAAATAAGCACAGCGGCAAGGTCTACGTTGCACTGACCAACAACTCCTACCGCGGCGCCACGGGCAAGGATGCGAAGAAGAATAAAGAAGACGCCAAAGAATGGGCGCCGATCACCGAGAACAAAAACGGCCTCGTGATGGAGCTTGACGACGATCACGCCGGCGAGAAGTTCAAGTGGAATATCTTGCTCGTCTGCGGTGATCCCGAGGCTGCCTATAGCTACTTCGGCGGCTTTGATAAATCCAAGGTATCCCCGATCTCCTGCCCGGATAACCTCGCCTTTGATGATCACGGCAACTTGTGGATCTCCTCCGATGGCAACGCACTCGGCTCCAATGATGGCCTCTATGCCGTCGGCCTCGAAGGTGAAAACCGCGGCAATACCCGTTGCTTCCTCACCGTGCCAACAGGAGCAGAAACCTGTGGGCCCATCGTGACCAAAGACCGAGTGCTGGTCAATGTGCAGCACCCCGGCGAAACCGATGAGGCCACTGTGGAAAACCCCGCCTCTCACTGGCCAGATGGAGGCAAGACCCCTCCACGCCCAGGCGTAGCGGTGGTGTGGAACCCCAAGGGCAAGATCGGCGAAGGCAACTAGGCTACGTTACCTGCCATAACACCCCAGCAGCGAGGCCTGCTGGGGTGTTGTGCTACCTGCCAATCTTGTGCTCGCGCAGTTGGGTGAGCACATAGATTTGCAGGAGCACCGGATAAAGATGCAAGAGCACGCCCAATACCACCAAGATGGCTGCCACCAAGCAGGATTGGGCACAACAGGCCCAAACACTAGCGACAAGGTGAATAAGAAAGCCCCAACCGTGGCCTGCCGCGGCTGCCTGCATGTGGCGTGGATTCCAGGGATCATCACCGCGCATCTCGAACACAAGCTTGTTCCACCCAATGCGCGTGAGCGTGGAGTTAAAACATTTCACCCCCAGCCGGCGCGATGAAGCCCGCGAGAGGCGCAGACGCTGCCAAAACGACTCAGGGATGATACGAACAAGCGAGTTGCCCACAAAAGGGACGATACCGAACGTGCCACAGGTTATGGTGAGCACGTATAGCCAACCAGGCGCATCAGCCACGATGGCGATCGCGAGCATTGCAACGCAGGTGAGCAGTGCAGCGAGCACGTTAGCACCTCCTTGAAATCTTACGTTCTTGCCTTCTGAGCTGCTGATCTATTCAGCCAGGCCAGCAGCGAGCATGCTTGGTCAAAGCTGGCGTTGTTAATTACTGCGGCCTTGTTTTTTTAACACGCCACCTACACTGATAGTTACACGCATCACATTACGGGTCTTGCGATGCCCGATGCTTTCCAAGCGAAAAGGCACAGACCACCCGTAGCGATTGTCTAAGCGATGGAAGGAAGGCAATGCCATGACATCACGAAACAGCTCATCGAGATCCCCACTCACCCCAATCATCTGCGCGCTCGCTTTGTTCAGCAGCGCTGCGCTCCTGAACGCCGTCAACATTGAAGCATCGTGGGTCACACTCGCGCTTTGGTTGGCAGGTTTTGCAGGCTTTAGCATCGCAGCCATCCTGGCGATCAAAGCAAGGCGTGGCAACTAACCCAAAAACAAACGCGCACCACAGCACGTGGTGCGCGGATTGCGGTGCTTCTTTAAGGGCGAGCAAGCGGAATCATATTTGCCTTGGCATCGGAAGAATCCACAATCTTCTTGCCAAAGGGGAAGCAGGTCACAGGAATGAGCTTGAGGTTTGCCCAGGCCAAGGGCAGACCAATAATGGTAAGTGCCTGCGCAATAGCAGTGGTGACATGCCCCAGGGCGAGCCACAGGCCTGCTACTAGGAACCAGATCACGTTGCCGAGCATCGACATGCCACCGCCCTTGCCGGTATCAACAACCTCGCGGCCAAATGGCCACAGGATGTAATTGGCGATGCGGAAGCTGGCCACACCGAAGGGGATGGTGATGATGAAAATGCAGGCGATGGCACCAGCGATGATGTAGGCAAGCCACAGCCAGATACCTGCGGTGAGCAGCCAAATGATGTTAAGGATGACGTGAAGGGCTTTCATATGAACAAAGCCTAGTCCAAGCACGCGAGTCTGATGCAGGAGCAGCCCTCCGACAGACTTAGGGCCAGCGATTTTCATCGTCCTGGTACGCATTCCCCTCTTCAGTGCGGTTCTTCAGACGCCATCGGCGGTTTAGATAATAGATTGGATTCATCACCAAATACCACCATGCCAAGCATCCTAGTGCGTACATCACGACCTGAGCATTACTGAACTTATCAGGTCGAACCCCATCATCTGTCCAATCCAAATCTGTGATCCGCAAGATGATTCCCACAAACAGCGCCGCCACTGGTGCGTATACAAGGTTCCATTTCTTGTCAGGAGCCCAAGGCTTACCGTCTTTACCGTTCTTAACTAGAGGCACGAGAGGCGACCACAAATAGTCAGACCAATGCATTCATTCTCCAATCCCGGTCACTTTAACCCTACTGGTCAGCTAGCTAGATCCGGCAAGGTCCCTGTATTCCTTCTTCAGGTACTTCAGGTGCGTTCGCTCAGACCACACGCACCCGCACTAATTGCAATTTTTGCAGCAATCGCTGGCCAACCTCCTACAGCCATCACTCCATATTTCAACAAGTTTGCCGATCCATCGATAGCTGCAGTCGACACAATCTTCCTCGCTGCGTCACGCCAACGCTTCTGCTTCAACAGTTGCCCGACTGCATACGCATCTTCCGGATTCAGGGGCAGTCCGAGTGCGTCATAGGCTACACAACGTGCGAAAGATTGAAGGTCTCGCTTCTGACGAGTGTGACCACCCGACGAGTCGATGGGTTTACCTTCCATCATGCGCGCCAGTGCGTTCGCTTTTTCAAGACTAATTCCGTAACGCGCAGCGGCCTCTGGGTCAACTTCCCACACGCCGGGGGAAGTTTCTCGCACAACCTCCGTGAACAAGGTTTCAAATCCTTGCTCAACATTATCTACAAGCTGCTGTTCCTCTTGGCTCGTCAATCCATCTTGAGCTTGCATCTCCAGCGGAGTCTCGCTAGGGATCTCCTACGCCGACACGGCGACAGTCGAGCCCGCCCCGATTAGGGCCACGCTCAGGCCTGCGGTTGCGCATTTCACTAGTCGTTTCACGAATCCTCCTAAAGAGCATATGTTAAGCGGCTATTGCCCGAGAAAATTTAGTAATTAAACGTGGACAATGCCCGAGCTATCGCCGATCTCTGCAGTTCGAGCTTGGCAATCTCTGCAACCCGGACAGTTCAGAAAGTAACGTAGTTTTACTTTGTTTTTCAACCAAACTCTGAATTATATTCATGGATCCTCTTGCATCCCCTCCCCGACCCGCTCCCCCACACCCAGCAACGAACGGCATGGGTTCGTCGAAAAGCTAAGCAATGCGAAAAGCACACCCCGTAGTGGGATGTGCTTCAAGCGATTGTCCGCGTTTGGACTAGCGTGCCTTCTCGACGATCTCGACGAGGCGGAAGTGCTTGTCCTTGCTCAGCGGGCGAGTCTCTTCGATGCGCACGCGGTCGCCAACACCGGCGATCTCGTTTTCATCGTGAGCCTTCACCTTGGAGTTGGTGCGGATGGTCTTGCCGTAAAGGCGGTGCTGCTTGCGGTCTTCAAGCTCAACCACAATGGTCTTTTGCATCTTCGTGGAAACCACGTAGCCGATGCGAACCTTGCGGGCACCCTTTTCCTTGGCGTTCTCGTTGTTCTCAGTCACGTTTGCCTCACTCATGTTTAAGCCTCAGCTCCCGGAACCTCGGACAGGCCGAGCTCGCGCTCACGGAGCACCGTGTAGATGCGGGCGATGTCGCGCTTGACGGTGCGCAGGCGACGGTTGTTGGTCAACTGGCCGGTGGCAGCCTGGAAGCGCAGGTTGAACAGCTCTTCCTTGGCCTCGGTCAGCTTGGTGGTGAGCTCCTCAGCGTTCAGCTCGCGAAGCTCGTGTGCGGGGGTACCGTTAGCCATTAGAACTGGTCCTCCTTCTTAACGATACGAACTTTGCAAGGGAGCTTCTGGCCTGCACGACGCAGAGCCTCGAGTGCCATAGCCTCGTTGGGGTAGCTCATCTCGAAGAGGATGCGGCCGGGCTTAACGTTCGCAACCCACTTCTCCACGGGGCCCTTACCGGAACCCATACGCACGCCGAGCGGCTTCTGGGTCAGGGGACGATCCGGGAAGATGTTGATCCACACCTTGCCACCACGCTTGACGTGGCGGTTGATGGCAATACGAGCGGACTCGATCTGACGGTTGGTGATGTAGGCGGGCTCCAGAGCCTGGATGCCGTAGTCACCGAAGTTAAGGCGGTTACCACCCTTGGACACGCCACGACGGGTCGGGCGGTGCTGACGGCGGTACTTCACGCGCTTGGGGATAAGCATTCTTAGCCCTCCTGCTTCTTCTCAGCACGCTGGCGACGCTGGCCACCGCGACGCGGGCGTGCGTTGCGGTCGCCGCGACCACGGCGTTCTGCGGGTGCGTTCAGTTCGGACTCGCGCTTACCGCCCACGACGTCACCCTTGTAGATCCACACCTTGACGCCGATGCGTCCGAAGGTGGTGTGAGCTTCGTAGGTGCCGTAGTCGATTTCGGCGCGCAGGGTGTGCAGCGGAACGCGACCTTCGTGGTAGCGCTCGGTGCGGGACATCTCGGCACCGCCGAGACGACCGGAGCACACAACCTTGATGCCCTTAACCTGCGGCTGGCGCATTGCGGACTGGATAGCCTTACGCATTGCGCGGCGGAATGCCACACGGTTCGTGAGCTGCTCGGCGATGGACTGTGCCACGAGCTGAGCGTTGGCGTCAATGTTCTTGACCTCGAGGATGTTCAGAGCAACCTGCTTGCCAGTGAGCTTTTCCAGCTCGCGGCGCAGACGGTCTGCCTCGGAGCCACGGCGGCCAATCACGATGCCCGGGCGGGCGGTGTGAATGTCGACGCGGACGCGGTCGCGGGTGCGCTCGATCACGATGTCGGCGATACCAGCGCGATCCAAGGTCTTCTGCAGGAACTCGCGAATCTTGATGTCTTCAGCGACGTACTCTGCGTAGTTCTTGTCGGCGTACCAGTGGGACTTCCAATCGGAAGTGATGCCCAAACGTAGGCCGTGAGGATGGATTTTCTGGCCCACTACTTGGCCCCTTCCTTCTGGCTAACAACCACGGTGATGTGGCTGGTGCGCTTACGGATCTGGAATGCACGACCCTGTGCGCGCGGCTGGAAACGACGCATGGTCGGTCCCTCGTCGGCGAATGCCTCGGAGACGACCAAGCTGTTGCGATTCAGGCCGAAGTTGTTCTCGGCGTTTGCCGCAGCGGATGCAACGACCTTGGCAACCGGCTCAGAAGCAGCCTGGGGGGCGTACTTCAGGATTGCCAGTGCTTCCTCGACGGACTTACCGCGTACCAGGTCGATAACGCGGCGCGCTTTCATCGGGGAGACACGGACGAAGCGCGCAGTTGCGCGTGCGGAGGTGATAGCTTCACTCATCGCTTATCGACGTCCCTTCTTGTCGTCCTTGACGTGACCCTTGAAGGTCTTGGTGGGTGCGAACTCACCGAGCTTGTGGCCGACCATGGAGTCGTCCACGAACACCGGCACGTGCTTGCGTCCATCGTGGACGGCGAAGGTGTGGCCGATGAAGTCGGGGAGAATGGTTGAACGGCGGGACCAGGTCTTGATGACCTGCTTGGTGCCCTTCTCGTTCTGAGCATCTACCTTTGCGAGGAGGTGCTCATCGACGAACGGGCCCTTCTTAAGGCTGCGTGGCATCTAAGTTTCCTCCTCTTAGCGCTTCTTGGACTTGTTCGTGCGGCGACGCTGCACGATCATCTTGTTGCTGTAACGGTTGGGGTTGCGGGTGCGGCCTTCCTTCTTGCCCCAAGGGGACACAGGGTGGCGACCACCGGAGGTCTTACCCTCACCACCGCCGTGCGGGTGGTCAACGGGGTTCATCACGACACCACGAACGGTCGGGCGGACACCCTTCCAGCGCATACGACCGGCCTTGCCCCAGCGGATGTTGATCTGGTCAGCGTTTCCGACCTCACCCACGGTGGCGCGGCAGCGGATGTCCACGCGGCGGATTTCGGAGGAAGGCATACGCAGCACTGCGTACTTGCCTGCCTTACCGAGCAACTGGATGGAAGCACCAGCGGAGCGGGCGAGCTTGGCGCCAGCGCCAGGCTTGAGCTCCACGCAGTGGATCACGGTACCGGCGGGGATGTTACGCAGTGGAAGGTTGTTGCCAACCTTGATGTCTGCGTTTGCGCCGGATTCGAGGATCTGACCCTGCTTGAGGTTCTTCGGTGCGATGATGTAGCGCTTTTCGCCATCGGCGTAGTGCAGCAGCGCAATGTTGGCGGTGCGGTTCGGGTCGTACTCGATGTGAGCAACCTTGGCCGGAATGCCATCTTTGTCGGTGCGGCGGAAGTCGATCACACGGTAGCGGCGCTTGTGGCCACCACCCTTGTGGCGAACGGTGATGTGGCCGTGTACGTTACGGCCGCCCTTCTTGGGCAGGGGGCGAAGCAGAGACTTTTCCGGGTTCGAGCGAGTGATCTCCTCGAACATGGAAACGGAGCTCTGGCGGCGACCCGGGGTTGTCGGCTTGTACTTACGAATAGCCATAGTTTGTCCTTACCTCGACCCTTAAGCGGCGGAGCCGCCGAAGATGTCGATTGCGTCGCTGCCTTCACGAAGCGTCACATAAGCGCGCTTGGTTGCCTTACGTCGGCCGTAACCGGTGCGGGTGCGCTTGCGCTTACCTTCGCGGTTGACGGTGTTGACGGAGGCGACCTTCACGCCGAAAATGCGCTCCACGGCATCCTTGATCTGCGTCTTGTGGGCGGTGGGAGCAACAAAGAACGTGTAGGTTCCCTGCTCCATCAGGCCATAAGACTTCTCAGAGACGACCGGTGCGAGGATGATGTCGCGGGGGTCTGCGATCTTAGCCATTAGTTCTCCTCCTTCTCCGCGCCGTTGACGCGGTTGATGAAGGTGTTGAGCGCCTCAACGGAGAACACAACGTCGTCCGACTTGAGGACGTCGTAGGTGTTCAACTGGTCTTCAAACAGAACGTTCACACCAGGGAGGTTGCGGGCGCTGCGCTTAGCGTTCTCGTCTGCGCGTCCGACCACGAACAGGATGTTGCGGCGGTCGGTGAGGCGCTCGAAGAATGCGCGTGCGGACTTGGTGGAAGGAGTCTGACCAGGAACCAGCTCGGTGAGCACGTGGATGCGTCCGTTGCGGGCACGATCCGAAAGTGCGCCGAAGAGAGCGGCCTTGATCATCTTCTTGGGGGTGCGCTGAGCGTAATCGCGCGGCTTGGGGCCGTGCGAAATGCCACCACCGGTGAAGTGAGGTGCGCGGATCGAGCCCTGACGAGCGCGACCGGTACCCTTCTGGCGGAATGGCTTGCGGCCACCGCCACGAACTTCTGCGCGGGTCTTGGTGGAGTGGGTGCCCTGACGACGAGCCGCGAGCTGTGCGTTGACTACCTGGTGCAGGAGTGCAACGGACACTTCGCGGTCGAAGATTGCTGCAGGCAGCTCAACGGAGCCGTCGGTAGCACCCTCAGCGGTGTGGACGTCCAACTTCAGATTGGTCATGCGTGTGCACCGCCCTTCACTGCGGTCTTAACGGTTACGATGCCGCCACGGTTACCCGGGATCGCACCCTTGATCAGGATGAGGTTGGCATCGGCGTCAATCTTTTGAACCTTGAGGTTCTGGGTGGTGACGCGGTCATTACCCATGCGGCCTGCCATGCGCTTGCCCTTGAACACGCGACCCGGGGTGGCAGCCTGGCCAATGGAGCCCACACGACGGTGAGCGGCCTGGTTACCGTGGGCTGCGCCCTGTCCGGCAAAGCCGTGGCGCTTCATGCCGCCAGCGTAGCCCTTACCCTTGGAGGTACCGGTGACGTCAACGAAGGTCACGCCTTCGAAGATGTCCACGGTGACGTCCTGACCAACCTCGTAGGCAGAAACATCATCCATACGGATTTCTGCTACGTGGCGGCGGGGGGTAACGCCGGCTTTCTTAAAGTGGCCCGCCTGAGGCTTCTTTACCTTGCGGGGGTCGATGTCGCCGTAGGCGATTTGGATAGCGTTGTAGCCATCGGTTTCGGTGGTGCGAATCTGGGTGACCACGCACGGACCAGCTTCAACGACGGTGACCGGGATTACTCGGTTTTCCTCGTCGAAGATCTGGGTCATGCCGAGCTTGGTGCCCAAGATGCCCTTGATCTCTGTTTCACTCATTACTTATTCTCCGCTGCCAAAAATTTCGTCGATCACTGAATGTTCACGTCGACGCTGGCCGGAAGGTCGATACGCATAAGAGCGTCAACCGTCTTCGGCGTCGGGTCGAGGATATCGATCAGGCGCTTGTGAGTGCGCATCTCGAAGTGCTCGCGAGAATCTTTGTACTTGTGGGGAGAACGAATAACGGCGTACACGTTCTTTTCGGTGGGCAACGGCACCGGGCCAACAACACGTGCACCCGTACGGGTCACGGTTTCGACGATCTTGCGTGCAGACGCGTCGATCGCCTCATGGTCGTAGGCCTTGAGCCGAATGCGGATCTTTTGTCCCGCCACGGTTACCTCTTCCTCGCTTGTCCCACATCACTGAATGGATTGGTGGGAATCGCATCATTTATCTCTATAACGTTGTCCGGACCTTTGGGGCCTGGGCGCAACGCCAGTTCTTACTTGACTGTCGTTTAAGACTTGCCGGCAACTTCGCCTCGGGGCGTTGCAAATCAACTGCCACACACTTCGAAGAAGCACTCCAAGTGAGGAAGGGTCTCAACGTGAATGAAAAGAACCCTTACATACTGCCGCTGTTTATTTGCCATGCCCCTTCGACTAGGTTCCGGCCCTCAAGAAAAACGTGCTTTGCACTTCATTCCTCAAGGATCCTTACCTGCTTCACTCACTTTCGTGAGCTGCACAGCGAAGGTGTCATGTTTACCTTGCCATCGACTACCGAGAAGTAACCTTTGTCAAAGCAACCCAAGTATTAAAACACGTCCCTGCGAGGTATGCAACCTTGCCGTTCTTTGCTTTTCGACGTCCCTCACGCCCTTTATCTCAAATTCGCAACAATTTCTCCCCAAATGCGAATTTTTTTATGGAGCCCCCTATGATGAGCGCTAAGCATCATGCTTGCTGCTCCCCGCGAGTGGAGCAACCAAAACAATTCTGATCTATAGGAGAACACATGGCTGAGAACCACGAGAACAACGAGAACGTCGCGCAGGACAACGGCAACGGTCGCACCGTGATCGATGACCAGGTAGTGGGCAAGATCGCCGGCGTTGCAGCCCGCGAGGTTTCCGGCGTTCACGCCCTCGGTGGCGGCGCTGCTCGCGCTCTCGGTGCTCTGCGGGAGTCCATCCCCGGCACTAACACCAACCTGCAGCAGGGCGTCGACGTCGAGGTCGGCGAGAAGCAGGCTGCTGTTGATATCTCCATCGTTGCTGAGTATGGCGTAGCTATCCACCAGCTTGCCGACGCCATCCGCGAGAACATTTCCTCCGCTATCGAGCGCATGACCGGCCTCGAGGTCACTGAGGTTAACGTCACCGTTCACGATGTGCACTTCGAGTTCGAGGATGACAACGAGGACGATCAAGAGGCCGAGCAGAAGCAGCTCCCGAGCCGCGTTCAGTAATCATTATGGCCACACTTTCCCTCGATACAGCTCAAGAGCTTGTCGAGTCAGTGCAGGCTGTGCCCGGTGTGCACTCGATGCATGCCGGACGCTTCGGCGAAGTAGCACTGCTCTATCCAAAGCAGCGCGTCCAGGGAGTTCGATTCTTGAGCTCGCGTGAATCCGCCTTCGAGGTGGACATAGTCGCGAGCTTCGACGCAGGAAATCTCTATGAACTCGCGAATCAGGTGCGCGAATTGGCCACCTCCGCGCTTTCTAAGGAGGACATCGATCTTCCGGTGCGCGTTGTGATCGCCGATATTGCAGCAGAAGACGAACGCTAGACGCTTGATCTTTTCATCAGCGCGGGTGCTCAACGCCAGGGGCGTGTGGGAGCTACACCCGCGCTTTGCTCAATTGTTACTCACTGTTATTCGATAACTCACCATTTAGATTGAAGGACCATCATGATGTCCAATAAAACTTTGCTCGGCGCCATCATCGGCCTCGTGCTTGCAGTTGTGCTGCTGCAGTGGGGTCTCAGCGGCCTCCTGCTGATCCTGCTGTTCGCTGCGATTGGCGCCGTCGCCGGCGCACAACTTGAAGGTCGCATCGACCTCAACAAGGGGCTCGAAGGATTCCGTAAGGGAGGCCGCGGCTAATGCCGTCGTCAAGCCTCATCATCGACGAACGCGCGCTGACTTCCATCGCCAAGGCCGCTGTGCTCTCGGTTCCCGGAACCACCGCAGTATCTAAGGTGGCAGGAAGGAATCTTCCGCGCGTAGATGTGCGCTTGGATTCCGAACGCAAAGCGGCCAACGTGGAAGCGTTCATCGCTGCCACCTGGCCTAGCCCCGTCACTGATCTCACCGGTGTAGTCCGCGAAGCCATCACCCGCTGGCTGGACGAATACGCGGGTGTTGAAGCATTGCGTGTCAATGTAATCGTCAGCGAGCTTGTTCACGGTCCACGCATCAGCGAATTCGCACTCTCTACTCCTCCGCAGCTCTTTCATCCGGCAGCGCGCGAACTGCCCGTGATCGAACCGACTGTGCAGCAGAAAGTAGCGGAGCCTTTTGAGCCAGTTGTGTCCCAAAAGCTCAAAAACGTTGCCGAGCCCAAAGTGCGCCGTGGGGTGAAGAAGCCATTTAAGCCGCGCGTTCACAAGGTCTTGGAAGCAGTCGCGGAACCACGAGTGCAACAGAAGAACACCGCTCGCGTTAGCGAACCGCGCGTTCACCAAGCACACACGGCTCGTGTGATTGAACCAAAAATTAACACTGTTTTGGATACAGTCGCCGAACCCACGATCGCTGACTACCGCGTGAAACAGCACGTTCTCAAACCCGCCGTTGCTCCCGGAGTGCCGGAAGTTGAGGTTCGTGTGCCCGAACAACAGCCACTGCTCGAAGCGAAAGCTCCTCGGCCAGTGGAACTGATGCCAATTCGAGTAAACCCAGTGGATCCTCAGCGTGGGTTCGTCCAACACAAGGTTGAAGGAGGCTCCCGTGGCTGAAGCCAATACTGAGGCGTTGCCGGTCATCACTCAGGAAGATCCCGCAAAGGCTCCCGCTGCGCAACCGGAAGTAGCGCAGCAGCAACGCGGAGGCGATGCCCGCGTGGAAAAGAAGTTCCTCAAGGGCAACCCTGCGGTTCGGTGGTTAATGATTCTGTTTTCCCTCATACTCCTCGCCCTCGCCTTCGTGTGCGGGCGTGAGCTGTGGTGGGTAAGGCGCCAGGACAATGAAGCTCAGGCTTGGATCCGCCCCGCCCTTGACTGGGTAGCCAACCTCGGCCACCAAGGTTGGTTCTTCCCCGCAGGCATCGCCATCGGGGTACTCGGCGTAGTCTTGCTGATTCTCTCGCTGAAACCAGCACCACCCAAGTATGTTGCCTCTGCTGCTGGGGTGCACACTCACGTGTACATGCGCCCTATCGACATCGCGCGCCGCAGCACAGCCGTGGCTCAGCGAGTCGCAGGGGTTTACGATGCTGAAACGGTAGTCAACCGGAAAGCAACCAAAGTGACGGTGAACGTCACTGGTAGCAATGCGCCGGATTTGGCTCAGCGGGTGCAGCAAGAGGTGCAGGCGCACGTCGGCAAGCTAGCTACCAACCCACGGGTCCGAGTAAACGTGCGAAAGGAAGATGCAGAATGAAACGATCAACAGCCTTCGTCGGCCGTATTGTGACCTTCCTCCTCGCGCTGGCCCTCATCGCATTGAGCGTGTGGTCGATTGCCTACCACTACAACGTCAAAGAAGCTGAACAGGTCACCGACGCAGCAAACTTCGAATCCTGGAATCAGCTTTATGAACAGTCTTGGTACAGCTATCTACTCTTCGGCCTGACTGTGGGTCTGGGCCTGCTCGGATTGTGGATCCTCATTGCTAACCTTCGCCTCAACCGCATTAGCCGGGTCAATGTGGAAAAGCAGGGAGCAACCCGCTCAGCAGTAGCACTCGATCAGGTCGCCGACATGACCGCCGAGGTTTTGGAACAAACTCCCGGCGTGGTGCAATCCAAGGGCAGCGCGATCGATAACAAACGAGAGCGAATCATCCGCATCACCACAACCATCGAACCTCACGCGAGCACCGACCTTGTGGAGGCTGCTCATCAACAAGCTGAACGGGATATTCGCACCGCGCTGCCCAACCTGGACGTGCGCACAGAATACCGTTTACACGTGCAACAGCCTCAAATGTAGGCTCACTCACGCCAAAAATCCGTCAGGTAAGCTCCATGCACCTTGGCGGATTTTCGCGTTTAAGGGTAAAGCGACTCGACCCCTGCCACACCCTTGAGCAATTCGGGATCAATAGCTGTACCCGTTCGGATCACTGTGAGCTCACCGGTAGGTTCCAAAATCATGCACTGCACCTGCGCCATGGTGGGGATGCCAGCCTTACGAACCGCAAACCGTATGTCGCTGCGATTCATGTGACTCTTGTGCAGTTGCTTCTCCACGACCTTGCCATGAGCCACCACAACCCTCGCGCGCCCATCCAGCGCTTGGCGAATTCCGTTGACGGAGCGGATCGTGCCGAACATCGCCTCCAGACCCATCAGGGTGATCAAACCGATGATGCCGGCAGCGAGCGTCGGCGGATGGCCTACAATCACACGCCCAGCAACAGCGCCAAACATCACGATCACTACCGCATCGAAGGCCGTCATTCGCGCTAGAACGCGAGGGCCGAAAAGATGTACCAAGCCTAGAAAAGTGATGTAAATGGCAACACCGGCGAGGATGACGACCGGGATCCGCCAAAGCTCAATGGTCATTTGCTCGACGATGAGCCGCTTAAACTCCTCCATGCTGTTTAACTGTACCGCTGTGGCACAATCAAAAAGACATAAGTCCTTGGACAATCCCACAGTTGCGACCACCAAGCATCATAACCTCGCCCAGCGCTAGAGCTCCCGGAGTATCCCGAAGCCGAAGTATTTCGGTGGCTCTGCGGCCTTGGAACCAGAGCGTGCTCCCGGTGGCACTAATTAGCGCGATGCATTCCGAAGTTTTCACGAGCTGGTTATTCGTACCCGCTGGACGGATACTCTTCACACGCCCGTAGGCGTAACGATGCAAGTTCGAATCAACTAACACCAGTTCATTACCAACTTCCGCCGATCCAACACTGTTGTATCGCCACATGCTCGGGGCTGATCCCTCACGCAAGATCGCTACCGATTGGGCGTTCACGATCACCTCCGCGGAGCACGTGCGCAGATAATAGGCTGCGTCTACGGGGAAATCTGCGCCATTTGGAAGGCGGGCCATGTAGCGGCTGGCCAGTGCTTGGCAGACATGGAGGAATTCTTCGTCGCTGGCGCCTGGCCCGCCGTGGTGATTTTCAACCTGCATGAGGAGCTGGGTGATGCTCAGGTCCGGTTGGCCTGCCCACGCATCTGCTAAAGCTCGAATCACACTGTCTTGAGAGGGCACCAGTTTAGATTACGGGAAATGCAAAAACACCCAAACCGTGTGGCTTGGGTGTTTTGATGATCGCTAGCGTCTAGCGAAGATTCATCAGATTACTTGATGATCTTGGTAACGCGGCCAGCGCCGACGGTGCGGGAGCCTTCGCGGATAGCGAAGCGCAGGCCCTCGTCCATAGCGACAGGCTGGATCAGGGTGACGGACATGTCGACGTTGTCGCCAGGCATAACCATCTCGGTGCCCTCAGGGAGCTTCACAACACCGGTAACGTCGGTGGTGCGGAAGTAGAACTGAGGACGGTAGTTGTCGAAGAACGGGGTGTGGCGGCCGCCCTCGTCCTTGGACAGGACGTACACGGAGCCTTCGAACTCGGTGTGAGGAGTGTAAGCGCCGGGCTTAACAACAACCTGACCGCGCTCAACGTCTTCGCGCTTCAGACCACGGAGCAGCAGACCACAGTTGTCGCCAGCCTCGGTGTAGTCCAGCAGCTTGCGGAACATCTCGATACCGGTAACGGTGGTCTTGGTGGACTTCTCGCGGATACCGATGATCTCGACGTCTTCGTTCACATTGAGCTGACCGCGCTCAACACGACCGGTCACAACAGTACCGCGGCCGGTGATGGTGAAGATGTCCTCGATGGGCATCAGGAAGGGCTTGTCGGTCTCGCGCTCAGGATCCGGGATGGAGTCATCGCAAGCCTGCATGAGCTCGACGATGGACTGGGTCCACTTCTCGTCGCCCTCAAGAGCCTTCAGAGCGGAGATGTGAACGATGGGGGCTTCCTCATCGTAGTCCTGCTCAGCGAGCAGCTCACGGATTTCCATCTCAACGAGCTCGATGATTTCCTCATCGTCAACCATGTCGCACTTGTTCAGTGCAACGAGGATGTAAGGAACGCCCACCTGGCGAGCGAGCAGCACGTGCTCACGGGTCTGGGGCATGGGGCCGTCGGTAGCGGCAACCACGAGGATTGCGCCGTCCATCTGAGCGGCACCGGTAATCATGTTCTTGATGTAGTCAGCGTGGCCGGGGGCGTCCACGTGTGCGTAGTGGCGCTTCTCGGTCTGGTACTCCACGTGGGAGATGTTGATGGTGATGCCACGCTCTTTCTCTTCCGGTGCCTTGTCGATGGCATCGAAAGCGAAAGCCTGGTTCAGGTCTGGGTAGGTGTCAGCCAGAACCTTGGTGATAGCAGCGGTAGTGGTGGTCTTGCCGTGGTCGACGTGACCGATGGTACCGATGTTAACGTGCGGCTTAGTACGCTCGAACTTAGCCTTTGCCACTATATGTCCTCCTGGACTTCGTGGTGGCTACGATTCCGCAGCCACGATGTTGACAGTTCCTGTACGTTCTGGCCGCTAATTCGGCAGCCTGGCAGTACAGTGATTACAAATGTGCCAGTTACATGATCCTAGGGTGCATGATGAGTTTTTTCAAACCCAATCCTTTTCCCAAGGATCTGCGGTGAGGTAACGGCCAGTTCAAGTCTCGTATCTCCTTCGAAACTTCAACAGGCCCCTACCCCACTATCTGGCGAAAAATGAGGTTGGGGGGGGGCGTCGAAAAGCTTTTCGACGCCCACGGGGTGCCTCTTAGGCGTTGCCGTTGCGCTCGGCAACGATCTCGTCTGCCACGTTCTTCGGAACTTCAGCGTAGGAGTCGAAGATCATGGTGTAGTTTGCGCGACCCTGGGTCTTGGAACGCAGGTCACCAACGTAACCGAACATCTCGGACAGCGGCACCTTGGCCTTCACAACCTTGGCACCGGCGCGATCCTCCATGGCGGACATTTCACCACGGCGAGAGTTGATGTCGCCGATCACGTCACCCATGTAGTCCTCAGGGGTGGTGACCTCAACGGCCATAACGGGCTCCAGCAGCACAGGCTTTGCCTTTGCCACAGCTTCCTTCAGAGCCTGCGAACCCGCAAGCTTGAAGGCCATTTCGGAGGAGTCCACTTCGTGGTAAGCACCATCGAGCACGGTGGCCTTGATGTTCACCAGCGGGTAGCCAGCGAGGTAGCCGTACTGCATGGCGTCCTGGATACCAGCGTCCACGGAAGGAATGTATTCCTTGGGGATGCGACCACCGGTAACGGCGTTCTCGAACTTGTAGATGGCGGACTCGCCCTCTTCGAGGGTCTCTGCATCGGGAGCGTAGGGCTCCAGAGCAATGATGACCTTCGCGAACTGGCCGGAACCACCGGTCTGCTTCTTGTGGGTGTACTCGAGCTTCTCCACGGGCTTGCGGATGGTCTCGCGGTACGCAACCTGGGGGTTACCCACGTTTGCTTCCACCTTGAACTCGCGCTTCATGCGGTCCACGAGCACGTCGAGGTGGAGCTCGCCCATGCCGCCGATCACGGTCTGGCCGGACTCTTCATCCAGCTCAACTGTGAAGGTCGGGTCCTCTTCGGCGAGTTTCTGGATGGCAACGCCGAGCTTCTCCTGGTCAGACTTGGTCTTCGGCTCGATGGACACCTTGATCACGGGATCCGGGAAGTCCATAGACTCAAGGATGATCTGGTCGTTCTTATCGCAAAGGGTGTCACCAGTGGTGGTGTCCTTCAGGCCAATGAACGCGTAGATGTTACCTGCGCGAGCCTCGGAGACAGGGTTCTCCTTGTTGGCGTGCATTTGGAAGAGCTTGCCGATGCGCTCGTTCTTGCCCTTGGTGGAGTTCGCCACCTGAGCTCCCGGCTCAACGATGCCGGAGTACACACGCACGAAGGTGAGCTTGCCGAAGAATGGGTGAGCAGCAATCTTGAAGGCGAGAGCCGAGAAAGGCTCGTCCACGGAAGGCTTGCGCACCAGTTCCTTGGCCTCGTCGTTGACAGCGTGGCCGTGAACCTCGCCGATGTCCAGCGGGGTAGGCAGGTAGTCAATGACGGCGTCCAGCAGGGGCTGCACGCCCTTGTTGCGGTAGGCGGTACCGCAGAGCACAGGGTAGACCTCAGAGTTCACGGTCATCTTGCGAATGCCGGCCTTGAGCTCCTCGATGGTGAGTTCCTCGCCACCGAAGTACTTCTCCATGAGCTCTTCGTCGGACTCAGCTACGGTTTCCACGAGCTTCTCGCGGTACTCGGCTGCCTTGTCGGCCAGATCAGCCGGGATCTCCTCGATGGTGGGCTCGGCGCCGGTCTCAACCTTGCCGCGCCAGGTGATGGCCTTCATTTCGAGCAGGTCCACAACGCCGTCGAAGTCATCTTCAGCGCCGATAGGAAGCTGCATCACCAAGGGCTTAGCGCCGAGGCGATCGATGATGGTCTGCACGGTGTAGTAGAAGTCTGCACCGAGCTTGTCCATCTTGTTCACGAAGCAGATACGGGGAACGTCATACTTTGCAGCCTGACGCCACACCTGCTCGGACTGAGGCTCCACGCCTTCCTTGCCGTCGAACACGGCAACGGCACCATCGAGCACGCGCAGCGAGCGCTCCACCTCAACGGTGAAGTCTACGTGGCCGGGGGTGTCGATGATGTTGATCTGGTTGCCCTCCCAGAAGCAGGTCACGGCAGCCGAGGTAATGGTGATGCCGCGTTCCTTCTCCTGCTCCATCCAGTCAGTGGTGGACTGACCGTCGTGAGTCTCGCCAACCTTGCGGTTGATACCGGTGTAGAAGAGGATGCGTTCGGTGGTCGTGGTCTTACCAGCATCGATGTGGGCCATGATGCCGATATTGCGAACCTTGTTGAGGTCCTTAAGCACTTCTTGTGCCACGTTATTCCCTAACTTGTGTAGCGGTTAGCCGAAGAATTTTCGGCTTACACGGATAGTGTTTCGTCTCAATGCTGCCAGGTTTGTTGGACTTCCGCCCGACGAACCTGAATGTACAGCCTTGAATAGCGTTGTAGCCCAGCCGATGCAAGGCGAATAGGCACCGCGTGGGCGCTCGCCGCGATCGAGTGGGCTCGACAACGCATTTGGTGCGAATTACCAGCGGTAGTGGGCGAAGGCGCGGTTGGCCTCTGCCATCTTGTGGGTGTCCTCGCGACGCTTCACGGAAGCGCCGAGGCCGTTCGCAGCATCGAGGATCTCGTTGGCGAGACGCTCAACCATGGTGTTCTCGCGACGCTGGCGGGTGAAGTTCACCAACCAACGCAGTGCCAAGGTGTTGGCACGAGCGGGACGAACATCCACGGGCACCTGGTAGGTAGCGCCACCGACGCGGCGGGAGCGAACCTCGAGGTCGGGCTTGATGTTGCCGAGAGCCTTCTCCAGGGTGAGCACCGGATCAGTGCCGGTCTTCTCCTTGCAGATGTCCAACGCGCCGTAGACAATGCGCTGAGCGGTGGACTTCTTGCCGTCGAGAAGCACCTTGTTCACGAGCTGGGTTACAACCTCAGAGCCGTAGACAGGATCCTTGATTACTGGACGCTTGGGAGCTGCATTCTTACGCATTGATTACTTCTCCTTCTTTGCGCCGTAACGGGAACGGGCCTGCTTGCGGTCCTTCACACCCTGGGTATCGAGTGCGCCACGGATGATCTTGTAGCGAACACCGGGGAGGTCCTTCACACGACCACCACGAACGAGCACCATGGAGTGCTCCTGGAGGTTGTGACCCTCACCGGGGATGTAAGCGGAAACTTCGATGCCGGAGGTCAGGCGAACACGCGCGACCTTACGCAGAGCGGAGTTCGGCTTCTTCGGCGTGGTGGTGTACACACGGGTGCACACGCCACGACGCTGAGGCGAGCCCTTCAGAGCCGCGGTCTTGACCTTAGCGGTCTTATCGTGGCGACCCTTGCGGACCAGCTGTTGAATAGTAGGCATAAACCATCCTTCTAAAACATGGCCGGCCCCCCGCAGACAGCTACTTGGGTACCCGGTGGGGCGATAGTGCTGGAGCTACGAAGAACGTACGAGCGTAGACGCCAATGCCTTTGACGTCAGCCGACCGTGATGACTTGTAGAGATTCTGTGGTCAAATGCCACAGAGCCAAAGATTCAACTTACCCCAGCCCAATAGGAGAGTCAATGTGCATTAGGGGCAAATCGTACACTTAACGGCTGAGCCACTCCGACATTTGCAGCTCGAGTTTCAAATCACCTAGTTCATCCAACACCTCGACCATCGCATCGTTCACCCGGATGGTGTGCGCTCCAGCATTGACCTCGAATACACCTGGTGACACTTCAATCGCCGGACGCCTGAGAATTCCGTTGCCTACATACCCCTGGTAAAGCAACCCCTCGGGTGTAACACAGATGGACACATAATCTGTTCCATCTGTGCCCGCATAGGCATATTCCCCATGGCAATGGGTTACTGAGTTGATGAGGTGATTCCACTCTTGGGCCGGCACTGCGGCGGGCGTAGAAGCTTGGCTCTGAGCACTGGAAGGCACCGGTTCCTTGAGTGTTGCGATAGTGCCGGCCTTTAGTTCCATCTCAGTGGAGTGTTTCAGCTTTCCACTGAAAAAATATCCTCCAACCAGCACTAATGCGAGTACCGTGCAGATCAATGGCAGCAGTACCGCGAACATCGATCTGAGGGCTCGGCGAGCCCCCTGTCCGCCCTCCTGCAACGCTCCGCACTCCTTCGTATGATTACCGTCCTACCGCGATCTGTTCCACATACACAATTACTAGGAATGAAAAGGTTTTGCACATCGCTACGGGCAATCAAAACGTTTCTTCACTTCAGATTGTTCCCCCTGCACTACCCCCGCAGTGTGGTATACGGTATCCGGTAGGCTTCTGCCTATGATTGAATCGCTGCTCGACTCAAAAGCACGCGAAATTTCCGCAGTAATCGACGCAGAATTTCCCGGCCGCTTCATCATCGACGATGAAGAAAATATTGCCCAGGCTATTGCCCATGGTGTCACCATCCATGAGGTAGTGAGCATCGGCGAACGAACTCCCGCTGATGTGCTTGCTCAGGCTCTCCGCGAACATCACATCGAAGTGGTGGGAATGGCCGTACATGTGGCAAAGAGGTTGTTTGGCCATGATAAGCGCCCGCGATTGTTTGCCGTCGCCGAGACTCCCCAATCGCACGATCTTGATTCGGCACTCTCTCCAGAAGGTGACATCGTGGTGCTCGACGGTGTCCGCTTGCCCGGTAACATTGGTGCGATCGTCCGCACCGCCGCGGGTTTGGGTGCCGCTGCCGTGGTGTTGGTGGATTCAGGTTTGGAAGACGCATTGGATCGCCGCCTAGTTCGAGCGAGTCGAGGTTTAGTGTTTGCCATTCCCGTCATTATTGCTTCACGCGAGGACGTCCTCGCCGCACTCCAGGAGCATGACATCCCGTTGGCAAGCCTGGCGGCTGACGCTCCACAGAAGCTCTCAACCATCGCCGACGTTGAAGGCCGGATCGCCTTGGTGATGGGCAGCGAGAAACATGGCGTGTCCACGCAGTTGCATGAACACGCCAAGTATCGTTTCTCAATTCCTATGCGCGAGGGCGTGGAAAGCCTGAACGTCTCGGTAGCTACCGGCATCGCCCTTTTCACGCACGCCCAGCGTTAAGTGCTAGCGCACATCGCGCTTGTTCGACCACACCGCCAGCAGCACCATGAGTACTAGCCAGGCACACAGGACAAGTGCGTTGAACCAATCTGGCTGGAATTGGTCCACGCCAAAGCCGCGTGGCGCACCATTGTCGTATCCAAGCTGCCCTGCCCTGAGGGTGGGGCTCATAAACAGCAGGTACTTCAGAGCGCTGACCTTGGTGCTGGCCAGTACCAACAGGTTATCCAGTACAAGTGCTTGCGCCAGGGGAATGGCCATACCAGCAGCAGTGCTGCGGGTGAGCATGGCGAAGCCGATGCCCAGGTTGAGCAACACCACGGACTTGAGAGCGGTAGCACCGAGGTCTTGGAAGTTTGTGAACTCTACGCTGAGGTTCGGCAGAATCGTTGCCAGTGCTGCTCCAAGCAGCACGGCGAGAATCAATCCGGCGAGTGCGAAAAAGTTTTGCCAGAAGACGCGCGCAAATATCCAAGATGAACGGCTCTTCTGGGTGAGCATCGCTTGAGCATTGAGTTTAAATTGCAGGTCACGTCCGATGCTGGCGCCAAAGTACGCCATGATAAATACGTAGAGCATTTCTGCCAGCAGCAGTCCCTCAAAATCCAAAGCCATCGGTTCCGTGACGGTGAAGGACAGCACTACAACGGGAATCTGCAGGATCAAGATGGCCACCACAAAGGTGATCCAAGTGGAGCGGAGCGTGAGCAGCTTGGTGAGTTCTGATTTCAGTGCATTCATGGCTTATTTGCTCCTATATTCTTGATCGTCCATCGTTGCTTGCAGGAAGCGTTCTTCGAGTCCTGCGCTGCGAGCCTTGAGGCCTGTGAGCAACACCTTGTGCTCCAGCGCAAGGCGCGCGATCTGTTCACGGGCGGCTTGTTCTTCGCCCTCCACTGGAACGTGGAAACCGCGCTCGATGGGTGTTGGCTTGAAGCCGTGTTGTTTGAGCACATCTGCGAATTCGCTGTGCGGAGTTTCTATTTCAACCAGTCCCCCGCCGAGAAAATCGGCCATGTCATACTCGCCGATGAGTTTGCCGCGCCCGATAATCACCAGGCGGTCTGCCGTTTGCTGCATCTCTGCTAGCAGGTGGGAGGACACCAGCACCGACCGACCTTCGGAAGCGAAGTAGCGGATGGTTTGACGCATCCAGCTCACGCCTTCGGGGTCAAGGCCGTTCACGGGCTCGTCGAAAAGCAAATGTTGAGGATCACCGAGCAGCGCGCTGGCAACCCCCAACCGCTGTCGCATGCCCAGCGAAAAGCCGCCGACTTTGGCCTTCGCTTTAGAACTTAGGCCTACAAGGTCCAGGCACTCATCCACGCGCGTATCGCTGATCCCTGCACCGCGGGCGAGCATGCGCAGATGGTTGCGGGCGCTGCGCTTCGGGTCTACCCAGGAGGCATCGAGAAGCGCGCCGACGAGCTGAGCCTTCTGCTTACTGTCCTGCACCGCGCCTTGGAACTGCCCGTGTGTGACAATCGCCTTTCCGCTCGTTGGGGTGTCGAGACCCAGCATGCAGCGCATCGTGGTGGATTTGCCTGATCCGTTGGGGCCGAGAAAGCCCGTGACTTTGCCATCGGGCACCCCAAAGCTGAGGTTTTCAACGGCCAGGTTGCTGCCGTAACGCTTGGTTAATCCTTGAACTGTGAACATACTGCCCAGTGTGCCAAGCACGGTGTATTAGTACATCGGACCACAGGCTGATGTTTTGGTTCTCATGCCTCAGGATGATTCAGCAAGCAGTTCTGCTTGGGTCACGAGGCCATGCCGAAAAGCAAAGAGGACAGCCTGCACTCGATCCCGGGACGCCGTTTTGGCCAGCACCTTACCCACGTGCGTTTTCACCGTCGGCATAGAGATGAACAGCACTTCGGCGATTTCCGTATTACTCAACCCCTTGGCCATCAGCACGAGGATTTCTTCCTCTCGTGGTGTGAGGGGATCGATGAGGTTGGTGGGTATTCGGTGACTTTCGCCAGCGGGCTCCACCAGACGCATGTGTTTGAGCAGGGTGGAGGTGGCCTTGGGGCTAATCACACTCTCCCCTTCCGCGACGGTGCGCACGGCATCAATCAGTGCCTCTGGTTCGGTGTCTTTGAGCAGAAACCCGCTGGCCCCTTGTTCCAGCGCCCCAATCACGTAGTTATGGGAATCAAAGGTGGTCAGCGCAACAATTCTGGCAGGGTTTTCCCGCAGCGATTTCATTGCCTCGATACCATTCATCACCGGCATCTGAATGTCCATCAGGATCACATCCACCGCTTTCGTCTGCGCTTTCTCCACGGCCTCCGCGCCGTCCGCAGCCTCCCACAACACCTCGATATCAGGCTGTGACGCCAGTACCATGGCAAAACCTGCGCGAACGAGACGTTGGTCGTCGACAAGCCCAACGAGCACTACCCCATCAGCCACGCCTGCACCTTCCAACCTCCTGGATAGCTTTTCGACGCACCCCAGCGCGCATCTCCACCGTGGATCCTGGCACGTTCGCGAATACCAATCAATCCGCGCCCAAAATCATCGGGCAACCCGCCAAGCCCCTGGCCTGGCGCGTTGTCCATGGTCACCGTGATTCTATCCTCCCACTGAATGAGCAAGGTGGCCTCCACGGCACCTGCATGCTTGATTGCGTTGGTCAGGCATTCCTGCACGATCCGGTAGAGCGTCAAAGATTTCGACTCACTGAGCTGCTGTGACGTTCCTTCCTGGTTAAAGCTAACGCGCAGCCCATTGCGCTCAGCCTCTTTGACCAGCGCGGCGATCTGCTCGCTGCCCGGCGCGATGTCATTCGATCGATCCTCCTCATGCAGAATCGATAGCAGGGAACGCATCTCGGCCAATGCTTTCCGAGACTCCCGGGAAATGGTAGCGAGTACCTCTGTAGCCTTCTCGGGGTGCTGGGCTGCGGCGAAACGCCCACCATCAGCCTGGGCGATCACCGCCGTGAGTGAATGCGCCACGATATCGTGCATTTCCCTGGCGATTCTGCCCCGTTCCGTCAAAGCCGCGAGCTCTGCGCGTGCCCGCAAATCCTCTAGGCGTTGAGTTCGTCTGCGGGAAGCGTTGCCGAGGAGCCAGAAAAAACCAATGGATACCGAAGTAAACGCGCCCATCGCACCCAAGGTACTGAACGTCTCAGCCGGAGCGTCCTTCCAATAATCAATGAGGCCACTGTAGGCAGCAGTTGGGTGAAGCAAGATGAGGAACTGCCCCAGCAGGCTCGCCCCAATGATTCCAGCAAGCACCGCTGCTCGTCGGTGTTCCAACCGCGCGGCCAGGACCCATGTCTGCCAACACACGACCCCATAGGCCAGCCCCAAATACTGGATCGAACCACTAAAGGTGAATATCGAGAGACCCAGCGCCACAAGAAAGGTCGCGGCCAAATGGCGATGCTGAAGCCAGACGCCAACGAGCATGGCGGCGATGCCGCAGATTGCAACGATCTGATGCCAAAGGGGTTGCCCCGGTTGCCGCGAAGACGTCACAGCGAGCAAAGTACTCAAGGCGATCACAAACAGGATCAACAGCCGCCACACGCTGCGGCTTCGAAGCGCGGGCATATGGAGCGCTGTTCGATGCGCCGTGGTCTTGCTAGGTGTCTGTCGTGTATCCATGTGTCACTAAAGACTATGCCCGCCTCGTGGGCGGGCACATGCTACTGGGGTATGAAAAACATGGGAGTTGAGTGTGGTCCCTGGCCGTTGGGCGTTAAGCGGCAGTCCAGTGGTCCAAATCCAGCTCGTACGCGATTGCTCCCGCCCCGTCATACACGGTCACATGAGAGCCATCAATTTCAATGCTGTTGGGATTGGCATCGATGGAATAGTCGGCATAACCATTGCGCACGGTTCTTCCTGAAAGATCGAGGCTCTTGCCATTCACCCACGCGTGGTAATCGCGGCCTGTGTTGCCGCGGCACACGGAAATGTAATCAACGCCGTTGGTGCCAGCGTATTCGGGCGCAGCACAGGACGTCTGCGAATTCATCAGTCCTGCCCAGTTATTGGAGTTGGATCGCTGCGGCACGGTCTGACGGACCGTGGTGCGATCTGTCACAGTCACGGGCGGCTCAACCGTTTCTGTCACCGTCACTGGGGGCTGCTCTTTCACCGTCACCGTCTGCTGCTCGGGTGCAGCGCTGCTCGCCACAGGTGCAGCAGCGTTGTCGTTTTTTGCACCAAGCACGAAGTAAGCGATCATAACCAGCAATGCCAGTGCTAGCACCACAGCTGTGACGATCCACCAAGCCCTGCGGTTACTCTGCTGACCAGCGGTGGGTGGAGCCCATTGCTGCTGCGATTGGGGCTGTTGCGGTTGCTGCGATTGTCCCCACTGTTCCATCTGCTTCTCCTCTACTGCCTACACTGCAGGAATGCTGCTAAAACCTTCAGGCGCGCCGCCGTTAGGCTTTTGCGGCACAGAAGTGGGCTCTGGTGTGGTTTGCTGTGGCTGTTCCGGCAGTTCCGGCGCCTGCTGTGATGAGCTCGTGGCGTGTTCTGAGGCTTTGGCGTCGCTGAGCAGTGGCAAGAATGGCTCGATTGCCGCGACGGCCTTATTCAACACCGTTTGTCCTGTTTCATAGGTGCCATCAGCCGGAATCACGGCAATCGCGATGCCCATGTTGCCCACAGATGGCAGGACACCAAATTGACGGACCAGATACGCGCCATTCGTGTCCGGCCCCCAACCCCCTTTGAAACGAGCACCGCGGAGCGTTCCAAGCCCATAGGCCTGGCCCTCCACCACGTTGCCCATCTGCTCGAGTACCGGCTCGGCGCCGGGAAGAGCTGCTAATTGAGCACCAAAGGTGGCTTCCTGCCCAGTTGACCATTCAGTTTGGCCGTAGGGACTGAATTGCGGCCGGAACTTGGTGGCAGGAACGTCGGCAGGTGTGCCAGCCTCTGCGAGCACAGCTTCCACCGCTTTCGCCGCGGCTTCTCCCCCGCCGAGGGATTCCCAAAGCTGTTCTGCGGCACTGTTGTCGGATTGCGTGATCGCCTGTGCCATCACCGCTTGCAGCGAGGAGTCTTGGCGCAACGCAGCGATCGAGAGCGGCACCTTGATCGTCGACCATGCCGGTTGGGTTGGGGCAAGCGAACCAGCGAACTTCGGTTCAGTTTCAGCGCCGCTGGCTATGGCGAGGGAGATACGCGAGCCCGTCGCCTCCTCCACCTGTGCGATTGCCTCGCGGATTTCATTTGGCAGATCCGCAGAAACACCTTCGCTTGGAATGCTCGAACTGGTGACTGTGGATGTGACGGTGCTCGGATCGCTGCTTTGGGGCTCGGGAAGCACACACGAGGCCAAAGCGCTCAAGCTCAGCGCTGCGATGCCTAACCCACCCAGAATACGTTTAGGCGATGTAGACATTCGCGTTATTTCCTCCGGTGCAGTGCACGTATTGTCCATTATCCGAGCAGCTCATCTGATAGGTCTGGCCTGTCACCGGCGAATAGACATTCAACGTGGGGCTGGTATTGCCGTTGGTGCGGTATTGATCGCTAAAATCCTTGGCCACCGCCAATGCGAAAGAATCGGAGGTCGGCCCGGATTTCCACACATTGTCCAGGTTGCCCGATTGGCGCCCGGCCTTCGCGCCACTACTCACGGCAACGGCGTTGCTTGGCAGCATTGGCCTTGCCGGGCGTTGCTTGGTGGACTGCTTCGTTGACTGTTCCTTGTTTGACTCTTGCTCAGCACCATCGGGGCCCACGGTGGTCACGACGGTCACGGGATCCTGCTCTGCAGCCGTCGAGTCGGTGGCGTTTTGCGACCGCATATAGAGCACAACCCCGCCGGCGATGAGCGCCAGCACCAGCACGATGACGAGCGCGATCCAGGGCGCATTGCTTTTGCGTGGTTCCTGATACGCGGGCGCATATTGGGCAGGCGCTGCTTGAGTGGAGGCTGAGGCGTATTGGGCCTGGTTATTGGTGGGAAATTGCTGCTGCGGCATCTGCTGTTGAGATGACGCATTGGTGGGCTGTGAAGCGCTTGCCTCACCTTGGGGCGGGAACATGCTGGTTTCAGGCGTCTGCTGTTCACCCCAGCCGCCGGCAAAGTCCTGGTCGCGATACTCGGGCTTATCATTCCACTCGTTCTTGCTCACCCTGCACATTCTATGCAATGGGGTCGGCCCGGGGGTGAGTTTTCATACGGGCTTGCGCTGCTTGTGACGGTAAAGTTCGCGACATGGACGAAGTAACCCTACCCCCGTGCCCAGAATGCGCCAGCGAATTCACTTACGAGATGCCACCGCTTCTGGTCTGCCCCGAGTGCGCGCACGAGTGGCAACCGCAGGACGAAGCCGCCGAGGAACGCATCGTGATCAAGGATTCCGTCGGCAATGAGCTTTTCGACGGCGACTCGGTCACCGTGGTCAAAACGCTCAAGGTCAAAGGCTCCTCCCAGCCCATCAAAACCGGTACCAAGGTTCGTAATATCCGCCTTCTGCCAGAGGCCACCGATGGCCACGATATTGATTGCAAGATCGACGGCTTCGGCGCAATGAAGCTGAAGTCTTCTGTCGTGCGTAAGGTTTAATGCGAAAGAAAAGCTCCCGGCGTTCCAAAAGGAACGAGCCGGGAGCTTTGTGCTTTTGCCTAGGGCTTAGAGGTCAAACGCCTCATCCAGCGGCACGGATGCGCCGGTGAATTCACCATAGGTGTCATCGCCGTACACCGATTCCCCGTAGGTGGGGATGGAGTAAGCGGCGTTGCGTGCAGCCTCGGTGGGCTTCACCGAGATGTTGCGGTAACGCGAGATACCGGTACCGGCCGGGATGAGCTTACCGATGATCACGTTTTCCTTCAGGCCGATGAGCTTGTCGGAACGCTTGTTGATCGCGGCGTCGGTCAGCACGCGGGTGGTCTCCTGGAAGGAGGCCGCGGACAGCCAGGACTCGGTAGCCAGCGATGCCTTGGTAATACCCATGATCTCGCTGCGCAACTCGGCGGGCTGACCACCGGAGGCGAGAGCCTCCGCGTTGGCGGCCTTTGCCTCCGAGAGGTCCACCAGGGTGCCGGGGAGGAACTCGGTGGAACCAGACTCGATCACGGTACCGCGACGAAGCATCTGGCGGATGATGATTTCGATGTGCTTGTCGTGGATCGCCACACCCTGCGCGCGGTACACGTCTTGCACTTCGTCCACCAGGTGCTGCTCCACGCCACGGCGGCCGAGAACCTCGAGCACGTCGTGAGGATCGGCGGGGCCACGCAGGAGGCGATCGCCAACATTGACGTGGTCGCCTTCAGCGAGGGTGCGCTCGATCATGGCACCCGGGTTGGATTCCATGGGGACGCGGACCGTCGCCAAGCCTTGGCGCTTGGACAGCTTCTCGTACACCACGTTGTCCGAACCATCGTCCGGGGTGATGGTGAGCGTGTAGAAGTTGCCTTCGTCCTCCAGGTGCACGGTGCCGGCAACAGAGGCGATCGGCGCGCGGTTCTTGGGCACGCGAGCCTCAAAGAGTTCCTGCACACGGGGCAGACCGCCGGTGATGTCGCCACCCACACCACCTTGGTGGAAGGTACGCATGGTGAGCTGAGTACCGGGCTCACCAATGGACTGTGCAGCCACGATGCCCACTGCCTCGCCGATGTCAACGAGTTGGCCAGTTGCCATGGACTTGCCATAGCACTTGGCGCATACGCCGGTGGCGGTCTGGCAGGTCAGCACGGAGCGGACCTTCACCTGCTCAACGCCTGCTGCCACGATCTTCTCGATGGCGGCCTCGGTGAGGTTTTCGCCGGCGGCTACGAGCACGTTGTCGTCCGCATCCTTGATGTCGGTAGCAGCCACGCGACCAGCAACGGAGGTCTCGATCAGAGCATTGCCGGTGTAGGAGGTGACTTCGCCTTCGGCATTCTTGACAGCCTCGGCAACGGGCACACGGATACCAAGGCGGGTGCCGCAGTCTTCCTCGCGCACGATGACGTCCTGCGCCACGTCCACCAGACGACGGGTGAGGTAACCGGAGTCTGCGGTACGCAGAGCGGTGTCGGCCAGACCCTTACGCGAACCGTGGGAGTTGTTGAAGTACTCCAGCACCGACAGACCTTCACGGAAGGAGGTCTTGATCGGGCGGGTGATGTAGTCACCCTTGGAGTTCACAACCATGCCCTTCATGCCGGCCAGGGTCCAGATCTGACGCATGTTACCGGCAGCACCGGACTTCACGATCATCGGAATCGGGTTGTCGTCGGGGTACAAATCCTCGACGGCCTGACCAACTTCGTCGGTGGCGTCCTTCCACAGTTCCACCAGGCGGTCATAACGCTCGCGCTCGGTGAGTGCACCCTGTTCCCAGTACTTGCGCTCGATCTTGCGGGCCTCGGCCTCGTAGTTTTCGAGCATCTCGGTCTTGTTCGGGAGCACGAGCACGTCGGACATAGCGATGGTGACACCGGAGCGGGTCGCCCAGTAGAAACCGGCGTCCTTCATCTTGTCCATCGTCTGCGCGACGGTGATCATGGGATACTTGGCTGCGAGATCGTTAATGACGTCGCCAAGCATGATCTTGTCGGATCCGCCGCCCTTTCGGACCATGACGCCCTCGAGGTATGGGTAGTTCCACGGCAGCAACTCGTTGAACATGACTCGACCCAAGGTCGTATCCGCCAACCAAGTCTGTCCCTGTTCCCAACCATCGGGGAACTGCTCAGCCTCAATGTCTGCCGGCGGGCGCAGGTGCGAAATGCGCACCTTGATCTTGGCCTGCAGGCCAAGCACACCGCGGTCACGAGCCATGATGGCCTCCGCATAGGAGGAGTACACACCCTGTGCCGGAGCATCGTCGGTGGCGGGCTTGTAGGCGCCCTCGCCGCCGAGCTCGTCCTCGCCCTTATCCATGGTGAGGAAGTACAGACCAGTCACCATGTCCAGACGCGGCATCGCCAAGGGCTTACCGGATGCGGGCGAAAGGATGTTGTTGGAGGCAAGCATCAGCACGCGCGCCTCAGCCTGTGCTTCTGCCGAAAGTGGCAGGTGCACAGCCATCTGGTCACCGTCGAAGTCGGCGTTGAACGCTTCACATGCCAAGGGGTGGAGCTGAATAGCTTTACCCTCAACGAGCTTCGGCTCGAAGGCCTGAATACCCAGGCGGTGCAGGGTAGGCGCACGGTTGAGCATCACGGGGTGCTCAGCAATAGCCTCTTCCAACACGTCCCACACCTCGGGGCGCTGGCGTTCCACCATGCGCTTCGCGGAGCGGATGTTCTGGGCGAAGTCGTTTTCTACCAGGCGCTTCATCACGAAGGGCTTGAACAGCTCCAACGCCATGAGCTTGGGCAGACCACACTCGTGCAGCTTAAGCTGCGGGCCGACGATAATCACCGAACGGCCGGAGTAATCCACGCGCTTACCCAGCAGGTTCTGACGGAAACGGCCAGCCTTGCCCTTGAGCAGGTCACTCAGGGATTTCAGCGGACGGTTGCCAGGGCCGGACACGGGGCGTCCGCGACGGCCGTTGTCGAACAGCGCGTCCACGGATTCCTGCAGCATGCGCTTCTCGTTGTTCACGATGATCTCGGGGGCGCCGAGATCGATCATGCGCTTGAGGCGGTTGTTGCGGTTGATCACACGACGGTAGAGGTCGTTGAGGTCCGAGGTGGCGAAGCGACCACCGTCGAGCTGCACCATGGGGCGAAGCTCCGGCGGGATCACCGGGATGCAGTCGAGCACCATGCCAGCCGGGTCGTTGCCCGAACGCTGGAATGCTGCAACAACCTTGAGGCGCTTGAGGGCGCGCATCTTCTTCTGGCCTTTGCCGTTGTTGATGATCTCGCGCAGTTCCTCGGCCTCGGCGTCAAGGTCGAAGTTGCGGATCAGGGTCTGGATGGCTTCGGCACCCATACCGCCGGTGAAGTAGTCCTCGTAGCGGTCGATGAGCTCTTCGTAGATGGTCTCATCGATGATCATCTGCTTCGGAGCCAGCTTGACGAAGGTCTGCCAGATCTCCTCAAGGCGGTCGATCTCGCGCTCGGCACGCTCGCGGATGTGCTGCATTTCCTTCTCGGCTGCGTTTTGCACCTTGCGGCGCGCGTCAGCCTTGGCACCTGCGGCTTCGAGCTCTGCGAGGTCTTCCTCGAGCTTCTGGGCCCGCTCAGCGATGTCGGATTCAGCGTCGGCCTCAACGTCCTTCTTTTCCAGAAGCATCTCGGCTTCCAGGGTGGACAGGTCGTTGTGGCGAGCTTCCTCATCAACGCTGGTGATGATGTTCGCAGCGAAGTAAATGATGCGCTCAAGATCCTTAGGAGCAAGGTCAAGCAGGTAGCCCAGGCGCGAGGGCACACCCTTGAAGTACCAAATGTGGGTCACGGGAGCTGCGAGCTCAATGTGGCCCATGCGCTCACGGCGCACCTTGGACTTGGTCACCTCAACGCCGCAGCGTTCACAGATGATGCCCTTGTAGCGAACACGCTTGTACTTGCCACAGGCACATTCCCAGTCGCGGGTAGGACCGAAGATGCGCTCACAGAACAAGCCGTCCTTCTCAGGCTTGAGCGTGCGGTAGTTGATGGTCTCCGGCTTCTTAACCTCACCTTTGGACCAACGGCGGATGTCGTCGGCGGTGGCCAGGCCGATGCGGAGTTCGTCGAAGAAGTTGACGTCGAGCACGTAACTCCCTTTCCCCCTAATTCATAGGGGCTCGTTAAAAACTTATTGCTTTCTTTGAATGTCCGCCTGCAGGTGCTTGTCGACGTCCCACGTGGCCGTCGGAAAGCCAAACCTGCAGACCTGGCGTTATGCGGAGTCGGCGTCCGAACGCTCGTCGCGGGAGAGGTTGATGCCAAGGGAGGCACCAGCCTGGTCGTAGTCATCCTCGTCGGAACCGGACAGTTCCATCGGGGTGCCATCTGCGGAAAGCACTTCCACGTTCAGACACAGCGACTGCAGCTCCTTGAGCAACACCTTGAAGGATTCGGGGATGCCCGGATCCGGGATGTTCTCGCCCTTAACGATCGCCTCGTATACCTTCACGCGACCGACAACGTCGTCCGACTTGATGGTGAGCAGCTCCTGGAGTGTGTAAGCAGCGCCGTATGCTTGCATTGCCCACACCTCCATTTCGCCGAAGCGCTGGCCACCGAACTGTGCCTTACCGCCCAGCGGCTGCTGGGTAATCATGGAGTAAGGACCAGTGGAGCGGGCGTGGATCTTCTCGTCCACCAGGTGGTGGAGCTTGAGAATGTACATGTAGCCCACGGAGACCGGGTACGGGAAAGGCTCGCCGGAGCGGCCGTCGAAAAGCTGAGCCTTACCATCGGCGTCCACCATGACGTCGCCGTCACGGTTGGGGCGAGAGTTGGCGAGCAGACCAGCGAGTTCGTCGTTGGAAGCTCCGTCGAACACTGGGGTGGAGGTCAGCGAACCGGCAGGCACGCTGTAGAGCTCCTCGGGCAGCATCTTCATCAGCTCGGCGTTGGCCGGGTCATCGGTGTCGATTTCCCAACCGGCTGCAGCCAACCAACCGAGGTGCACTTCGAGCACCTGGCCGATGTTCATACGACGCGGCACACCGTGGGTGTTCAGGATGATGTCCACAGGGGTGCCGTCCGGCATGAAGGGCATGTCCTCGGCAGGCAGGATCTTGCCCACAACGCCCTTGTTGCCGTGGCGGCCAGCGAGCTTATCGCCATCCTGGATCTTGCGCTTCTGGGCAACGTACACGCGAATCATCTCGTTCACGCCCGGAGCCAGATCGTCGTCGTCCTCGCGGGAGAAGCGACGCACGCCGATGACCTTGCCGGTTTCGCCGTGAGGCACCTTCATGGAGGTGTCACGAACCTCGCGAGCCTTCTCACCGAAGATGGCGCGCAACAGGCGCTCTTCCGGGGTCAGCTCGGTTTCACCCTTCGGGGTGACCTTACCCACCAGAATGTCGCCGTCGCGGACGTCGGCGCCGATGCGCACGATGCCGCGCTCGTCGAGGTCCTTGAGTACGTCCTCGGAAACATTCGGCAACTCACGGGTGATTTCCTCGGCACCGAGCTTGGTGTCGCGGGCGTCAATCTCGTGCTCTTCAATGTGGATCGAGGTGAGCACATCTTCTTCAACCAGGCGCTGGTTCAAGATGATGGCGTCCTCGTAGTTGTGGCCTTCCCAAGGCATGAAGGCAACCAGGAGGTTGCGGCCAAGGGCCATCTCACCATTGTGGGTGCCGGGGCCGTCAGCGATAACCTGGCCAGCCTCAACGCGGTCACCGATGCTCACCAAAGGCTTCTGGTTGTAGCTGGTGCCCTGGTTGGTGCGCTCGAACTTGCGCAGGCGGTAGGTGTCGCGGATGCCCTCATCGTCCATGATGGTAATGAAGTCAGCGGAAACATTTTCCACCGCGCCGGCCTTCTTGCTGATCAGCAAGTCGCCCGCATCATATGCGGCGCGCTGCTCCATGCCGGTACCAACCAGCGGAGCCTCGGAGCGAACCAGCGGCACAGCCTGGCGCTGCATATTCGCGCCCATGAGGGCACGGTTAGCGTCGTCGTGCTCCAGGAAGGGAATCATGGCAGTAGCCACGGAAACCATCTGGCGTGGGGAGACGTCCATATAGTCGATGGCGTCGCCGGACACAACCTGGATGTCGCCGTTCTTCACGCGCACAGTCACGCGTTCTTCGAGGATCTTGCCGTCCTTGTCAAAAGGAGTGTTGGCCTGAGCCACCACGTAGCGGTCTTCCTCATCAGCGGTGAGGTAATGCACCTCGTCGGTGACGATGCCGTTTTCGACCTTGCGGTACGGGGTCTCGATGAAGCCGAAAGCATTCACGCGGGCATAGGATGCCAGCGAGCCGATCAGACCGATGTTCGGGCCTTCGGGAGTCTCAATCGGGCACATACGGCCGTAGTGAGACGGGTGCACGTCGCGCACCTCAATGCCAGCGCGCTCACGCGAAAGGCCGCCGGGGCCCAGCGCGGAGAGACGACGCTTGTGGGTAAGACCAGACAGTGAGTTGTTCTGATCCATGAACTGCGAAAGCTGCGAGGTACCGAAGAACTCGCGAATGGCAGCCGAAACAGGACGCACGTTGATCAGCGAGGTAGGCGTGATCGACTCTGCATCCTGGGTGGTCATGCGCTCGCGCACAACACGTTCCATGCGGGAAAGACCAACGCGAACCTGGTTCTGGATCAGCTCGCCCACCGTACGCAGACGGCGGTTACCAAAGTGGTCAATGTCGTCAGTCTCAACAGGGATGACCACGCCCTCAGGAGAGGTCATGCTGGTCTCACCTGCGTGCAGGCGCACCAGGTACTCGATGGTGGTGGCGATATCTTCTTCGGTCAGAGTCATCAGACCGTCGTTGTCGCCGCCGAGGCCCAGCTTGCGATTGACCTTGTAGCGGCCAACCTTTGCCAGGTCGTAGCGCTTTGCGCGGAAGAAGGAGTTGTCCAGCAAGGACTGAGCCAGATCGCGCGTAGGCTGCTCGCCCGGGCGCTGCTTGCGGTAGATCTCGAGCAGAGCTTCGTCGGTGCTGGCGACGTTGTCTGCTTCCAGGGTGGACATCATGATCTCGGAGAAGCCGAAGCGTTCCTTGATCTGTTCGGTGGTCCAACCCAGTGCCTTCAGCAGCACGGTGACTGGCTGGCGGCGCTTGCGGTCAATGCGGACACCGACGGTGTCGCGCTTATCCACGTCAAATTCGAGCCATGCGCCACGAGAAGGAATCACCTTTACGGAGTGCAGGGGACGCTCGGTGGACTTGTCGATGGTCTGGTCGAAGTAGACGCCAGGCGAGCGAACAAGCTGGGACACCACGACACGCTCGGTGCCGTTGACGATGAAGGTGCCCTTGTCGGTCATCATCGGGAAATCGCCAATGAACACCGTCTGAGACTTGATCTCTTGGGTGTCATTGTTGATGAACTCTGCGGTCACATACAGCGGCGCAGAGTAGTTGATGTCTTTGTCTTTAGCCTCGTCGATGGTGTTCTTCATGTCCTCGAAGCGTGGCTCCGAGAGCGACAGAGACATGTTGCCGGAGTAATCCTGGATCGGGGAAAGTTCCTCGAGGATGTCCTCCAACCCGCTGGTTACGCGGGCGTCGGGGCCCAATTCTTCCTGTTTCTTAGCGCGCCACTCAGGCGTGCCAATGAGCCAGGCAAAAGAATCGAGCTGAATATCAAGAAGTCCTGGGACTTCAATTGGTTCGGTAATTTTCGCGAACGAATAACGTTCGGGAGCCCCAGGGATGTCGGCCTTGGTCTGGCGGGAGACTGCCAAGATGGGTCCTTCCAGCACCTCACGCGGATGATGGCCCCGCAATATTGACCACCAAAACCGCTGGTAATTGAGCATTTCGGTCTGCTGAGGAATCGCCGTACACAGATAGCACGGAATGACCTTGTCAAGTTGCTAAGTTTTTAGAACTCAATCAAGGTCACAGTTGTCATCCGATACGGATTCCAGCGCAACGAATCAGCCTATACCGACATATGCGTGGCGTCAACTACTGATCTTCAGTTTTTTCCCAGGGTAACTTACGGGGCATCTGCACCGGAGGCACCGCCTGGAAGCGGTTACTCGGCGCCTGGATGGGTCCCGTTGTCGGCTCCGATTCATCGCGAACTACTACGGGATGAGCATCGGCCGCCTGGGAGCCAACAGTCGGTGCAACGACAGTCGGTGGGGAGTCTAATACCTCTGGATCGCCATCTTGATCAGACTTGCCGGAGTTGTTTCCGGTTCCGAATGCGCCGAAGATCCCAACAAGGGTGATGACTCCACCGATCGCTGCGAGCACCCAGCAGATGATGCGCGGGACGCGCCAGTCGGGGAACTCGGAGGTGGCATCAAGAAGCGCTGCCTGATCTTCGTCGCTCAGTGCTCCATTGAATACGAGCCCGTCAGCTACGCGCTCGCCATTATTCAGGGCGTAATAGTCATCAATGTTCTCGATCACATTGACCACCAGCCCAGTTCGCTGATCCACCACGAATTCACGCTTGCCGGAGTGGTAGAGGTATGCGGTCACCTGCTTTTCACCGCGCGGCACCGTCACAGTGTTTTTCACCGCGGCGTAATTGAGCGCCACGTTCTTTGGCTCGATGGTCTGCACATAGTGGTTAAGCGTGTGGCCGTCCTTCTCTTCACTTTCGGTGAACTCGGCCGGCACTGCTTCACGCAGTTCAGGATCCAACACTGAGTAGGTGGTTTGCTCAGCGTGAGCGGGGAACTTCAACCAGATGCCATCTGCCTGCACCTCGCGCGGCGGATTGCCCAATTGATCCGTCACAGTCAAAGGCTGAGAAAGTTCACCCGAGGTGCGATCAATGGTGGTGGACCACACGCTCGCGGTGATGAGTCGATCCACCTCATCCTGCATACTCTCACGCATCTGAGTGAGCCCCACCTGCACGGTGGCGTGCTCATCATCCGCTGCGGGGAAAAGCTCATAGTGAAGCTGGCGAGTCACCGGCGCTTGCACTTCCCTATCGCGCCCGATCACGCGGCTGCGCGCTTGATCATCACGCAAGGTGTAGGTGGTGTGCTCAAACCCCATCGGCAGTTGCGTGCCCTTATCTAGCAGCGCCGGCGCGAGCAGACCGACAACTACGAGGAAGAGACCAAAGCCGATGGCTAAGGCTGAGGTGATTCGTGACTTGGGCAGCATGTGCACCGATCCTACTATCAGCCCTGATCAATCTGGTTACGATTTACCAGGATGGCGGAAAAATCGTGCTCACCGCGCCCCTCATCCTGCTGCATTTCCAGGCTTTCCAGGGCCGCCGCGGTTGCTGGGAGCACCGTCTGTGCACTGCGCAGCATCAGTCCCACGTCTTTAGCAATGGCATTCACACTGAAGTCACCCGGCTCGGTGTCACGTTCCCCCAGGACGAAGGGCGCCTTCATGTTCTTCAGGAAGGCAAGGCCTGTGGAGTCGAGCATCTCCAATGCTTCGGGCGTGTCCACACCATTGGAAGCCGCCAAGTGCAAAGCCTCAAGCACGCCCTGGGCACTCACTGCCAACGCAAGATTGGCCAATAACTTGCCGGTTGCAGCCTTGGCCGCGGAGTCCACCACCTTGAGGCGCTCTGGATTAGCGGCAGCCCATGGAGCCACAACTTTGGCCACCAGGTCACGAGCTTGGGCGTCGGACCCGCCAACATAGACGCCCAGCTTGCCCTCACGAGCAGGACCAAGTGAGCCAACCACGGGAGTTGCCACGTAGGTGGGAACGGCCTCGGCAAACTGTGCAGCGTCTTCTGGAGAGACGGTGGTGGCGTCCGCCCAGGGCACCCCCTCGGGGATCAGGTTGGCATCGAGCACAACTTCTTTGATTTGTGGTGGGCCGAAAAGGCAGGTCACCACCAGGTCAGCACCACCTACTGCCTCTGCGGGAGAGTTGGCGGGGGTCGCGCCGGCGTCGAGAAGCTTTTGCGCCTTCGCAGCAGTGCGATTCCACACCGTCACCTCATGATCTTTCAGCAAATGCAGGGCAAGCTCGGTGCCCATACGTCCAGTTCCAAGCCATGCGATCTTCATGCCACCATCATGCCAAAGCGCCCCCGATTCGGTCGTGGTATGGAGTTCGCCGAAGACGATTGGATCCTCGAACTTGGCGAGGAAAGTAAGGCAGCGGCGAGTCAAAGCACGCTTCCTTTTGCTTTTCTGCGCCCACGCCTCCCCTCTAAGCCGATTACCCCGGCACCTATGCACGCAACTTGAAAAAACCTTGACTTGTGGCATGGTCGCGCTCTCGCCGACGACGCGCTCGAACTCGGTACAGGGCGCGGATTCGTCGGCAAGAAGGCCTACCCTCACCAGCGCAGTGACCACCGGTACCCACTATGAAGCTTCTTCTCTCCGTGCCAGTCCTTCCTGCTTCGAGCGCGCCACTGACCCAATTGTGGCCCGCAACGACCCGATCCCGACCTTGCCTCTGGGAGCCGGCCAGGAATCTGGCTGCTTTCTACTAGGTGGCAAGGGGCCGAAGGCTACTAGTACGCAAGAACTGCTCACCAACACCTACGAGGTTAAGGACTCCAAGCTCATCACCGCTCAGGATCAACTCGCCCAGGCCCCGAAGCACCGGAGGTGTTGGATTTGCAGGGTGGGTAGCGGATGACCCCCACGTAAAGCTGTGGCTAAAGGAGAAGGCTTTTCCGGAAAAACCATCGGTGCGGAACTTCCCTGGCCATCAAAGATTTTTTGAAGAAATGCACCGAAAAACCTTGCTCAGTTGGTACCGCATATAACACCGTCAGGATGTGCCTTCAAAGGTGCTAGCAATTGTTGAGCAAATGCACAGGGCCTCGATGAAACCCATGGACAGTCGATCCGAAGGTCAATATTCAAAACGCCAAAGGAAAAGCGAAGCCCTATCAAGTTCGTCAAGTGCTGAAGGCAATCGACAAATTGAACGAGTCAAAGAAACAGGACGCCTGATCATGGATGCCACCAAGTACACCCACCAAAAACGTGATCCGACGAAGATCAAGAATTTGTCGCCACCGTGGCGGGGTTTCCTTCCACATCTTGGATTGACAGTGATCCGCTTCGGGAGATGCGAGGCCTTCAAAATCTCGTCGTGGAGATCCTCGAAGATTTGGACTCCGCCGGAGAACCAATCCCTACCCCACTGAGTAGGCGCAACCACTCTTAAAAATTCTATGTCCGAACGTCACCATCACTTCATAGACGGCTCGCAGTCCGGGCTCAGTAAGAAGGTGTTTCATTGAATGCCCTGGTAAACCAAAAACTAGCCTCGGCTTAACACCTTCAAAGAACGGCACCGGTGACCAGCGGCTTTGAACCTCGACGGCTGTCGATGCAATGAATACTGCAGCCCCACACGAAAAGGCACCAACCCAAGTTGGTCGGTACCTTTCCTCCATTCGGGGCCAAGCCCCGCCTCAAGTTGACTAGTCGTTCACGTAGAAAGTCTGCTTGTTCACAAACTCATCCATGGCCAGTGTGGACAGCTCTCGGCCAAAGCCTGAGTTCTTGATGCCACCAAAGGGAAGGGCGGGGCTGGATGCCTGGCCCAGATTCACGTGGATCATGCCGGTGTCAATCTTTTCGGCAACCTTCTTAGCGCGTTCCTCGTCTTGGGAGAACACTGCGCCACCCAGACCATAGTTGGAGTTGTTGGCCAGCTCGATGGCCTCCTGCTCGGAGTCAACGCTGTAGATCTCCGCAACGGGACCGAAGAACTCCTCGTAGTAGGAATCAGAACCCACGGGCACATCGGTGAGCACCGCAGGGGTGAAGTACGCACCATTTTCGTGCAGCTCACCACCGGTTCGAAGGTTGGCGCCTGCCGCGACGGCACGCTGGACCTGTTCGTCGAGGTTTTCGGCAGCCTGGCGTGAGGACATCGGATAGTACTCGTTCTCACCGGGCTCCATTGGGTTGCCCTTGGTGAAGGACTCGGCGATGCGGACCATTTCCTCAACGAATTCCTCGTAAATGTCGGACATCACGATAATGCGTTTGTTAGAGGTACATGTCTGGCCAACATTTTCGATGCGCTTTTCCCACGCCTTGGCAGCGGCCTTCTTCACATCGTCGGTGTCGAGAATGACCTAGGCGTCGGTACCGCCGAGTTCGAGCACACACTTCTTCAGCGCCTTGCCGGCCTGCGCTGCCACGGCCGCACCTGCGCGCTCGGAGCCGGTCAGGGACACGCCCTGTACTCGGGGATCCTCAATGATCGTAGAAATTTGCTCGTGAGTTGCATACACGTTGTTGAAGCAGCCCTCCGGCAAACCGGCTTCAGCGAAAATGTCAGCAATCGCCGCGGAAGACTTGGGGCAGATTTCCGCGTGCTTCAAAATCACCGTGTTGCCGTTCATGAGGTTCGGCCCTGCAAATCGCGCCACCTGGTAGAAGGGATAGTTCCACGGCATGATGCCCAGGATCGGACCAAGCGGCAGGCGACGCATCACTGCCGTTCCACCTTGAATGTGCGGAATTGGGGTATCCGCGTTGTGCTCTTCAGCGTGGTCAGCATAGAACTGGATGATGTTCGCAGAGAATTTCACCTCTTTTACACCCTGCGGAATCGCTTTCCCCATCTCCTGTGCGGAGATTTTTGCCAGTTCCACACGGCGCTCGCGCAGCAGGTCAGCGGCACGGGAAAGGATTTTCTTGCGCTCAGCGAAGCTGGTGTTGCGCCAAGATTGGAAGGCCTCAGTGGCCTTGGAGACGATCTCTTGAATCTGATCATCCGCGGCGCTTTCAAACGTTTCCACCACTTCATTGTTTAGCGGGTTTTGTACTCGGTAGGCAATAGACATGTGCAACTCCTTCCAATGCAATTTGCACACCCATTTTGCTAGAGATCCAGCACAAAATCCGAGATGCCGGCAAAATCCACTTCATGGCAACTCCAGATCACCGTCGGCGCACCTTGTTCCAAGGCTGATAAGCCACGCGATGCGAGTCGCGCATGCCAGTTGCCTTGCACAAATTCACGGATCAGCCGGGCGAAGCGTTCGATGCCTTCGGTGTCCAGGCCGATGGTGGGCTCATCGAGCAGCAGTGCGCCTGGGCCGCGCACGATCGCGCAGGCGAAGGCGAGTAGTCGACGTTGGGTGCTGTTGAGGTCCAGGGGATGCTTATGGGCAAGCTCCGCTAGTCCACACCACTCCAGCGCCTCCTGGGCGTGCTCTTCATCGCTGCCCAAAGCTGCCTCCAAGAGCGCGCTGCGTTGGGAAAATGACTGGTCCATCGCCGTCGGCATCCACCCGATAGCAGGGGCGTTGATGTGCCCACGTGAAGGAATCAACCCTCCAATCGCCAGCATGAGCGTGGTTTTGCCACAGCCGTTGACGCCGCGAAGATGCGTGATTCTACCTGCGGGAAAGCGCAGCGTAAGCGGTCCGATGCCGAAGCGCTGTTGGCCGCGTGGATCCTTTCGCTCAATCGAGGCCTCTTGAAGCACCACGTCATTGCTGCCACCGTGCGTCGCCGTCAGGAGGGGCTTGTAGGCACCCTTCGGCAACTGCGCACGGGGAGCTTCGGCGCGCTCCAGTGCCCCGTTTGCGAAGCGATAGTTGGCACCGGATTGTGCCAAGGCATTCCATCGCCGATCGCAGATCGTCACCTGACCTGGGAACCCCTCAATCACCTGGATCAACGTATCGGCGGCTTGCGCATCGCAGCCGTCCAAAGGACAGTCCAGCACCAAACCTTCAGGTCGCGCCAGCAAAGCGCTGGCAATGGCCACCCGCCTGGTTTGCCCGGTAGAGAGGCTGGCAGGATCGCGCCGCAACAATGGCTCCAGGCCCCACTGCGCCGCGGCCTCTCGGATACGGGCCAACATGACCTCGCGCGGCACCCCGCGCTGCTCCATGCCGAATGCCAATTCCTCTTCTACCGTGGCCCGCAACAAAGTGATGTGCGCTGCGGCATCATTGCCTACCCACGCCACCTGCGTATCCTCGCTGATCTGCCAGGCATATTCGCTCAAACCACTGCCTGAGGCACCCCAAATGAAACTCCGCTGCGTTTCCATCACAACACCACCCATACACTCAACACCACGGTCACAGCCACCATTACCCAGCGCAATACGCGCTCGGCGAAAGGATCATTCACCGGGTACAACACGGTGCGCGGCCCAGGTCGTGCGATACCGGTGCGCTGAAGCGGACGGCTGCGCTCAGCGGCATCACTAATCATGCCCACGATCAATGGCAGGAGCACATACTTCCAGGAAAAGCGCCGAACTCGCATGCCCCTCGACTGCTGAATTTGCCTGATCGTGTGCAGGCGAAATTGCGCAAGCTGGCGCATCCTGGTGATCGAGCCCAAAATAAATACCACCGGTGCGGGCACTCGCAAACTCATCGCCCGCAACAGCTCATCGGCGTCCACAAAGCTAAAGAACAGCAGGCCGCCACTCAGAATCGCAGCGAAGCGAATGCTCAGCTCGGCGGCTGACTGCCATTGGCCAAACAGCCCGTACATGAGACTGAAGGAAATGACTGCGGGAATGCCCATGAGGGCGGTGGCGATGAGGACGTTGGGGCGTCGAAAAGCTGTGCCCAAAAGCAGCACCAAGGCGAGCCCCGCGGCGGAAAGGACTGCACTATTGCACACAGTGATGATCACCATGAAACATAGAGCCATGGTGATCGGGGTGTAGGGGTGCAAGGTCATGCGGTTGGCGCAAACACACGGCGGGTGCGTTCGGGGAGGGCGGAGATGATCAGCAAGACCAGGCTAAAGACGATGAGCTTGTCAATGGGATCAGAGCTCAGCGACTGCGCATACACAGCCGACATGGGCGAAAGCCCTAGGCTGCGGTAGAAGCTCACCAAAAGGCCCGTACCCGTGCCCGCGGTACCGCCGAAGATGAAGGAGGCAATCGGCGCCGCCATGAGCGCGGAAAGCGCACCAACAACGATTCCCCACACGGGCACCAGCCAGCGGCGGGTAGTCCAAGGAGCAAGGCCAGCCAGGAAACCGATCATAGCGTAGTCGGCGGCAAAGGGAATGACGGTGGGGTTAAAGACGCCCCACACCAGGGCCGAAAGCACACCAGTGGCCATACCCGCGCGCGGGCCGCACAACGCCGCCACCAGGACAGTACCAATGCAGTCGAGGTAGAGCGGGATGGGCAGCGGCATGGTGCCGATGATTTGGCCGAGCACAATATTGATCACCAGCGCCACGGGAATTAGCGAAAGTGCGCGCGGCGGCAGCACGGGAATCACAGCGAACAGCGCCACCACGGCCCCCAACCCGAAGCCGAGCAATGCCACCAGCGCACCGGAACCTTGCGCTAGGGAATCCCATTGGTCCTCAGGGTGCATCAGCACTAAAGCAAGCCAAGTGATCGCCATAATGCCGAGGGCGAGGGTGCTGAGCAGGTAACTCCTGCGATTTGCGGGATCTGTGGGGAGTGTTCGTGACATGTTTAACCTTGTTCGGCGGTTCTTCGCGCACGGCGGCGCCTGGGCAGCTCTATGTCACCTCGAGCTCGATACGGAAAATTCAAGCACGACGAGCGCCCATGTGCCAATTATTAGCTTTTCGACGCCCCCGCGAACACCGCCAATCGCGTTCAGCGATTGTCCAGCAGCGCCAAAGCCCTGCGAAATTCCTTGAACACCGCGGAGGCATCAAGCCTAGTGATGACGTCTACGGGTTCTCCTTGGCCAGCCAACACCGCCCCACGATCCTGCGGATCAATACGTAGCAACCGCGTGCGCGTGGAATAGGGCACTGCGTCGAGAGCAACCGTGGCGGCCGCGAGGTCGTGAACTTGTGCCACGTACCCCTCCCCCATCGCCTGGTGAAATTCAAAGTAGAAACGCAGAGCCTCGCCGACCACGGTGTGCAGCGGGCCGTGGAGTTGCCACGTTGCTAGTTCTGAAGGCGTGACGATGATTCCTTCGCTGATCTGCAAACTCAGGAGCGTGGGCTTGAAGCTCAATAGCGTTTGGGCACCTTCGGGATCAGACCAAAAATTCCACTCCGCGTTCGGGGTGGTGTTACCCGGATAGTCCACCGCACCGCCCATCACCGTGATCTGAGCGAAGCGCCTCGCAATTTGCGCGTGCTGGGCAAGCAGCGTGCCCGGTCCGCTAACGAGCAATCGGCAATCGGGATGCGCGCGCAGCACGTTCGCCCACAACGCAGGGGCGTCCGAGCGGATTCCTTGAACGAGAGCTCCCGCTTTCGCTAGCTTTTCCATCACAGCAGCATCGGGCACCACACCGGGGCGCACCTGCAGGCTTTTCACTTGCTCATTACCCGGAGCGAAGATATAGCCGAGACCCGCCGGCCCATGCGTTTCCGGAGTAATGGTCAATGGCACAGACAGTGGTGCGGTTGCGCCTACCGCCACCGGCACGTCCTGGCACCCCACCAGATCAAGCACGAAGCGCGTGTTATTGGCGGCGATCACGGCGGTGGTATTGCCCGCATTGACGCTCACACCGGCGAGCACGATCTCGCCAGCGCAATGACGAGCGCCGAGGTAGATGAGCGCGAGCATGTCGTCGATGCCGGTATCGACGTCGGCGAGGATAGCCGGGAGCGTGGGCTGGGGAGTCATGCGCTTGATTGTGAAAGCGCGGGTGCAGAAAAGCAAAAACTCCCCCTAGCAGCAGTATGCCGGGGGGAGAGTTGTGCGAATATCCAGGGGATATTACTTGAGGGACACCTTTGCGCCAGCCTCTTCGAGCTTGGTCTTAGCAGCCTCAGCGTCGTCCTTGTTAGCACCCTCGAGGATAGCCTTAGGAGCGGACTCAACGAGCTCCTTAGCTTCCTTCAGGCCCAGGCCGGAAACGATCTCGCGCACAGCCTTGATCACGCCGATCTTCTTAGCGCCAGCGTCCTCGAGCACGACGTCGAACTCGTCCTTCTCTTCAGCAGCAGGAGCGTCGCCACCTGCAGCGCCAGCGGCAGCAACAGCAACCGGAGCAGCAGCGGTAACTTCGAAGACCTCTTCGAATTCCTTAACGAACTCGGAGAGCTCGATGAGGGTCATCTCCTTGAAAGCTTCAATGAGCTCGTCCTTGGTGAGCTTAGCCATGGTGGTATTCCTTTCTTAAGGCGGATGCTCGCCCGCGGGTTCGCATCCAAAGTATTGTGTTTCAAACGTGTATTGCCCGCTTGGGGGCAAGCATTACGCTTCCTTCTTCTCCTGCAGCGCAACTGCGAGGCGCGCAACCTGAGAAGCGGGGGCGTTGAACAGGCCTGCAGCCTTTGCCAAGTTGCCCTTCATGGCGCCAGCCAGCTTTGCGAGGGTCGTCTCGCGGTTGTCCAGCTCGGCGATGGCATCAACCTGAGCAGCGCTCAGGGCATTGCCGTCCATGTAGCCACCCTTGACAACAAAAGCCTTGTTTTCAGAAGCGAACTTCTTCATCGCCTTCGCAGCGTCCACGGCCTCGCCCTTAACAAAGGCAACGGCGGTGGGGCCAACGAGGAGATCATCAAGACCCTCGATGCCAGCTTCCTTAGCAGCAAGCTTAACCAGGGTGTTCTTGGCGACGGAGTACTGGACATCTGCACCCAGTGCACGACGCAGTTCGGTGGTCTGAGCCACGGAGAGTCCGCGGTACTCGGTCAGCACAACAGAGTCTGCCTCAGCAAAGCGGTTCTTCAGCTCAGCCAGGGACTGTTCGTTCTTCGGGTTTGCCATTACTTCGCCTCCTTCCTCATGTACGTATCAATCGTGTTCTGATCCGCCGGGGCTTCAATCCCGCCCCACGATGTGAGACAAAACAAAAACCCCGTGCAAGAGCACAGGGCACGTAGTTCTCCTTGGAAGGAGTAAAACGCTTCAGTGTCTCCTGCGTAGGCTGATCCAATTGCTTGGATACCTTCGAGCCATAAGTGGCTAACCGACGGTCTTCGGTGAAACTTGAGCGGGGACCAAGCGGTCCGTTTCAAACTTCGACTTGCGAGACTACAACATGCGCAGGACGCGAAGCAAATTGTGGGGCACTTTAAAAGCCGAATTGGTTCGGCGGCACCTACTCCCCCGCGATAAATGCTTCGAGCTGGGCGCGCGCGGTGTCGTCATCAAGCTGGGTGGGCGGTGATTTCATCAGGTAGGAGGAGGCGGATTCCACCGGCCCACCGATACCGCGATCGAGGGCAATTTTCGCGGCGCGGATAGCGTCGATGATGATACCGGCGGAGTTGGGTGAGTCCCACACCTCAAGCTTGTACTCCAAGTTGAGCGGGACGTCACCGAATGCCGTGCCCTCCAGGCGTACATAGGCCCACTTGCGATCATCCAACCACTCCACATAGTCGGAGGGGCCGATGTGTACGTTGCGGTCTTCTACCTTCCCCGCGAGTGGCCCTGAGTGAACGTTGCTGGTTACCGATTGCGTCTTGGAAATCTTCTTGGATTCCAGGCGCTCGCGCTCCAGCATGTTCTTGAAGTCCATGTTGCCACCCACGTTGAGCTGCATGGTTCGCTCTAAACGCACTCCACGGTCTTCAAAGAGTTTGGCTAGGACGCGGTGGCTAATGGTGGCACCCACCTGGCTTTTAATATCGTCACCGACGATCGGCACACCGGCTGCACGGAACTTCTCAGCCCACTCAGGATCAGAGGCGATAAACACCGGCAGGGCGTTTACAAAGGCGCAACCAGCATCGATCGCGCACTGGGCGTAGAACTTGTCTGCTTCCTCGGAGCCCACCGGCAGGTAGCTCACCAGCACATCTACCTCGGCATCCTTAAGAGCCTGCACTACATCGACCGGCTCAGCATCGGATTCCTCGATGGTTTGCTGATAGTAACGACCCAAGCCATCCAGGGTGTGGCCACGCTGGACCTTCACACCCGTCTCAGGAACATCGCAGATCTTGATGGTGCAGTTCTGACCGCTCTGAATCGCCTCGGAAACGTCCTTGCCCACCTTGTCTGCATCCACATCGAAGGCTGCCACCACGTTGAGATCACCAACGTGATAATCGCCGAATTGGACGTGCATGAGTCCAGGAACTTCCTGGGAGGGGTCCGCATCGCGGTAGTAATGGATGCCTTGGATCAGCGACGTTGCACAATTTCCAAGGCCTGCAATTGCCACATTGATTTTTGCCATGCCCACGACCATAACCCCGCGAGCCAGCCACAAACGAGCAGCTCAGGCGCTGAAACGATTCAGAAAACCAACTAAAACGATTCAGATTCCCCCTGTCCGGGGGAAGCTTTTCGACGCTCCCCCGCCTCTATCCAAGGCTCGGATAATCGATATAACCGCGAGCCCCACCGACATAGAACGTTGCCATATCCGGCTCGTTCAAATCTGCACCTTCTGCCCAGCGGCGTGGAAGGTCCGGATTGGCGATGAACAAACGGCCCACCGCTACGGCGTCGCCAAGCCCGCGCTCGAGGATGGCCTCTGCTTCTGCCTGCTGCGTGACCTCAGCAAAACCGGTATTCACAACGGTGAAACCGCCGAAAAGGTGGCGCAGCTCCTGCACCAAGCGGCTTTCCGGATTCGCGTGGAGGATGGACAGGTACGCCAAATCGAGGTCGGCGATCTGCTCAAGGAGCGCCCGATAGGTTGCCCGAGTTTCTTCTGGATCAAGTTCCAAACATCCCTGGATATTGTGCTCGGGGGAGATGCGCAACGCTGTGCGCTGTGCACCGATTTCCTCAGCGACGGCACGGATAACTTCTGCTACAAATCGTGCCCGCGCACTCGGGCTGCCACCGTAGGCATCCTCGCGGTGATTCGCCGCGGGGCTTAAGAACTCATGCAAGAGATAGCCGTTGGCTCCATGGATCTCAACAGCATCAAGGCCCGCGTCGATAGCCCGGCGTGCACCAGCAACAAATTCAGCTTTCACACGCTCAAGGTCCTCGGCATTCATCGCGTGCGGGACGGGAGCGTCGAGCTTGCCTCCAGAGGTGCGCAATTGCACCCCTGCAGCGATGGCGCTCGGCGCCTCTGGTTGCTGGCCACGGGTCAGGTCTTGATGGCTCATACGCCCTGCATGCATTAGTTGCATAACCAGAACACCGCCCCGCTCGTGCACCGCCTTTGCCACCCCAGCCCAGCCGAGTTGCTGCGCCGAATTGGCAATGCCCGCCTGGCCCGCGAAACCGCGGCTGCGGAAACTCAAGAAAGTGCCTTCTGTGACCACAAAACCGGCGCTGGCGCGTTGAGCGTAATACTCAGCGTGCATCGGGGTGGGCACGCCATCTTCACCGGCCCGCATTCTGGTCAATGCCGCCATGGTGACGCGATTGTTCACAGACATCATGCCTACGGCGGCGGAAGAAAGTAGGTTGTTCATGCGCTTGGTCCTCAAAAGAATTTTGATGAAGGAGAGACGCCTCCACGTACCCTCAATGCAACGCTCTCGTTTGGGGAGCCTATTCCCCGTTATTCCAGCGAGGTGAAACGAATGATGTTGCCGTTGAATCTTCCGGTTGGGGTACGAGATTGGCGTCGACAAGCCTGGCGTAGCGCTCAGACGGACTTACATCAAGACCACTCCACTTGGCCAAAGTCCCCCACAATCCTCGTGTTTTGCCCGCGCTGCTGAACTGCACCTGCTGGTTGAGGTATGGAAAATTATCTTTGCCCACTTGGCACAGCCCAATCGCCTTAGCTGCACCCTCGGGGACCATTTGCGCGGCAAGGTGATCAGCGTGAAATTCCATATAGCGCGCCACCACGGCGTTGAGCACCGGCATGAGGCGCACCGAGGCCACCACCATGGACCACCAATGGCTGCCATGTCCGGCTTTCAGGTGCGCGATCTGGTGCGCCACCATAAACTCCAAAGCCTCGGGAGCATCATTCTCGCGACAACCCGCAAAGAAATCACTGCCAATGCGCGCAGAAGGGCGCGCCCCCATATCAGCGGCGCAGGGATTGATCGCCTCATCGCTGACCAGGTACGCAGGAGGAAGCTCTCGTAGGCCCGCTCGATCTGAGAATTTCTGCACCAAAGCATGAAGCTCCGGAAACTGCGCGGCATCGATCCTCGCGTAGGCACGACGCGCCTTCGCGCGCTTGAAACCACGTACGCCCCACATGATCACGGGGCCGAAGAATACCACCCCGACCAACCCGAGCGCCTCATTATCCATCGGATTGAACAGCAGCACCACCACGCCAAGAATCAGCCCGAAGATCGCACCGATCGTGACAAAAATCCCCAGTGCGCGGGCCTGACGGCGGTAGCTCCGATCCGATAAATCCATAACTACACTTTCGTTAGTGGGCAAAAAGAACATCCCCATGGCAACGCACGTGCCATGGGGATTATGATATTACTCCTGCTACGCAGCTTCTCAGCCTTGTCGCGTGAGGCGAGAATTAAGCCTCGGCGTAGTTCTTCTGAACTGCCGGATCAACCGGAACGCCAGGACCAAAGGTGGAGGTCATGGTGACCTTCTTCAGGTACACACCCTTGGAAGAGGCGGGCTTGATACGCAGGATCTCGTCGATCAGTGCGCCGTAGTTCTCAGCAAGCGCCTTGGCGTCGAAGGAAGCCTTGCCAATGATGGCGTGCAGGTTGGCTGCCTTGTCAACGCGGAAGGCGATCTTGCCGCCCTTGACGTCGGCGATTGCCTTTGCAACGTCGGGGGTGACGGTACCGGTCTTGGGGTTTGGCATCAGACCACGGGGGCCGAGCACGCGAGCCACACGGCCAACCTTGGCCATCTGGTCGGGGGTAGCGATGGCAACGTCGAAGTCAATGGTGCCAGCGGTGATCTGCTCGATCAGCTCGGCGGTGCCAACGATGTCTGCGCCAGCTTCCTTAGCCTGGGTTGCCTTCTCGCCTTCGGCGAACACTGCAACGCGCACGGTCTTACCGGTGCCGTTAGGCAGGTTCACGGTGCCGCGAACGAGCTGGTCAGCCTTGCGGGGATCAACGCCGAGACGCATTGCAACCTCAACGGTGGCGTCGGTCTTGGTGGAGGAGGTTTCCTTCACCAGTTCAGCAGCCGAAAGGGGGCTGTAGAGGCGAGTCTTGTCAACCTTTTCTGCGGCGGCCTTGTAAGCCTTTGAACGCTTGCTCATTTTGAAATCCTTTTAGATTCTTGTGGATTGTGTGGTGCGGGCCGAAGCTGGCCCTTCCACCTGGAATGCCTCCTGGATTCAGGAGGCGGCTGCAGCGCGGGGCTGCTTACTCCTTGACCTCGATGCCCATGGAACGTGCGGTACCCATGATGATCTTGGCCGCGGAATCAACGTCGTATGCGTTGAGATCCTCAAGCTTGGTCTGGGCGATTTCCTTGACCTGGTCGAGGGTGACGGTGCCCACCTTCTGGGTGTGGGGCACGCCGGAGCCCTTCTGGATGCCGGCGGCCTTGAGCAGCAGCTTGGCAGCAGGCGGGGTCTTGAGCTTGAAGTCGAAGGAGCGGTCTTCGTAGACGGTAATCTCCACAGGCACAACGTTGCCGCGCTGGGATTCAGTTGCGGCGTTGTAAGCCTTACAGAATTCCATGATGTTCACGCCGTGAGCACCAAGGGCAGGACCGACCGGGGGAGCCGGGTTAGCTGCGCCTGCCTCGATCTGCAGCTTGATCAGGCCAGTGACCTTTTTCTTCTTCTTAGGAGCCATGGAGACTTTTACCAACTTTCCGTGTTAACGCCGAGCGCTTTTCAAGCTTTTCGACGTCCGGATGCCAGCGGCATGAAACGCAAATCAATCCTGCTTACGCTCATCCAACCAGCCACCGGGGATATGTATATGTACGATGCGCATGCGAAGTGCACACGCGATCAATCAGAATACACTGCAACCCCCACACGCTCCAAAAAGCTGTAGGGGTTGCCGCGTTGAGGATGCTTGGCTTGGCTAGGTGATCTTCTCTACCTGGTCGAAGCCCAACTCAACTGGGGTTTCACGGCCGAAGATGGAGACGAGCGCCTGGAGTTTGCCGTTTTCTGCGTCGATCTCGGAGATGGTGGCAGACACGGATGCCAGGGCGCCGGTGAGGATCGTGACTGCCTCACCAACCTGGAAGTCCACCTGGACTGGCGCCTTCTTGGCGTCGGTAGGCATAGCAACAACCTGCTCGCCTTCCTCGGTGGTAGCTGCTTTGTCGGTACCGGGCGCGGATTCCTGCGGCATGAGGAATTTGGCGACGTCGCGGTGCTTGACTGGGGTGGCGTTGCCTTCATTGCCCACGAAGCTGGTCACACCGGGGGTGTCACGCACCACGGACCATGCACGGTCGTTGATGTCCATGCGCACGAGCACATAGCCGGGCAACAGCTTGCGCTTGACAATCTTGCGCTTGCCGTCGCGGATTTCTACCGCTTGCTCAACGGGGACTACGACTTCAAAGATGGAGTCTTCAACCTCGAGAGTCTGGGCACGCATGTCAAGGTTGGTCTTCACCTTGTTTTCATAACCCGAGTAGCACTGGATGATGTACCACTTGCCGGGCTGCTTTTTCAGCTCGCGGGTGAACTTGCGAAGGCGCGCCTTGTAATCGGCGTCGGCGTCTTCTTCCTCGGCGTCGGTAATCGCGGCTTCGTAGTCAGCCTCTTGCACCGGCTGTTCTTCAACCTCTACGCCAGCTTGGTCGTTGTCCTGCTCGAGGTTGTCTTGCTCCGCACTCAGTGACGCCTCGACGGCTTCACCGAACGCCTCAGCAAAGGAGCCGTTTTGCTCTTCGCTCATGGTGTGTTCATCTCCTGGTGTTGTTACTCGTGCCTGCAGCATTCCCAAGCCTAGCGGCACCGCTTGAAGCGGGGAATGAAGCAACCCGCCTCACCTGGTGTTTTGGTGAAGCGGGTTTTCAGCTTTGTTGGGTCAGTATAGCTACTTGGTCAGAATCTTTTCAACTCCGAGGCCGGCAAGGAAGTCCACGCCAGCAACCAGGGCAGTCATGAGAATGAGGAAGGCGAAGACGATCACGGTGTAATTGACCATTTGCTTTCCGGTGGGCCAGATCACCTTCCGCATCTCCTTGCCCACTTCAGGCAAGAAGGTCACCGCGCTGCCGCCATAGGTTTCCTCATCGCGCTTGGCTACCTTCTTTTTGGCAGCCTGGGAGGCTTCTGCGGTGCTGGTGCCGGAGAGCTGTCGCTTGCCGGTAGGACGGGCTGCCGTGACGGGTTGCCGTTCTTGTTCGCTCACTGCGCTCCCCAATTCTTTCTCGATTCAAGGTTCATCATTGCCTGCCAGGGGTGTGGCATGGCTACCAAAGTGGAAACTATAGCACGAATAAGAAAAGCACCCGGCGTTCATACCGGGTGCGATACCGCCGAAGCGGCGTTTTGCAGGGGCGACAGGACTCGAACCTGCAACCTTCGGTTTTGGAGACCGATGCTCTACCAATTGAGCCACGCCCCTTTGGTAGCGATGGCGAGAATTGAACTCGCGACACAGCGATTATGAGTCGCTTGCTCTACCACTGAGCTACACCGCCACGATCTTCCAGCTAGGCTACCCTAGATAAAAGAACAGAGCCCCCTGACAGAATCGAACTGTCGACCTTTTCCTTACCATGGAAACGCTCTGCCGACTGAGCTAAGGGGGCGCTAGCCTCATTGAATTGTGCCGGTTTCCCGACCCGCTCCTGTTGAAGCCTGATAAAGATTAACCCGAAGCCTCTCAAGAACACAAATCTGCACTACAGCCAAGCTTTTCGATGCCCCATCGACCCCAATGCACACGCCCTAGAAGGGCGCTCGCGCGCTAGAAGCCAGCGCGCCCACGATCGATGTCGCGCTGGAAGTCCAGCGCCGCCTGACGTGCCTCCGGATCGTGCTCCTCCGAGCGCTTAGCAACCTTGCGCTGCATCATGCCGGCAGGAATAGCGATGAGGAGCACGGCCACAATGGCGATTATCCAAAATGTCGACACTTTAACCACGACTCCCATACGCAGACCACGCAAAACATGCACGCAGCTGATAGTCAGTCACTCCCGGCTTATTGGCAATGTTGTGACATGTATAGACATTCGGATACCAGTCGGTACAACGACCATTATTTTCATAAGCACAGATTTTCTGAGGTGCCAGCTGAATCGCCGTTGCGGAAGAGGCGCCAGTCGCAGCAAGTATTGCGCTCATCAATCCAGAAGCCAATAGAATTTTCCGCTCCATGATCCCTCCAATGTGTCGCAGGTCACCTCATTATAGGCTTGATCACACTATTGTCAAGGTTTTTTGGGATACGCGAAGGAGCCCGTCACTTTCGTGACGGGCTCCTAACATTGCTGTGCCAGGTAGAAGATTCGAACTTCTGTAGGCAATGCCGACGGATTTACAGTCCGCTCCCTTTGGCCGCTCGGGCAACCTGGCGTGCGTTGAACACTCTACACTGCACATCCCGAATCATTGCAAATTCGCACTACAACAGCCATTATCCAACGCGTGCCACAGTAAAGCGGGCGAGGTTGCGCAGCGCATCCGTGGTTGCACATTCTGGCAGCGCTTCGAGGTGACGCTCAGCCTCGTTGAGGTACGCGGTGACGTCGTCAAGCGCCTTCTGCCGACCCTGCGACCGTGCCAGCAGAGCGAGGACGTGTTCCACCGTGGCATCGTCGTGGATGGGGCCGGTCAGGATGCCGCGTAGCTCCTCACCCACCGGGGTGTCCTCCTGCAGCGCGTAGAGCACGGGGAGGGTGAACACACCTTCGCGTAGGTCAGTGCCGGGGGTCTTGCCTGACTGGGCGGTGTCGGAGAAGATGTCGATGAAGTCGTCCACAATTTGAAACACCATGCCGATTGCATTGCCATAACCCTGCAGCGCCTCGATGTACTCCGGCTTGGCACCCGAGTGGACTCCGCCAAGGTAACCGGCCGAGGCGATGAGCACGCCAGTTTTCTCGCGGATGACGTTCATGTAGTGCTCCACCGCATCGCCTTCGCCTGCACCAATGGTTTCACGCATCTGGCCGGTAACCAGATCCCCGAAGGTTTCGGCAAAGTGAGCGACTGTCTCCACACCCAACTCGCTCATGATCCGTGAGGTGTGCGCAAGCAGGATATCGCCGGCGAGAATCGCCACCGAGTTGTCCCAGCGGGCGTTTGCACTCGGCACACCGCGGCGCTTATCGGCCTCATCCATCACGTCATCGTGATAGAGGGTGGCCAGGTGGATCATCTCCACAATGGCGGCAGCCTTGATCACGCGTTCATTCATCGGCTCGGTGCCGTACTGGGAGGCAAGCAGCGCGAACATGGGGCGGAAGCGTTTGCCACCGGCCTTGGTCAGGTGCAGAACTTTCTCGGAAACAAAGGCCTCGCCCTTAGAGAGCTCCTGCATGAGCAGCGTCTCTACGCGTTGCATGCCATCGGCCACGGCTTGGTTCAAAGAAACATCGCCAAGATCCACGTTTGCCGCCACCTTGGGCTGCGACCCGTCGGCACCGTTGCTCATTTCCACACTGCCTTAACTAGAGGTTGAGTGCCGCTCACGCCTAAGGGCTTGGCGTGGCGCCACGCGAAGCATGTTCCAACTAACCCCTTTACCGTAGTCGAAATGCTCGCGCTCACACACCCCGGGGTGCAAAGGCCACGCCACAACTGCCACAATGTTGCTTGTGAATGACAAGGTGATCTCCCCAGACCTGCTGATCGTAGGCGCAGGCCCAGCAGGAAGCGCCGCGGCGTGGCACGCCGCCAAGCTTGGTATGGAAGCGCTTCTGGTGGATCAAGCCACCTTCCCCCGCGACAAGACCTGCGGCGATGGACTCACCCCGCGAGCCATCCACCAGCTTGAAGCAATCGGGGTGGACGTCACCTCCCATTATCAATCGCGCGGGCTCAAGCTCCACGGCTTCGGCGGTTCGGTTGAGGCACCGTGGCCGGACTCATCCTTCGGCAACGTGGGCTCAGCCATGCCCCGCACAAAACTGGACAATTTGCTGCTTGAACACGCACTCGGCATGGACGGTGCGCGCTTTCTTGGCGGCGTGGGCGCGAGGGCGGTTGAGCTCGATGGCGCGATCCGTAGCGTGGAGCTTAGCGACGGCACCCGTGTCCTTCCGAAATTCGTGATCGTCGCCGATGGCGTGCGCTCAACATTCGGCAAGCAGCTCGGCCGCACCTGGCACAAGGGCGAAGTGTTTGGCATCGCTGCGCGCTCCTATTGCGAAACGCCATTCAGCGATGAACCATGGATCCACTCGCACCTCGAGCTTCGCGACGCCGAGAACACGATTCAGCCAGGTTACGGCTGGATTTTTCCACTGGGTGATGGACGCGCCAATGTTGGCTGCGGTGCCCTTTCCACCGACAATCGTCCCGCAAAAGTAAACACCAAGAAACTCCTCCACCTCTACGCCCAGCAGCAGCGCGAGGCCTGGCACTTTGGGCAACCTGAGGGGGTTGCGTCCGCGTTGTTGCCCATGGGTGGCGCCGTCTCCGGTGTAGCCGGACCGAATTGGATGCTCATCGGTGATGCTGCCGCCTGCGTGAATCCGCTCAACGGCGAAGGCATCGACTATGGGCTAGAAACCGCAGCGATGGCTGTGGGGGCATTAGATGAAGGCAAGGACTTCACCCTGCTGTGGCCAGAAATGCTGCGCCACGAATACGGCGAGGCCTTCTTGCTGGCACGAACCCTCGCACGCGCGCTGACCTATCCGCAGTTCTTGCCACTCACCGGGCCGCTAGCGCTGCGCAAGCCCATGGGCAAAATCGTCATGCCGGCTGCAGCACGCCTCATGGGCAACCTCGTGGTGGAAGAGGATCGCGACCTGGTGGCGCGAGTGTGGCGCGCAGCGTCAGGCGCCAGCATGCGGATGCGTGGCTCCCGGGTGTTGTGGGGGTAGGGGGCCGCGGGGGCGTCGAAAAGCTTAAGCTACGTGCCTAAAGTTAAAGGCATGCAGCAATCAAAACTCGTCGTCGTTGGCCTGGGCCATGTTGGTTCTTATGTGTTGAGCTACGCCATGGATTCCGGGCTCTATTCAGAAATTGCCACCATCGATATTGAGCCCAAAATCGCGCTCGGTGAGGCGCTTGACCAGGCGCAATCCACCGGCGTGATGGGCACTACGCACACGTATTGCCACGCAGGTGAATACAGCGATTGCAAGGACGCGGACATCATCATCGTGGCCGCCGGCGCCTCGATTGTGCCCGACCCGAATGACCCCGAGCGCCTGCCCGATCGCTCTGAGCTGGCGGGACTGAGCGGCGTGGTGGTGCGTGACGTGATGAGCAACATCGTCCAACACACCAAAGACGCGGTGATCATCTTCATCACCAACCCCCTCGACGCCGTGGTACACGTAGCCGTCACCGAATTCGACTACCCCACCCACAAAATCTTCGGCACCGGCACCATGCTCGACTCCGCACGCCTACGCTTTGCCATCGGCCAGGAACTCGGCATCGACCCCAAATCCGTCACCGGCTACATGATCGGCGAGCATGGCTCCACCGCCCTACCCGCGCTCTCCCAAGTCAACGTCTTCGGCCTCGGCTGGGAAGAACTCAGCCAATGGCGCGGCAGTGCGCTACCGAGCGCACCCGAAATGCAAGAGCGCGTGATCCGCACCGCCTACGACGTCCTGCTGAACAAAGGCTGGACCAACGCAGGCGTGGCACGCTCCGCAAACGCGCTGGCCAAGTGCCTGCTCATTGGCGAACGCTCCGTGCACCCTATCTGCACACTGATCACCGACGGCATCTACGACCTGCCCGAAGTCTCACTCTCCCTGCCCACCTTCATCGGACCCGAAGGATGGGAAAAGCGCCTCCAACCAAAGCTCAACGACTGGGAACTCGAGCAACTCCACCACTCCGCCAAGTTCATCCTCGACACCGTGGAGAACACGAAGGGGTAAGGGGCTGGCGGGGTTTGCGCAGTGTGGTGAGGTTCGTGTCTACTCACCACACTTGTACTCCGCCTGCTGGTTTGCTCGCGTTCAGACAGCCAGATCGAGAGGAAGATCTGCAATATCGCGGAGTCGATTTCCATCCACGAGTATGTGGAACAGCTCCTGTGCGTCCTCAGTCCCTACCTGCTCAATTGCTGTTCGCAATTCAGGAAGAAATGCGTGATAGACCATATCGATCTCTCCTGTACCGAGTGCCAGTGAGGCAATTCTGCTGAGACTCGGTTCTCCGGTGACTGCCACGATGTGAGGTGCACGCCCTTTTCTGTTCTTTAGTAGGTTGAGCGCTTCAGCTCGAGTGTTTTGCGCCCGGTCGCTGCGCATAGTCCACTTGCAGGAAACAACGGCATGGATAAATTTTGTCGGATCGCCCGCGAAGTTATCCGCCCGCAGCGGGGACAGTCTTCCTGCGAACTCATCGACAATGTATTGATCCGCATTAATTTCGACATCCGCCACTGCAGATCGCACAACGATTACGTCCGGGCTAATCACATAGGAATTGCCCAAAGCTGCTGCCAGGCTTGAATCCAGCGCGATTGCATCGGCTAGATCCGCAAGATGACGGTAGGGCTCATAGTCCGCAAAGTGATCATGGCGACGCCGATTTCCCAGGTTCATCACTTCCCAGGTGCCAGGCCTAACAGCCTGCAGAAGCGGAAAGGTGGCGGCAAGGAAATTGTTTGTTGCAAGCTCAAACTTTGTTCCAGCGGTTTGACCAGCAGATTTTGTGCCAACAGGCACCTCGAGTTGCTCGGCGATATGCAAAGCCACGTTCTTGGAGCTGGCTTGACTTTTGTCCGCGTTTGATGCGACTCGCCCCTGTGCGGTTTCCGCGATACTCAACGTTCCCGACTCAATTAAGAATCGGTGAAAATCGCGTCGCGCCCGCGTCAGAAGGGCAATTTCTGTTTGATTCATACCGCACAGCCTTCAAGGAGCAGGGACTGATGGGCGATAGGCTCCGCCGATCGAACGTCTTTTTCGAGCTGCTCGTGATTCAGCGCAGCAACGATAGACCTTCCAACCGCATACGCTACGGGCGGCGGGAAGGCATTTCCGACCTGACGCCATTGCGCTGTTTTGCCTCCAGTCCATTCCCAATCCTCAGGAAATCCTTGGATCACTCCGCCCATTTTTACCGTTAACCGTGGCATTTCTTCCTCAGGGTCGGTAGTAAAAGTGGGAGATGGTGGATAGTCCGCAATCGATGATCCTTTGACACCAAGATGAGCCCAGGCCGCTTTGGCACGAGTGGGGCCTACATCGGGACCTCCATGTTTTTTGGAGCCTCCAACAAGGGTTGGTGCAACTGCATTAGCTCCACGTGCCCAATCGGCGGCACCCGGCCATCCGTCTTCAGCCATCAGGTTTTCTAGAGCCTCACCGACTGTCACCTTTCGATCTAACGGCTTCGGCCAAGCAAAAAATGGCGCGTCCTCAGGCCTTAATGCCACCAAGATAAATCTTGGCCTCAGTTGAGGTACCCCAAAATCCGCTGCCTGGATAAGCTCCCAGAAGACCTCATACCCAAGCTCATTCAGTCGACGAATAATTTCAGCCCTGTAGGAATCGAAGCGCCTCTGGCCTAGCCCTTTCACGTTCTCTAAAAGCACAGCTCGAGGCTGTGCAATTTCGATCATCTCTAATGCTCGAGGAAAAAGGTCTCGGTCATCCTCTGCACCAAGCTGCTTGCCGGCTATCGAAAAAGGTGGGCACGGGACGCCACCGGCGAACAGGTCCATTCCCCTGTACGGCGCAATGTCAAACTCATTCACGTCCATATGCTGGACGTGCCATTCAGGCCGGTTAGCCCGAAGCGTCGCTACCGCATCGGCGTCAATTTCAACTGCTGCTAAATGTTCAAAGCCTGCACGCTCAAGCCCAAGAGCTTGGCCACCGGCTCCAGCGCAGATTTCAACACTTGTAAGATTCTTCATGGCTAACACCCTACCGCCCCACTTCCGAGTCCTTCGACACAATTAGAACACATGTTTGCACAAATGGGTTCGCATGACCCAATTGGCTCTTCAACACTGTTTCATGAGTGCCAACACTGGAATCGACCACGAAGAAACGAGCAGATTTGCGTATCGGACATCGGCTGAGGCGATAGCCTCATTGGTTGTGTTTTATCGCCCCGCCTAGAACTCCTCAATGATGATCTTGCCCATGCCCATGAGCTTTTCATAGGCATTGGGCTTGGTCATCAGCTCGCCCATATTGTCGGGCACAATTTCCCAGCTCACGCCGAATTCGTCGCGAAGCCAGCCGCAGCGCTCGGCCTCAGGCACGGCGCTGAGTCCGTCGAAGTATCGGTCAATTTCCCCTTGGCCGTGTGCATTCACCAGCAGCGCCACGCCGCCATCGAAGCTAAACGGCTGTTTGACCGCGGAGTCCATGGCGCCGATGGTTTCACCGAACAGCTCGAAAGTGGCAAACACCACCGAATCGGGTTCGATCACTCCATTGGCACCCTGGCCGATCTCGCCATAGGTCACCTTTTGGTTCACGCGGCCGTCGAAAAGCTTGGTATAGCGATCGATGGCTTCAGCGGCGCGATTCTGAGCCTGTCCACAGAACATGAGACTGGGGTAAATGGCGGGCAGCCCGGTGGGTTCGGTGTGGGTAAGCAACTGCCAACTCACGCCGAATTTGTCCTGCACCCAGGAGTAATGTTCGTTGAAGTCGTAGGAGGCAAGCGGCATGAGGGCGAAACCCCCATCGCAGATGGCGCTCGTACAACGCGGTGGTTGCTTCCGCGTTCGAGTTGCTCACCATCAACGAGATCGACGGGTTCGGGGTGAAGGTGTCGTCAGCGTTGATGAGCATGATGTGGAATCCGCGCAGCGAAAGCTCAATCATCAAAGTTTTGCCCGCCATGGGCTGCTGGAAATCGAGCAAGCCTTCTTCCGGGTAGCGCTGGCGCTCAACAACGTGGGCGTCCTCGAAGACGCCTACGTAGAACTCTGCCATCTCATCAGCATTGCCATTGCACCAAATATTCGGGACGACTCTTTGCATGACCCCGATGCTACTCGTGGGGCTTAGGCCGGCTTCAACGCAGAGTGCATCGCCACGATGCCGAAGGTGAGGTTTTGCCAGCCGCAATCGGCCCAGCCATTGGCATTGATCTCACGAGCCAAGGCCTCCTGCTCCGGCCAAGCTCGAATGGAATCCGCCAGGTATTCATAGGCATCGGGGTTGGAGGACACCAGCCGTGCCACCGGGGGCAGCAGGCGCATCAGATATTCCTTGTACACGGTGCCAAACACCGGCACCACAGGCTTGGAGAACTCCGCCACGGTCAATCGACCACCAGGCTTGGTTACGCGCGCCATTTCGCGCAGTCCGGCGCGAAAATCCTGGATATTGCGTAGGCCATAGGAGATGGTCACGGCGTCGAAGGTGGCGTCGGGAAACGGCAGCTTCATGCCGTCACCACAGACCTTGGGCACATCACGTTCTGCACCAGCAGCGAGCATGCCCTGGGAGAAATCGCAGGCAATAACGGTGGCGCCGGACTTCGCCAGCTCCTCGGTGGAGACGGCAGTGCCCGCTGCTAAATCCAAAACCAGCTCGCCGGGCCGCAGGTCGAGGCGCTCGCGAGTGCGTTTACGCCAATGACGATCCTGACCAAAGCTCAAGATGGTGTTGGTGAGGTCGTACTTCTTGCCCACCGCGTCGAACATTTTTGCAACGTCGCTGGGTTGCTTATCCAAGGATGCCTTTGCCACGATCAACCAGTGTAGCCAGCAAGCACCGACGAGTAGGTATTGAAGAGTTCCTCGCATAAGGCGTCCCAGGTTCTGCCTTCCACTTTGGCTCGCGCCGCCGTGGCCATCACCTGCCGCTGTGCAGCAATAGCCCTGACGGCTCCTGGGAGTTCGCGCTCAAAATGTTCCACATCGAGCAACACCCCTACTTCCGGGCTAATCAGATCGATGGGGCCTCCGGCGCGTGGCGCAATGGTGGGCACCGCACTTGCGTGAGCTTCTTGAATGGTTTGGCAAAACGTCTCGAACTCTCCGGTGTGCACAAACACGTCAAAATTGGCGAGTTCCCGGGCCAGCGCTTCCCCATACAGTGCACCGAGGAAGGTGGCATTGGGCATAGCTCTTTCGAGCCTCGCGCGCTCGGGGCCATCACCGACGATCACCAGCTCTACATCGGGTTGTCCGTCGAGCACCGCCAGACGGTGCACACTCTTTTCGGCCGCCAAGCGGCCCACGTATCCCACTCGAATCCGCTGATCGTCATGAGGACGGGTGCGCTTACTCGGGTGGAACAAGGTAACGTCTACTCCCCTGCCCCACAGTTTAAGGTCGCGCACGTTGGCGTCGACAAGCGCCTGCTGAGCAACTGAACTAGGCGCGAGGGTGAGGCTGCAGGCGTTGTGCAGGGTGCCGATCCAACGCCAAGCGGCGCGGTACAGCCAGCTCAGGCGATAGCGAAGAGAAAAGCCCGCGATATCCGTTTGGAACACCGCCACGCTGGGCACCTTCAGCCTGCGCGAGGCCCACGCACCGATCACGCCGAGAACGAAGGGACTTGCCAGGTGCACCACGTCGGGGCGAAACGCGCGGAGCTGCCTCATCAACAACGGATTGGGGAACCCCACTGGCAAGGAGTTGATGCGAGGCACACGGATTTCGGGCACTCGTATCACCTGAATGCCGCGAAACGCGGTGACGTCACCACGTTTGCCGGGCGCAATAATAAAGCATTCGTGGCCGTGGCGCTGGGCATATTCTGCTATGCGGATCACCGAGTTGCTGACGCCATTGACGTAAGGAAGAAACGACTCGGCGATGATCGCCACGCGCATGGGATTACCTCTTCAGCGGCTTTCGGATGCTCGGTGGTTGCGGCCGCCGCCGCGCAGGCCAACGGCTCACCAGTAACCATAACCCTGCTGCTATCGCGCTCGCGACCGCTAGGCAACTCAGTGCCGGAATGAACGCGAGCGTCCAGCGACGCCCTTCGACCTTCACCAAGTCATAGTTGTCTTTGGCGTAGGTGACCCACACTCGCTGCCCTTCGCCGAGCCCGCTGGGATACAACAGGCCGGCCTTGGGGGAATGCAGGCGCCCATCATCGCCTTGGTATTCCACGGACGTGCGAATCGTCCCCACGTTCACCACGGTTGCGAGGGCTCGCCCAGGATTTTGGTTGATCGTGCGGTCATTGAGCGCGGGCCCCAGGACCATCGCCACGCACCCCAGCACTGCGAAGATGTACAGCACTAACACGAATTGGTGGGCACGGCGGCGCACGGCTGCTTCTGAGCCCGAGGTTGTGGGCGTGGGGGTGCGTTGATCGGGGCTCACATAGCCACCTTCTTCGCGAGCGACTGGTGCAGTTCGCGCCTGGTACTGCGGATGGTGGTGGCCTCAATGATGCGGAATCCGGCGTGGTCGGTGGCATCGATGAGTGCTTCGATGAGCGTCTGCAGAGAATCCACCCGCACGTGCTCCACGCCGTAGGCCTGGCAAAGCGCCTCGATATCCACATTGTGCGGTGTGCCGAAGGCGCGTTCAAAGTTCGCCCGATAGGCATCTTGCCCGGATTCGAGCGTTTCAAAAATGCCGCAGCCATCGTCGTTGGCCACCACGATGCTCAAGTTTTCCGGCAATGGGTTTTCACCGATGAGCAGCCCGCCCACGTCATGCAGAAAGGTTACGTCGCCCATGAGCGCGACGGTTCTTGGCGGGCGTAAATCCTCCGGATGTGCCTGCTGAATGGCAGTGGCCACGCCGATGGCTTGGGAAACGGTTCCGTCGATTCCTGCAGCTCCCCTGGCGGCCACGGTATCCACTCCTGCAAAGGGCAGTCCAACAAAGGATGCGTCGCGCACCGGGTTCGAGGCGCCGAGGACCAAGGTGTCGCCCGTACCCAAGGTGTCTGCGACGGCTGCTGCAACGTGCAATCCGGTGAACCCGTGATCTTCTGCCAAGGTGTCGCGCACTGCCTGTGCACCCAATTCTGCTGCCGCTTTGGCAATGTTGAGCCATTCTTTTCGCGGCTGCCCAGTGGTCTTGACCCTCGACGCCACGGCTTTGGCACGCTTGGCAGGATCAGTGATGGTTGCCGTTTGGCTCAGCACAATGAGCTCGATCTCTGGATCTTCCAGCAGCGCCATCACTCCACGGTGCAAGGTGGGGTGTCCAACCACAATGACCTGCTCAGGCTTGGTATTGACGACATAGCCTTCGGCTGAAACTTGTTGCTTTCCAAACACGCCAGCCGCCAGCGGATGCACCGGGTAGTACGGGGCGGGCGCGGTGGGTTCCGCAATAGTTGGCACGTCTTCGAGCCCCTCCACCTCCCACGCCTCGTCACCAGCGATCACCAGCGTCGGCCTGGAAAGATCGATGCTAACCTCGCCATGATCTTGCTTTTCGACGCCCCCCGCACGCACCAAATCCGCTACCTCGGGCGCGGGCGCACGAAGTTCCTCGCTGAGCAGCGGCGTATCCAATTCCACATTGAGGTGCGCTGCGTGGTGCTTGAGAGCCTCAGCAACGTGGGCTATATCAGCCTCACCGGCTATGCGGTGTGTTGGTGCCACATGGAAGATGCCTGCCTGCTCGATGGTCTGATTGGCTCCGGTGCCGTGCAGTCGCTCTGGACGATCCGCGGAGATCATCAGCAGTGGCGTGTGGGAATGCGCTGCCTCCACCATCGCCGGGGTGCAATTGGCCACCGCCGTCCCGGATGTGGTGATGATGGCAACGTGCCGTTTTTGCACCCTCGCCATGCCTAGCGCCAAGAAGGAGGCGCTGCGCTCATCAATGCGCGTGTGCACACGGAGATCCGCGCGTTCCAGAACGGCCAGGGAGAGAGCAGAGTTGCGCGAACCGGGGCAGAGCACCACGTCTGTGATGTGGCGGGCAAGTTCTGCTGCGAGTGCGCGGGCGAGCTCAGGCGAGGAAGTCATGGCTTAGCAGTCTAGTGCTTTCTCCGGCAGGTACTCCCACGCCCGCTTGAGGCGATCAAACCAGGCGTCCCTGCGCGCCGCCGGGGCTTTGAGCGCCTCCAGGCGGTCTTGCTCGGGCACGAGCATGTCAGCTTTCAAGCGGCCATCGATGAGCTCGCGCGGCGCGGTGACGTCTTCGAGGAACAGCCGCTGGGTGCCTAACCCCGCGGCGGCTGGGGGTACATCGAATTCCTCATCGTCGCTGTGCCGCGGCAAGGCCGCCACCGCTGCTAGACCCGCATTGATGCCCACGCCAGTGTCCAGTGCGCTGGCGACGGTGATGTCGAGCCCCTGTGCGCGCATATACGCGGCCAGATCCAGCACCTTGCGAACCCCTCCAATGGGGGCTGGTTTCACCACGGCGACGTCTGCTGCCTTGGCACGTACCACTTCATAGGGGTCATCGGCGCGACGGATCGACTCATCTGCCGCCACGCGCAGGAATATGCCGCTACGCACTAGGCGGTGGCGTAACTCAGCGAGCTCAGCCACCGTGGCGCAAGGCTGCTCCATATAGTCCAGCGGGCCGAGCGCCTTGGCGGCCTCGAGGGCCTCATCCACGCGCCAACCTCGGTTGGCGTCTACACGGATCTTCGCCAAGGGCCATACTTCGCGGACGGCTTGCACGCGCGCGATATCGTCGAAAAGCTCCTGGCTAGGCTCAGCTACCTTGACCTTCACCGTGGTGCAGCCCTCAAAGCGGGCGAGGATTTCAGGGACTTGCTCTGGGCTCACGGCGGGGATGGTGGCATTGATGTCTACCCACTCGCGCTCAAAAGGCGGCGGGCCTTGGAATGCCATCTCAAGGCCGCTGGCCAACCAATGCGCGGCTTCATGCGGTGCGTAATCCTCAAATGGGCAGAACTCACCCCAGCCTTGAGGGCCTTCGATGAGCAGCGCCTCGCGGGTGGTAATGCCGCGGAATTTGACGCGCATGGGGAGGGCCACAACGTGGCTGCGTTCCAACACGTCTTTCAAAGCAATCGCCATAGTGTGAAGTCTAAACACCGACCCACGAGCGCGGCATTCAGGCGTGCAAGAGCGCACCGCCCGGCACCCACCGACTACATTTGCTAGGTATGAGCGAAGCGCAACAAGACCCCAAGCAACAGCCCCACTACTCCACCGAAAACCCCTTTGACCCCCAACAGTGGAAGGTGGTGGAAGGCTTCGAGGAATTCAGCGACATCACCTACCACCGCCACGTCGGCGAGGGGCGCGAGAACGGCATCGTCCGCATCGCCTTTGACCGGCCAGAGGTGCGCAACGCGTTTCGCCCGCACACCGTGGATGAGCTTTACCGTGCACTCGACCACGCTAGATGCACCCCGGACGTAGGCGCGGTGCTGCTCACCGGCAATGGCCCGAGCGAAAAGGACGGCGGCTGGGCATTTTGTTCCGGCGGTGACCAGCGCATTCGCGGACGTTCCGGCTACCGCTACGCCTCAGGCGAAACTGCGGAAACTGTAGACGCAGCCCGTGAGAAGGCCGAGGGCGGGCGCCTACATATTCTTGAGGTGCAGCGCCTGATCCGCACCATGCCCAAAGTAGTGATCGCCGTGGTCAATGGTTGGGCAGCCGGTGGTGGACACTCGCTCCATGTGGTGTGTGACATGACCATCGCATCGCGCCAGGAGGCTCGCTTTAAGCAGACCGATGCAGACGTAGGATCCTTCGATGCCGGCTATGGTTCCGCTTATTTGGCCAAGATGGTGGGCCAGAAGTTTGCCCGTGAGATCTTCTTCCTGGGTCGCACCTACGATGCGGAAACGATGCAGCGCATGGGCGCGGTGAATATTGTCGCGGACCACGGCGAGTTGGAGCAGGAGGCTATTCATGCTGCTCGCGAAATCTGCGGCAAGTCCCCCACGGCGCAGCGCATGCTGAAGTTCGCCTTCAACCTCACCGATGACGGACTGATGGGCCAACAAGTCTTTGCTGGTGAGGCCACGCGCCTTGCCTACATGACGGATGAGGCTGTGGAAGGACGCGACAGCTTCCTAGAAAAGCGCGACCCCGATTGGTCCGCGTTCCCCTACTACTATTAGGCCGCCTCACCCGGCCGGACCCCCGCGATGCATACCCTCGAAACTTTTCACATCACCCGCGAGCTCTTCCCCGACTCCGGGCTGCGCTTTGAGCAATCACATGCCACCGAGCAGATACTGAACACGCTTGAGCAATCTATTGCAGGAAAGCGCACGCTACTACCGGTATCTGCCGAAAATGAAACTGTATTGCGCACTTCCCAACGAGCGGGCGATGAAATCGATCCCAGCATCGCATTGGTGGTGGCCACCTCGGGTTCCACGGGCACACCTAAGGGCGCGATGCTCACCCCAGCGAACCTGGTCAGCTCCGCGGATGCCACCCATCAGTTCTTAGGCGGCGAGGGCCAGTGGCTGCTCGCGATGCCACCGAATCACATCGCTGGCCTGCAGGTATTGCTGCGATCGATGATCGCGGGCTTCACCCCAGAAGTCATCGACGTGCGCCACGGCTTCAACATCCACATCTTCGCCGAGGCCGCCGGCAACTTGGAAGGCCGCCGCTACACCTCGCTCACCCCCATGCAATTGCTCAAGGCCATGGACACGATCGAAGGCATCGACGCCCTGCGCAGCTTCAACGCCATCTTGGTTGGTGGGGCTCCTTTGCTTTTCGACGACCAACGAGCCGCCCAAGAACTGGGGATCACAGTGGTGAGCACCTACGGTTCCTCTGAAACCTCCGGCGGCTGCGTGTATAACGGCAAGCCGATCCCCGGCGCGAAGGTGCGCCTGCAGGGTGAGCGCATTGTGTTGGGCGGCCCGATGGTAGCTGCTGGGTATCGGAATCTGCCTGGCCACGAGGCTTTTGCGCAGCCTGGTTGGTTTGCCAGCAGCGATACGGGCGTGGTAGAAAACGGTGTGCTGCGCGTGACTGGGCGCATGGACACGATCATCGATTCTGGTGGCCTGAAAATTCACCCCGAGGTATTGGAGCAGCGCCTGGCGAATGTGCCCGGCGTGCGCGCGGTGTGCATCGTCGGTGTGCCGGATCGCCGCCTTGGCCAGGCGATTGCTTGTGCCTACGAGGGCGATGCCACACCCGAAAATCTGATTGAGGCCCTCGATGATCTCCCCCGCTGGCAGTTGCCAAGGCAGATCCGCCAGCTTGAAGCCCTGCCACTGATCGGAGTGGGCAAGGTGGACCGCCAAACGGTGCAAGGACTATTTGCCTCGCAGGCTCATTAACGCCGCTTTGTGCTGACCTTGGTGATGCCGTACCCCACTGCGGCGATCACCAACACCAGCAGGCTGATGCCTTGCCAGGTGAGTATCCATTGGGGTGTGTTGTAGACGAATTCATCGAATTCATGCCTGCGGTAATGGATGCCGGAAACCACCGTCGCGATCGCCAGCGATACCGCGGAAACGATCATGATCCACAAGAGTTGCGTCGTGTTTGATCACTTCGTTTGTGTACTGGGTTCCTTTGCTGCACCAACTAGCTGGAGGGGTTTGGTTTCTACGTCGAACTGAACACAACGTATGAATACTTTCCTGGGTCTCTCAGACGTCTTGCCAGAACCCCTGGCTCCAGTTACTAATGCGATGCGTTCATGAGTGCCCGGTCCATTTTGTAGCGTGTCCGCGAAGTCTTTAAGGAGCACGCTGCGGCCGGCAATGTGAGCGGGAGTCGCTCCAAAAGCTGACCTTCAATGGGTTCGACAGACGACGCTTGTCCCCGGTCATCATTTACTCCTTTTCGTGTTAGTAACTTCCAAGGAATCCTTATGTAGAGTTATGAACTTTGTTTGAGCCTATGAACTTTATGTAACCCTGTGAACACCCGCCCTACGCCCCAGGCGCATGCCACCAACACCCCGTTTCTTCCATTCGCCCCAAACCTGGCCAGCGTGGAACAATGTGCCACATGAGTTCTTCTGCGCAACGCACCGCAACCCCCGCTGATTGGCTGGAGGGCGCACGCCCTCACACCTGGGCAAACGCATTCGCCCCGGTGCTGGCGGGTTCTGGTGCGGCTGCATACGCGGGCCACTTCAACCTCGGCCGCGCCCTACTGGCGATGGTGGTGGCATGGGCGCTGATCGTGGGAGTGAATTACGCCAATGACTACTCCGACGGCATCCGCGGCACCGACGATGATCGCTCCGGCCCATTACGTCTCACCGGCTCTGGCATCGCCAAGCCCGAGCACGTCAAATTCGCCGCGTTCGGCGCCTTCGGCCTGGCAGGCATCGCGGGTATCTGGCTATCGCTACTCTCAGCCCCCTGGCTGATCTTGCTCGGCATCCTCTGCGTCGCGGGTGCCTGGTTCTACACCGGCGGCAAGAACCCCTACGGCTACCGCGGCTTCGGTGAGATCGCCGTATTCATCTTCTTCGGCCTCGTCGCCGTTCTCGGCACTGAGTACACACAGTCGGGCAGCCTCTCACTAGTTGGCTTCGGTCTTGCAGTGTCGATCGGCGCGATGTCCAGCGCCGTAAACCTCACGAACAATCTGCGCGACATCCCCACCGATCGCGAAGCCGGGAAGATCACCCTGGCAGTCAAGCTTGGCGACGCCACCACGCGCAAACTCTACCTCGCCTTGCTGGGTCTACCGTTTTTCGTTTCGCTACTGTTAGCCGCTGCTCACCCTTGGGCGGCGGCCGGTATATTGGCGCTCCCCTTCGCTATCGCCGCATCCAAGCCGGTGCGCCAGCAGGCGCAGGGCAAAGCACTGATCCCGGTGTTGGGTTTCACTGGGCGCGCCATGCTGGTGTGGTCTATTGCCACAAGTTTGGCATTGGCGCTGGTTTAGCGCTTTGAAAGTTCTTCACGTAGCCACGCCTTGTGCGCCTTACGCTGCGCGTCCCATTCGGCGACTGCCTGGGTGGCGCGCACGCGCAGTCCTTTAAAAACGAAAACAGACAGGGGCATGGCAACAATCAACGCCAAAGTTGCAGAAATCAGCAGCGGCACGGGCGCCCCGAAGAGCACTGCCAAGAGCTGGATCACAATGGTGAGCACGACAAAGAGTCCGAGGCGCGCCAAACCGTATAGCAGTACCGACTTTCGGGCTTCGCGCTTGAGTTGGGGATCGGGGCTTTGGGGTTCTTGCTCATTCACAAGCAAGTAGCCTACTCACCCGGGCGTTGCGCAGGTAGTCTGGTAGCCAATTCACCACAACTTTTATCAAGGAGTTTTCCCGATGGGACGGTTGATCCTGCTCATTTTGCTCATCGCAGCTATCTGGCTGGTGTGGCGCGCATTCGGGCCGTCATCGTGGAAGCAGCAAGCTCAGCACGCCCCGGAAATCAAGGGGCCCGATGATGATCCGAACTTCCTTTGGGAATTAGAAAAGCAGCGTTTTAAGCGCGAGAGGGATCGGATCAAGCGGGAGGAGGAACTGAAACGCCAACGCGAACGCCGGGATCAAGGAAAAGGTGGTTTGGGTCCACAAGGCCCCGGCGGTGCCGCGGAGAATTAATTCAGTCCTGCATAAGAGTGCAAGCCCGAGGTGACCAGGTTGATGAAGAAGAGATTAAAGGTCATCGCGGCCAGCGCCACAATATTGATCCATGCGGCCTTGGTGTTTTGCCAACCCGAGGTTGCCCGCGCGTGGAGGTAGGCAGCGTACAGGAACCAGGTAATGAGGGAAAAGGTCTCCTTCGGGTCCCAGTTCCAGGGGCGACCCCAGGCGCTCTCAGCCCAGATCGCACCAAGGATGATGCCGAGGCCGAAGACGGGCACGGTGATAATTGCGGTGCGGTATGCCACCAAATCCAGGCGTTTTGCCCCCGGCAGCGGCTTGGCGAGCTTGCCAAAAAAGCCCTTTTCTTTACCTTCGGGCTGCCAACGCCGAAGCAGGTAGAGCAAGGAGGCCACTCCGGAGATCAAACCGATAGAAGCCCCGGACGCGACCACGGATACGTGGATGGGCAACCAGGCCGATTGCAAAGCAGGCACCACTGGGGCGGCGTCTGCGTAGAGGTTCTTTCCGCCGAGGAAAAGCAAAGACAGCACGGGTACGAGCACCCATGGCCACAACGGCTTGAACTCGCGGCGCTGCATGAAAATCGCCGCCACCACCATGGCAAAGAGGGTAATCATGGCGATGTATTCGTAAAGGTTGCCGAAGGGGAATCGGTGAGTAGCAAGGCCGCGTGTCACCACAGACACCAGGTGCACGATGATGCCCAGCCACACCAGTGATTGCGTCATGCCGATGAATTTTTGTGCGCCTTCTGGCTTCTCACCAGCGGCTTTTACGTAGAACACCACGGAGAGGATCATTGCCAACAGGTAAATCACAAACGCTGTACCAAACGCCATATCGGAAAGCGACGCAAGGCTGGAGTTGATGGGCATGTCAGTTCATCCTTCGGATTAATCAGGCAGTATCGAACACACTACTCGCAGTGCTACGGAAGTTGGAACGTTGCGGAGGCTACGCTGCCCAAAGCGGGCAGTTATTCTTCATCCTCGGGTTCTGGAAGATTCAACAGTTGGCGGTGAATCTTTTGATATTCCTCACCCCAACCTGCACGGTCGGTACGCGAAAGGCCTGCTGTCTCGATTCGCGTGCCGCCAGCTTCGGGGTAGAGGCGCACCCAGATCCTGCGTCGCTTGATCATGAGCGAACCCACGAGCGACGCCAAGGAGATCAGTGCAAAGGCCAGCGTCCACACCTGCGTGGGGTTGTAGCTGATCTGGTAGTTGGCAAATTCCTTGGCACCGTCGAAGGTGATCTTGGTGCCATCATCGAGCGTGATCGACTCACCAACGGTGAGGTTCACGCGCTCCAGTTTTTGCAGCGCCCCTGAATGCATGAGCGATTGATCCAGTTCAAATAGGCTCTGCCCACGGCCAGTATCCAGGCCGTTATCGCCGCGGTAGACGTCGATCGCCACGGCCGGATCGGTCATTTCCGGGTAGGAGGAACTGAGCAGGTTCTTGTTTTCACCATTCCACTGAGCCGTTGGTGCGAACAGGCCCTGGATAGCGATCTGCTGTTGGCGGCGCTCAAACAGATCCGGGTAGAGCCCTGCTGGGGGATCAAAGCGCATCACGCCTGCAGAGAGGAAGAAGGTGGGATCCTGCGGCTGCCACTGCACGGTTTGGGTGCGCTTCTCACCATTGGGCCACTGGATAGTGAAGGTGGGAGCGTAGCCGTGGCCTTGCAGGTACACGCGGTCACCCTCAACGCGCAGCGGATGATTCACCTGCAGTTGATAATCCTTCCAGGTGGATGGATCGCTGAACACATCCTCACCGGTGGCGTAGGAGATATTCGAGGTAAACATCTTCGCCTGCCCGTTGGGCAGATAGTCTGCCGAGAAGTCGTGAACCTCGAAGCAATAGGGATGCAGCCCCGTGCCGTCGAAAAGCGGGCCGGCACGGAAGGAGTCGTAGTTGGCCGTCGCGGTATTGCAGAACTGCGTGTTTTGGCCTTTATCCTTGTCCGCAACGATGATCACTTGCCCCTCGTAGTGGTAGAAGTGGCCGATCGCCACGCTCACCAGGATGCCCACGAGCCCCAAGTGGAAGACGAGGTTGAAGAACTCGCGCAAATAGCCACGCTCAGCAGCAAAAGACCTAGCGCCGGCGCGGTCTTGCTCGGGTTGATAATCGGCCAAGTGCCAGCGTTTGAACGCGCTGTGGACCTCGGTTTCGACTTCGTCGATTGGCTTTTCGACGCTCCCCTCACCGTGCCAAGGCATCCTCGCCAGATTCTTCGGTGCACGCACGGGCGGAGTGCGCATGGCTTTAAAGTGTTCCCAGGAACGGGGAATGATGCAGCCGATCAGGGAGATGAACAGCAGCAGGAAGATGGCGTTGAACCATGTGGACTGGAAAACGTCGAAAAGCTGCAGGCGGTCGTAGATTTCCGCGATCTTGCCATTATTGGCGATGTATTCCTGCACCTTTTGCTCGTTGAGCTGGCGTTGCGGCAACAACGCACCGGGGATTGCGGCGATGGCAACCAAGAAGAGCAACGCCAAGGCTGTGCGCATCGACGTAAGCCAGCGCCACGCACGCTTCAACCACAAAGAGATTGTCCGCACTATGGACCTTTCACATATTCTGCGCACCCCGCGTCCGGGGCACTGCGATTACACAAGCGTAGTACCGAACTGCACGGTCCACTGTCTGATCCAGGTAATGAACTCGCCCCACAAGCCTGTGAGCAGGGCAAGGCCAACCAGGATCAAGGCGATGCCACCAATCATTTGGATGGTGCGCGAATGGCGGCGCAGGAAACCAACACCCTGCATGGCGCGTGCCGAACCCAGGGCGACCACGATGAATGGAACACCGAGCCCCAAGCAGTAGGCGACGATCAAGATGACGCCACGCAGGGCCGTCATACCTTCCGTACCTGCAGAGATCGAGATGATCGACGCGAGCGTAGGACCAAGGCACGGTGTCCAGCCAAGGGCGAAGACGCCGCCGAGTAGCGGGGCGCCAATCCATGTGCTCCAGCGCTTTGGGGAGAATCTCCGTTCCTCCTGGAGCACCGGAATCCATCCGAGGAACACCACGCCCATGAGGATGGTGACCACACCACCGACGCGCATCAAGGTTTCGGCGTTGAGTGTGAGCGCACCGATCGCTCCGAAGATAGTGGCCGTGGCCAGCACGAACACCACAGTGAAACCGGCTACGAACAGCAGAGCTGCCCCGGCGACTTTCCAGCGACCTTGCTTGGCCACTTGTGGGCCTTCCTTGCCCAGCTCCACCTCTGTGCCCACCACGCCCGCAAGGTAGGACATGTAGCCGGGCACCAGCGGAATCACGCAAGGGCTGGCAAAAGACACCAGGCCGGCGAAGGCAGCGGCGAGCATGCCCAGCAGCAGTGGGCCTGTGGCCGCGAGATCTGCGAAGTAATTTCCCATAGTTGTATCAGTGTGATCAGGCCGCGGCCTTATTCCGCGTTGATCTTGTCAATCACCGGTTTGAGGTCATCAGCAGTGATCTCACGAAGGAACACTGCGGCAGGGCGATGCTGCTTATCCAAGACGATGGTGGTGGGCACCACTGCGGCTGGCACCCCACCGAGAGCAGCCGCCGTCTTAAATGGCGGATCGTAGATGCTGGGGTAGGTCAAACCATTGTCTCGCATGAAGTCCCGCGAGATTTCAGGGTTGAAGTCGCGCACGTTAATGCCTAAGACAGTGCCATTGTGCTTGAGCGCGTACTCGTGTACTTCCTGCAAGTCATCCGATTCACTGCGGCAAGGGGCGCACCACTGGCCCCAAGCATTCAGGACCATAATCTTGCCCTCGTAATCCGAGAGTTTGACGGTCTTGTCCGAAGCCACCACTGACGGGCCTTCGAAGTCGTGCACCGGGGAGCGTTCAGACGGCTCGTAGAAGATTTCCTGCTGGCCACCGGGTGAGTGGAATTGGAAGGAACCGCCGGTGGCAACCGCGTCCTTGCCTGCAGTGCCACCGCAGGCTCCTAGCAAAAGCGCGGTGCTGGCCAAGACTGCGGCGAGCACCTTGGTACGAGGCTTCGTCACCTTTTACAGCCCCTTTGCTGGTTCGCTATAGCGATAGTCGCACAAGCCCTGATCATCGAACACCAGGGAGGTCACACTGGCAAGGTTGCACTGGCGCATGGCTGGATTGTGCGCCAGCGGATTGCCCTGCATGTGGCGCTGGATGCACACAATCGGCAGTTGGTGGCTCACCATAATGGCCTCATGCCCGCGGGCTTCTTCCACCGCACGCTCGATGGCCTGAACCATGCGCTCCACGATCTCCGTATAGGGCTCGCCCCAGCTTGGGGTGAGCGGATTGCGCATCAAAGGCCAGCGCACTGGATTCCACAATTGGGATCGCACACCCTTGACGTGTAGGCCCTCAAATTGATTGCCGGCTTCCAACAGGCGCTCCTCGGTCTCGATCTCCAGGCCGAGCCCGCGACTGAAGGGTGCCGCAGTTTCCTGAGCGCGCTCCAATGGAGAGGCATAAAGCTTGACCACGTCGTGGCCTTCAAAAGCGTCGGCAGTACGCTGCGCTTGGCGGCGTCCACGCTCAGAGAGGTGGTAGTCGGGGATGCGTCCATAGAGGATGCGCTCGGGGTTATCGACCTCGCCGTGGCGCACGAGGTGCACGATGGTGTGTGGCACTTAGTGCTCCTTCTTTGCTGCAGCGGCCGCCTTGGCAGCGGGCTTGAGTGCGGCCTCGATGCGCTCGAAATCCTCATCAGTCAACGCGGCGGAGGTGAACCAAGTTTCAAACACACTCGGCGGCGCGTACACGCCGTGGTCGAGCAGGGTGTGGAAGAAAGCCGGGAAGCGGAAGGTGTCCGCATCCTTCATCTCTGCGAAGTTATTGCCCTGGCCTTCGGCAAAGCGGATGCTGAACATCGTGGCGGCGCGCTGCATGTGGTGGGCAACGCCTTCAGCCGAAAGCGCATCTGAGATCATGCCGGCGAGGCGATCAGCGTTGGCGCGCACCGTGTCGTACACATTCTCAGTGGCAAGCTCAAGCGAGGTCTTGCCTGCAGCCATGGCTACTGGGTTACCCGAAAGCGTCCCTGCCTGGTAGACGGGCCCTTCGGGTGCGAGGTAGCGCATGATCTCGGCGCGACCACCAAAGGCCGCGGCGGGCAGACCACCGGAGACGACCTTGCCAAAGGTGGTGAGGTCACCTGCCACGCCATCCACACCAAACCAGCCGGAGTAGGAGGTGCGGAAGCCCGTCATGACCTCATCGAGGATCAGCAGTGCGCCATTGGCGTGGGCTACTTCCTTGAGCTTGGCGTTGAACTCATTTTGGGGTGCAACGGTGCCCATGTTGCCTGCGGCTGCCTCGGTGATGATGCAGGCGATCTCGCCCTCATGCTCGGCAAAAGCCTGCTCAACAGCGGCAATGTCGTTGTAGGGCACCACAATGGTGTCAGCAGCCGAAGCGCCGGTCACACCGGGAGAATCCGGCAGAGCAAAGGTGGCCACGCCAGAACCAGCGGAAGCCAGTAGCGCATCTACGTGCCCGTGATAGCAGCCCTCAAATTTGATGATCTTGGCACGGCCTGTGAAGCCGCGCGCCAAACGCACAGCGGACATAGTGGCCTCAGTACCAGAATTGACCATGCGTACCTCCTCCACGGAAGTGCGATCCACGATCAACTTGGCCAGCTCAATTTCCGATTCGGTTGGCGCCCCGAAGGAAAGACCCTTCGCCGCCGCCTGCTGCACCGCCTCCACGATCGCGGGGTGCGCATTGCCCAGGAGCATCGGCCCCCAGGAATTCACCAGGTCAACGTATTCGTTACCGTCGACGTCGAAAAGCCTCGAGCCCTTCGCCGAAGCAATGAAGCGGGTCTGCCCACCCACGGAACCAAAGGCACGCACCGGCGAATTTACGCCACCGGGGGTGAGCACCTTTGCCTGCTCCATGAGTTCCGCAGAACGACGAGTGTTTTCGGAAGTAAGCGTCATGTCGCCCATTCTAAGCAGACGGGGGCAAACCGGGGTCAATCACGCCTTGCTTTTCGACGAGCTCGGGACGAATCGATGGAGCTCAGTCATTAAAATTGAGCAACATGCGATCTGAGCATTAGCTTGACGGATAACAAGACCCGCCAAGGCCAGTGTGCTCTTTATGAGCAGATCCTCAAACTTGCGGGTTTCTCGATGCCCGAGTTCGAACTGCAAGCATTGGATCCGGCTGACCTGAAATTAGGATCCCAGCACCCTCTCAGCAGCATCCTTCGCCGCAACGATCACATCCGGCACGCCAACGCCCTGGTCCCAAGCGCCAGTTGCCTCAATACCCGGCACCTTGGCCAAGGCATCACGCGCAGCAGCAACCGCGTCGAGGTGTTCTACATTGTAGACGGGCAAGCCGCCGAACCAGCGCTGCACAAAGATTTCGGAGAGCCCTGCGGCCCGCCCATCAAAGCCGGTGATGCGTTGCAGGTCATCGAGGGCAAGATCCACAAGCTCGTCTTCCTCCATGCGCGTGATCGCGTCGTCCCCATAGCGCCCGAAGGATGCACGAACCAGCGCACCGCCACGCTCACCCAGATGTGGCCACTTCTTGGATGAGAACGTAAACGCCTTGGCACGCACGTCCTTGGCATCGGTGGCAACCAAAATGCCGGAGTTATCGGGCAAGCCTTCCTCATCATCGAACTTCATACCAACCACCACTGAGCTTGCCAGCGGAATGCGCTTGAGCTGCTCAGCAGCAACCTGGGCATCCTCGCCGAGCCCCTTCAGCAGCACCGCAGCGGTAGGCGCTGGCACAGCCAACAGCACACGATCAAACACACCATCTGCGCCCTTGAGCTTGAAACCTTCCTTGGTGCGGCTGATCTGCGAGATAAACGCATCAATGTGAATATCAGCACCCGACTGCTCCGCCAGAGCCTCATATGCCTGGGCGTAGCCGCCCCGGAATGCACCGAATACTTTCGGCTTGTAACCACGGGCCACCGGGCGTGCCGCCATGATGCGCTTGACCGCGCCGCTCAGCGTCACCGGCTGCCCCTCGGCGAGCATCGCGTCGAAGGTGTTGGCGATCTGCGGCATTGTCGCACGCAAGCCAAGGTCATCGGAGGTGGAGGAATAGACACCGCCCTGCAGCGCCGACACCACGTGTTCGACTACGTCATCGCCGTATCGCTCGCGCACCAACGCACCAACAGAAACCTCCTTATCCAGCGCCCACGGAATCGGCTCGGCCTCGCCCTCGGCATCGATGCGGGCGCGGGATTCCTCGCTAACCAAGCCTTCGAGCCCCTCGGAGCTGCCCGGAATACCCATCACCGTCGCCATCGGCATAGCGTGCAGCTCACCATCCACGTACAACAGCGATGGCAAACCGGAGGGATCCACTATTTCCCCACCAAGATTTAGCTCTTCAAAGAACTCGGTGGCATCCTTACGAAACGCCAGGTACGCCTCCGCACCCATGTCCGTGGGGCCGGAATCGAAAGGCACAGTGAAGAGCTTGCCGCCGATGCGATCGGTTGCCTCAAACACCTCCACCTTCGCCTCGGGCTGCTGCTTGTGAATGCTATAAGCAGAGACCAACCCTGCCAAGCCTGCACCAATGATGGCGATGCGCATGAGTGTCGATTCCTTTCCTTGAATTTTCGGTGATATTGCAACGCGGGGGCGTTAAAAAGCTTAAAACTCGTGAATAATTTCGACGGCGCGGGTAATGGCTTCCGGGTCAGTATTCGGCAATACCCCGTGGCCGAGGTTGAAAATGTGACCGGTTGCAAGACCCTCGGCAATGGCACGGTCGGCCTCGCCACAGATGCGCTCAACCTCCGCGCGGATCACGGACTCGCCGGCGAAAAGGATGGCTGGATCCAGGTTGCCCTGCAGCACCTTCGCCCCACTGCGCTCGGCAATGCGCTTGGCAGCCACATCCATAGGCACGCGCCAATCCACACCCATGACCTCGGAACCAGCCTCGCTCATGCTCGCCAGCAGCTCACCGGTGGTCACGCCAAAGTGAATGCGCGGAATGCCCTCCATCTCCGCGAGAATCTGCTCGGAATAGGGCAAGACGAACTCGCGATAATCGCGGTCGCTCAAGAAACCAGCCCAGGAATCAAACAGTTGCATCGCCTGCACACCGGCTGCAACCTGAACCTTCAAAAATTGCACAATCGTTGGCACCAGGCGTTCCATAAGTTTGTGCCAGGTGGCGGGCTCCGCGTGCATCATCGCCTTGGTCTTCTCGTGGTTCTTGCTCGGCCCACCCTCAACCAGGTAGCTCGCCAGCGTAAACGGCGCGCCCGCAAAGCCAATGAGCGTCTGCTGCTGATTGAGTTCTTCGCGGATTATCCCAATACCCTCAGCTACCTCGGCCACATCCTTATCCAAGATGGGCAGCTTTTCGACGTCACTCGCGTTCTCAATCGCCTGCCCCATCACGGGGCCTCGCCCTGGCACGATTTCTACATCCACACCCGCGGCCTTGAGCGGCACCACAATGTCGGAGAACAAAATGGCGGCGTCCACGTCATGGCGGCGCACCGGCTGCAGCGTGATCTCGGCCAGCAGTTCAGGCATGAAACAACTATCGAGCATGCTGATGCCCTCGCGAACCTTGCGATACTCGGGCAACGATCGGCCCGCCTGACGCATGAACCACACGGGGCGACGCGTAGGGGTATAGCCTGCGGCAGCCGCAAGGATTGGGGCTTCGGGCGCTTGAGGGTTGGGCGCGGTATTAAGCATGTGCCTTATGCTACCTGGCGCGAGTCAAACTTTTGGTTGTCCCCCGCGGCATGGGCACTTCAGTGCTTAGAAAGTGCCAACGCGATTGGATCGCACTTCGATGATGAGCGTTGAGGCAAGCATCAAAACGGTGGCGATCATGGGGTGCAGCACACCTGCGATCGCCGCGAGCATGGCCAAGCAGTTATAGCTCCACGCGAAGGCGATATTGGAGTGCACCACCTTGTTGATCTTTCTAGCGAACCGGAACAGCCTAGGGATTGGTTGCACGCTGCCTTCGAGCATCACAACGTCCGCTTCGCTGCGTTCAATCGAAGAAGGAGTGTGAACATGGCCCATCGCCCCGATCTGAATGCCAACATTGGCAACGCGGAAACAACGGTGGACTGAATCGTCGCCGACCATCGCAATGGCAGCGCCGTGGGTGCGAACGGAACGAACAGTTTGTGCCTTGTTCGCTGGTTGAATCCCGGCAAGGACGTGAGATACTCCCAGGCTGTCGCCGTAACGCCGGGCCACCGGATAGGTGTCGCGGCTGAGCATCATCGTTTCAATGCCCATTTGCTCAAGGGCGTCCACGGCATCGGTGGCGTCGTCCTTCGGATCATCGTGGAGGGTAATCACGCCACGGTTCTTGCCCTTCCAACGCACCACTAATGGGGTGCCACCTGCGACTGCGGCCTGCGCTAGACGTCCATCGAGTTCGGAGAGGTTCTTGGGACGCCACAGCACGGCTTCTACCTGGCGCATCTCCTCTTCGCCGTCTGAGTTGTGCAGTGGGAGTTCCACCATTGCGTGGAAGTTACCGTCCTCGTCCACCTCGTAATGGGACACCTCTATCCAGTTGGGAATGGTAGTGGTGTGTTGGGCATCGCGGGCCTCGCGAGCAGCACGAACAATCGCGCGTGAGACAGGGTGATCACTTTCCAGCGCCAGTGCACCAGCAACTCGCAGCACTAAGTCTAGATCCTCGCCGCGCTCGGCAGTCACGGTTTCTACGTGCATCTCTTCGCCGGAGAGTGCGCCCACTCGGTTGAAAATCACGGTGTCTACTGCATCAAGATCCCGCAGTGTTGAACCGGCCCTAATCAAAATGCCCCGGCGCGCAGCACCTTCGATACCTTGGCGCATGGCGAGGGAAGCAGAGACAGCCAACGCCACCGGAGCCACGCCGCCAAGCACTGCGAGGGCAGTGGCAAATGCCTGCGTCAGGTTGCCGGTGATCAGCGCCCAGAGTGCGAAATCTGCCGCTGCGATCATCAGCGACACCGGCACCAAGGTCGAGGCTGTGCGGGTCGCGAGGTCGTCGGCAAGGTTTTGGTGCACATTGGTGTCTGCGACCCATCGATAGACCTCTGCCAGCCACGTGCGATGGCCGGTTCGCAGCACACGGATTTTGAGGTTGTGATCCCCATTGACGCTGCCCGCGAACACCTTGTCATTCACTGAAACATCCGCGGACTCGATGCCAAGGGCTTCCGGATGCACCCGGGAGGATCCTCCAACAACTACGCCATCGACGGGGATGAGGTCGCCGGGGGCGATCAAAATATCGTCGCCGACATTCAGCTTCTGCACCGGCACGCGGCGATGATCCACCTTGCCCGTTTTGCGGTTCCTTGTTGCAACGGTGACTTGGGTGTGCTGGTCGGGCCGGAGTTGGTCAAGCTCATCCAGCAAGTTATTCCGGGTGTGGCGGATCAAGAGCCTTCCCGCTAGGAGGATGCACGTCATTCCGCACGCGACATCGAAGAACAGCATGCCAGTTCTGGCTTGATCTGGGCTCAGCGATACCCAAGTCGGATCCGCTCTGTAGCCAATTTCGCCCACTTCACTGAAGAGCATCGCAGTGACGGACCAGATCCAGGCTAGGAGGATGGCGACGGAACTCGCGGAATCTAAGGCGGACATGCCGCGGCGGGCACCGCCGATGGTGGCGCGATGGAAAGGCCATGCACCCCAAGACACCACGGGGGCTGAGAGCGCCGCGAGCACCCACTGCCAATAATCGAATTGCAGCCATGGGTAGTAGCTCACCAGCAACACGGGAATGGAAAACGCCAGGGATACCAGCAGGCGCTTCTTGTGAATCAGTTCGCGGGCAGTAAACAGCACTTGGGTGGAGGCTTCTTTGCGTCGATGATCCGTTTGACGCTCTAGGAATCCCTGGCGCCTGGCCCGTTCGAACTTTTTTTCTTCTTCCTCAGCTTGCTCACGCGTGGCGTGTCGACGATGCCTACGCAGGGAGCGATGAAAACGCCCCTCCTCCACATCTGACCAGGCGACGCGCCTGCGCAGAGAGGAATCACTTAAGGATGCCTCTACGCCAAATCGTGAGAACACCTCAATGATGGTTTGGGGATCAATGGTGCTGGAAGCGCTCACCCAAGCCGTTGCCGATGGGTACACGATGCGTGCATCAACACCGTCGAGCTGCTCCAGCTCCTGCTCAATTTCGCCCACCATCGTCGCACTATTCAACCCGCTGAGTTCAAAGGCGAAGGAGGTTTTGCCGGCATGCACCAAAGCCGTGACATCTGCCTGGGGATTCCTACCGTTCCCGGTCGACACGCCGGCGCGTTCCGCGGCCTTTTTTGCCTGCTTGATCACCCAGTTTAACTGCTCGTTGGTGTCCTGGGGATCTTCTTGGCTTAGATGGTCTTCATAGTTCTTCATTCGCAACCGCCTGGGTTTGGTGCCTCGGTATAGCTCTTCGGAGAGTAATCACAGCAGCGCTGAGCAGCAATATCACCGCCACGTGAGTCAGCACTGGGGCACCGAGCGCCAATGCCAACAAGTTCAACGCGATCAATATTTGGGCAAGCAACGTAATTTTGGGGGCAACCTCTAAAAGCCGACCGCGAAATTGCCCGATCGCTGCCGCTAGCACCACCCCGCCAAGCACGTTGGCGAGGGCGACGAGGGTACGTTCTTCTCCGCCACGAAGCTGGACGCTCAGCAGGAGGAAACCGTCGATCACCAGCAACAGTGCCGCGACCACGAAGGTCCAATAGGCAAAGCGGACTCGCGGAGCTCGGACGTCGAATTTGTTCATCCGCTACTCCGAGGGAGTGGATTGGCTGTGCTCTGCGGATTCCTTCTTCGAGGCGTAAATGAGCCCCAGGCACGCAAAGACGCCCACGCCCATCTGGATGCACCCATCTACCGCGTAATACTGAACCGGAATCGCCCCCACCGGCTGGGCAAAAAAGAGCATGACTGCACGGATCACGAAGTAGATGCCGAAGTAGGTGAGCACCTTACGCGCGAGTTCCGCACGCTTGGATCCTTGGGAGAAACTGCGCACAAACCAAGCAAGGCACCCAACGATCAACAACGAGAACGCCGATATTCCTGCGAGGGCAAGCACCGCGGCGACGTCGATAAGCTCTGGGGAAAACTGCTGATTCGGGCTCATCGACGCCTTGATTTGGGCGCTGATGTCTTGGCGCGTTTGCATGCCGATGACAAAGTTCAACAGTTGATGCACCAGCTCCGCACACACCACCGCCCACCAGCAGCGAGTGGCATACAGTACGGATTCGGGCTTACTGGAGGCGTCTAGACTTGGTTTCTTTTCCATCTACGCGCTATTTTCGCAGTTCTTTGGCCGCTTCGACCGCAAAGTAGGTCAGAATTTGGTTGGCCCCAGCACGCTTGATAGCCATCAGCGACTCCATCATCACCTGACGCTCATCCAGCCACCCTTGAGCGCCAGCGGCCTTGAGCATGGCGTACTCACCGGACACCTGATACGCGGCGACGGGCACGCTGGAACACTCCCCCACTTCGCGCAGCACGTCGAGGTAGGGCATCGCAGGCTTGACCATCACGAAATCCGCACCTTCGGCAATGTCAAGATCAACTTCCAGCAGCGATTCACGAATATTAGCGGGGTCTTGCTGATACGCGCGGCGATCCCCCTGCAGCGATGAGCCGACGGCCTCGCGGAATGGGCCAAAGAATGCGGAGGCATACTTGGCGGAGTACGCCATGATCGCGACATCGCTGAAACCGGCTTCGTCCAGCGCGCGACGAATATAGGCGATTTGTCCGTCCATCATGCCGGAAGGGCTCACTATGTGCGCCCCGGCTTCCGCCTGCGCCACCGCCATGCGTGCATACAGCGGCAGGGTGGCGTCATTGTCCACCACCGTGTTGCCGAAACGGTCGTTGCTGAGCACGCCACAATGCCCGTGATCAGTGAATTCGTCCAGGCAGGTGTCGGCCATGATCAGCACGGCATCGCCGAATTCTTCACGCAAGCGGCGCACCGCCACGTTGAGGATGCCGTTTGGATCCCACGCCTGTGAACCTTCAGCATCTTTTCGTTCATCTAGCGGCACACCAAAAAGATCCACGCAGCAGATCCCAACCTCGATGGCCTCGCGCACGGCCTCCACCAGGGATTCCAGGGTGTGCTGCACCACCCCTGGCATGCTGGCGATGGGATTCGAGCTCTCGATCCCTTCGGCTACGAACATGGGCAGGATCAGATCGGACGCCTTCAGTTGCGTTTCCGCCACGAATTCCCGCATGACGGGGGTGGTCCGCAGGCGCCTTGGGCGTCTGGAAAGTGAGTGGTCCTTCACGATGCCGATTCCTTTCATCATTCTTCGACGGTGATGGGGAGCTTTTCGACGCCCCACGGCGCCCAACACGCCTGTGTCCTAGACCTGTTTGCGTGCGCGCCGCTTCTTGCGTGGAGGAGGCAATTGCCCCGCGGCACGCAGATGCGCGACGTGCTCCGCCAACGCGTCCACCAACGAGGGTACGTCCGCAACCTCGGGCACGACATCCACGCGAAGCCCCGCTTCCTCTGCGGCAGCTTTCGCCATCGGACCAATGCAGGCAATGATGGTTCGCTGATGCGGCTTACCGGCGATACCCACCAAGTTCCGAACGGTGGATGCTGAGGTAAAGCACACCGCGTCGAATCCGCCCGTTTTGATCATGTCGCGCACTTCTGCGCTCGGCGGGGCTGCCCGCACGGTTCGGTAGGCGGTGACGTCGTCGACTTCCCAACCGGCTTGGGCAAGACCCTCCACCAGCACTTCGGTAGCGATGTCGGCCCGAGGCAAGAGCACCCTCGAAACCGGATCAAGTTCCTCCACGAAATCGGGGAAGACCTCCACCAAGCCCGCAGCATTCTGCCTGGTCTGTGGCGGCAGAAGCTCAGGAGTAATGCCCAGCTCTCTGACTGCCTCTGCGGTTTTTGTGCCCACGGCGGCGATGCGAACACCGGCGAAGGCGCGGGCGTCAAGGCCGAAGTCTCGAATTTTCTCCCACACCGCCTTGACCGCATTCACCGAGGTGAACACCACCCATTGATAGCGGCCCTCGACGACGCCCTTGATGGCGCGTTCCAGTTGGGCAGGATTCCTGGGCGGCTCCACGGAGATCGTAGGCACTTCCTGCGGGATCGCGCCGTGTGAGGCCAGGCGCGCGCTCATGGGACCAGCTTGATCCTTGGCGCGGGGCACAAGCACTCGCCACCCGAACAGGGGGCGGTTTTCCCACCACGAATACTTCGTGCGCTCATCCACGGCCCGTCCAATGGTGACCACCACCGTTGGACTGAGGTCCACGTCCAGGCGGGGCAATTGGGCAACTTCGACGTCGAAGCTGCGCTGGAGCCGGGTGGTGCCGTAGGCGGTGACGGTGGCTGAAGTATCCCCAGCAATACCCCGCGAAGTCAGTTCCTCGGCAATTGCAGCGAGGTCATCGCGGCTGGCTTGCAAGACCAAGGGCTGTGGTGCCGCAGCGAGCTGATCCCAGTCCACCTCGCCTTGTGAAAGATCCGTTTCAGTGAAGGAGGATCCCAACGCAATACCAGCGAACATGGGCACGGTCGCGGGCAAAGACATGCCGGGGACGATGTGGAACTCCATGCCCCGCCTGGTCACTTCGTTGATTTCTGCGAGCGTGCGATCGTCGGCTAGCGGGTTGCCCTGCACCAAACGAATCACAGGTTTGCCATGTTGGCTGAGTGCTGCGAGAAGATCCGCCACGTCACCGACGGTCTCGGCGCTCACCGTGTGCAACTCCGCTGCGGTTGGCGGCGCAGGACGAGGAGGCTTACGCTTTGCCCCCTGCGCTTTCGCTTGCGCGCAGAGTTCTTCGTAGGCCTGTTCGGCGGCCTTGAGCTTTTCTTCTGGCACCGCCAACGCGCTCCCAACCACGGCCGTGACCCCCGGCAGGACGCCCTGATCAACCACGGCGTATTCGTGCTGGCTCAACACCTCGCGTGCACGAACGGTGAGCAGGTCTGGGTTGCCAGGCCCTGCGCCCACAAAGATCACGGCACCCTGAACGCCGCGGTCTTGAAGGTTGGCGGGGTTGACATCCTGCAAGGCTTCACTCATCTACACACATTCGCTGTTCTAGAACCCTTTGCAGGTTCGCTAGAGGCCTCGTGCCGAGGCACGCGGTATCGACACATAAATTCACGCCCCAGACAGCACCATTGCTGGTGTATGGCTGAGGCGATCTCTCACAGACCAGCCTAACCCCTGAGTCAGGGGAATGGAAAACTGGCCTTATATCACGACCTAATTTTCACCCCTTCCATTGGGGTGAATCAATCCAAAATTTTTGCTGCTCCGGCTTGAATAAGCTCCTGAGCCACGCCTTCTGCAAGCTGCTCGGCGTCGCTAATGTCGCCCTGCGCCTGCGCGCTGAGCAAAGTGGAACCATCCAGGGACACCACCACGGCATGTAGGGCGATCTGCCCGTCACGCTGTTGTGATCCCACCGCCACTGGCGCGGTACAGCCGGCCTCCAGACGGTTAAGCACCACCCTTTCGGCCTGAGCCGCTTGGGTAGCCCAGGGATCGGCAATGGCGTCGAGCGCTGCACAAGCCACCTCATCATCGGCGCGGCATTCGATAGCTAGTGCACCTTGAGCGGGAGCTGGAACAAAAACCTCCGGGTCGAATACCTGCGTAGCCTCGGCGCCCCTGCCCACGCGCTCCAGCCCTGCATACGCCAGCACCACGGCGTCGAGTTCGCCTGAGGCTACCTTCCCCATACGCGTATCGATATTGCCACGCAGCGACACGCATTCAACGTCCGGACGAATCCGCTTGACCTGGGAAATCCTCCGTGGGGCGCCAGTACCAATCTTGGCGCCGGATGGCAGCTCCTCCAGGCTCAGCCCATCGCGGGCGATGAGGCAGTCCCGGGCATCGGCGCGCTTAGGAACCACCAGATGGAAGCGCGGATCAGCTTCCGTCGGGAGATCTTTGAAGGAGTGCACGGCGATGTCACATTCGCCATTGGCGAGGGCTTCACGCAGCGCTTGGGTAAACACGCCCACGCCGATCCTCTCAACCGGGGCCATGTTCACATCACCCTGCGTAGTGACGATGTGCAGTTCCGCCTCGACCCCCTGCTCAGCGAGCGCATCACGCACATGGCCGGTCTGGGTGGTGGCGAGCAAACTCCCGCGGGTACCGATGGTCAAACTCATTGGCTATTACCTCGACTCAGTCACTGTCGTTTGGGTTCTATTCACCTTGTCAGCCTCCGTAAACCCCAAGGCCACAAGGTCCGCATCTGGCAGTTCTGAAACCGCGACGCTCACCCCGTGCTCCAACGGGAGGCCGAACAATTCCTGCAAGGCAGTGTCGTAGGAAACGGTGCCACTGGTGGCTGCGAGTTCCTTGACTCGCACCGTGGGGTGATGCAGGAGCTTGTCGACGACCCTGCGGACCGTATTTTGCACCTCAGCGAAGGATTGCTGATCCATATTTGGAGTCCGCGAAGACAAGCGTTCAATCTCAGCGTCCATGATGTCGGAGGCGTGGCGTCGCAAAGCTGACACGGCGGGAGCCACATCGCGCACGCGCTGGGCGGAAGTATAAGCCTCAAGCTCTTCCGCCACGATCGCTTGAGCTGCCGCATCGGTTGGCGTGCCCGTGGCGCGGTTCAACTCACGCAGCTTCTCGATATTGACCAGGTGTACGCCATCGAGAAGCGCGGTGTCATCGCAGATGTCGCGCGGCAAGGACAGGTCGATGAGCATGAGAGCTTTGCGCTGCTCAGGAATGTCAGCCGCCTCGATGGTGAAATTATCCGCGCCGGTTGCAGACACCGCAATATCAACCTCGCCAAGCACAGTATGCCGATCCTCGAAAGCGATCACACGAGCTTTGAGCCCCGCCTCACGAGCATGTTCCGCAAGGCGCTCGGCGCGCTCACGGGTGCGGTTCGCTACGACGAGTTCCGAAATGCCGAGCCTTCCCATATGGGTGGCCGCAAGAGACGCCATAGCGCCGGCGCCCAACACCAAGCCCACCTGCCCCTCGAGGTTACTGCGGTTCATGGCATGCAGCGCTTGATCAAAGGCATAGGAAACCATCGACGCGCCTGCTTCATCGATAGAGGTTTCAGAATGCACGCGTTTTCCAGTGCGCAAAGCAGCCTGCACCAAACCGTGGAGGGCAGGTCCAACGGACCCGGACTCGATGGCCCCCTGATAGCTGCTACGCACCTGCCCGATAATTTGCTGTTCGCCAATCACCATGGAATCCAATCCGGAAGACACCAGCATCATGTGTTCGGCTGCAGCATCGGCGTAGCGAACGTACAAAGAACCCCGGAGATCTTGCAGATTCACGCCCGAGTGCCGCTGCAGCACTTCAACCACGTCGTTGACACCGGTGTGGAAGCTATTGGCTACCGCATACACCTCCAGCCTGTTGCAGGTAGACACAACCATCGCCTCGCTGAGCGAGGGGCGGTCCACCATTGCGCAGGCCACGGTCTGTTGCGCATCACTATCAAGGCTTAATTGTTCCAGCAGGGTCACCGGCGCGGAACGGTGGGACATGCCCACCACCAACAAGCTCACGCCTTCATCACCGCTTTCACTTCAATAACATCAACCGTTTGGTTGATTGACAACCGCGTCGTACGGACTAATCAACGCTAATGCCTAGCAGACAATTCCCACAACATAGCCTTGGCTAAGTGCCCAATGCAGGGGTATCCAGTGCGGCCGCAAGCTCCTCATTGTCCACTTCCCAACAGGCAAATTCTTCGTCGTCGATCACAACGACGGGCACCCGATCGCCGAATTCCAGCGCAAGATCGGCGTCCTCATCAACGTCGCGCAACACCAAATCCGCACCCGCCGCGCGCACCACTGGCGCGATTTGTTCAGCGACACGCCTGCAAGAACCGCAGCTCGCGCGCGTCATGAGCTCTACTTTTGCTGCCATTGTTGTACTGCACCTTTCTAGGCGGCCACATGTTCGTCGAGAAGCTCAAGGCTTCAGCCGTTACCATAGGAACAGGTTACTGAATCCCCCTGCACCAAACGTGGAAAGCGAAGCTGTTGAGTTCTCATCTGCCTGATCCCACCTGGCCACAAACACCCCAGGAATTCCTCGCGGGATGGTCCATGACGAGGGGCAACTTGCGACGCTTCTTTGAGGAGCTCGCTTTGCCTCCAGTTGATGCCAATTCCCAACGCCTCGCCGGTGAGGCGTCTGCTGCCCTCGCCGCCGCGGAACTCTTCGACCTGGAACTGGGCGATTACGCCTCGGGGCTCGATTCCGTCTCTGGATCACTCGAAGCTGCCGGATCTGCACGCATCAGCACCCCGGACCCGCACATCCCCCAAGATATTGGCGCGGCGGCTTTCTTCGATATCGACAACACCCTCATTCAGGGTTCCTCCCTCGCCGTGTTCTTCATGGAACTGGCGAAGCGGCGATACTTCAAACTCAACGAAATTCTGCCGGTGGCGTGGAAGCAGGCAAAGTACCGCTTAACCGGCAGCGAAAACGCCGAGGACGTTGCGAAGGGACGTGAACAAGCCCTCGAATTCGTCAAGGGGCGAAGCGTCGCCGAGCTCGTTGAACTTTGTGAGGACATCGTTGATAGCAACATGGGCGAAAAACTGTGGCCGGGCACCAAAGCGCTCGCCGATCAGCACCTCGCCGCAGGCCAGCAAGTGTGGCTCGTCAGCGCGACCCCCGTGCAACTCGCACAGGTGCTTGCGAAGCGACTTGGGTTTACCGGGGCGCTCGGCACCGTGGCCGAAGTGGAAGATGGGCGTTTTACCGGCAGGCTCGTGGGCGACATCCTGCACGGGCCCGGCAAACGCCACGCCGTGGCCGCCCTTGCCACGCTAGAGAAACTCGACCTCAACCGATGCACCGCCTATTCGGATTCCATCAATGACGTTCCCATGCTCTCAATGGTGGGGACCGCAGTGGCGGTGAACCCTGATCGTCAATTGCGGAAGGAGGCGGAACGGCGAGGCTGGGAGGTGCGCGACTATCGCAGCCTCCGCAAAGCTGCCCGCACCTACGGCAAACCAGCGCTTGCGGCCGCCGCGGTGAGCTACAGCGGCTGGAAAATCACCCGGCGAGCAAACAAACGGCGCTAGACCAGCTCCTTAGGCATCCGCCACTTTCTGCAACTCCGCGTCGATGGTCTGCACGAAGGTGGAAAGGGGTTGCGCACCAGAGATGAATTGCTCACCAACAACGAAGGCGGGCGTGCCATTTATTCCGATGGAAGCGCCGTACTGCTGAGCCTGTGCAATCACCTCGTCGAAAGTGCCGTCGCCCGCCTGCGCCTGGAACTGAGCTAAATCCGGAACCCCCGCCTTCTTGGCAATGCGAACGTAATCTTCCATCTGGAAATTCGGATGTCCCTGCGTTTGGGCGGTTTCCTCGTACCAGGCTCGCTTAAATTCTTGGAACTTACCTTGCGCTGCTGCGGCGCGCCCCGCTTTGGCCGCAGCTTCTGCCGCAGGGCCATTCACCGGCATATCGTTCCACTCAATGCGCACAAGCCCTTGATCCACATAATCCCGGATCAAAGCCGGCTCGGTTTCATTGGCCCATCGACTACAGAACGGGCATTCAAAATCAGAAAACTCGCTAATCACCACCGGCGCGTCCACCGCGCCGATAGCGAAGGGATCCTCCGGATTGCGCCGATGCACATTCAGCACGTCTTCCGCGCTGCGGATTGGCGCCTTTGGCCCAACAATCATCGCGTTGTAGCTACCATCCTCCAAAGGCTTCGGGCCCTCAAGACCCTTAGTACCTGGCGTTACTTTTTGGCGCACCTGCGCATCTGCGGATGCGCTGGATTTGCTGCTGGCGGCCTGCTGCGTATGTTCCCCACCGCGGGTATTCCCCGAGCGCAGTCCGAAGAAGTACGCACCGGCGCCCACCACAAGCACAACGACCACGATGAGCGCGATCAGTACAGGACGGTTGGGTTTGTTGCTACTCATAAGGTCACCTTCCTTGTGCGCTCAGGATTCCGGATGCACCAAAGCCGCCGAGATACACAAGCTCTTGGCTGAGATTCGGCGGCTTCTAGCGTGCAAGGATGTATTACTTGCCAAGCTTTCTACGCTGCACACGGGTGCGACGCAGCAGCTTGCGGTGCTTCTTCTTGGACATGCGCTTGCGGCGCTTCTTAATCACAGAACCCATAACGGTCCCCTTTACAAATTTCGTTGGTGTACGTACTTCCCTGTCGACGTGGCCACCCAAGCTCATTCCCGCTTTCGCCGGATTTTGCGTTTGAAGTGCACATTCTCCCGCAACTGGGCGGCACTTGGAGTACAAGCGCGCTCTATGCAGAACGCACCGTATCCAAGTCGGAGCCGACACGAATGCGCTCCATCATACCGGCGGGCGGGCGGCCAACCAAAATGAGTTGTCCGAAAGAACAGGCTTTGAACACCAATCAGAGACGTCAACCCCATCAGCAACGCCGCAGGTGTTTGCGATCCACCTGGATGTTGCTGATGGGGCTGACGAAGTGTACGGAACTGCTGTGAGCAGCCACGAGCGGCTCACCACAGCGCAAGAATCTAGCCGACCTCGTAGTACGAGGCATCCAGATACTCATTCACCGCTTTTTCGTGGACGCGGAAACTGCGCCCCACGCGCACTGCAGGCAATTCGCCGGAGTGCACTAAGCGATAGACGGTCATCTTGGACACTCGCATGATTTCTGCGACCTCAGCGACCGTTAAAAAGGTTCCGTTTTCTTCTCTTGCCATAGTTATATCTACCCTTCAGCTCGTGGCGCGCTGTAGGCTTCCCCTCCCACAGAACGGACACGCACGTGCTTGCATTAGCTTAGCGTGAATTGTGAGACGGCTGCGACTCACGGGAACTCAGGCGTTTCAATCATCCCCTGAACAACATTGCGCCTCATAGAAAGCACTGCACACAACAGTTTCTCGCGGCAACAGCAGCATGTACCTTGAAGTAGAACTTCAAAGAAAAGGGGTAACAACCCTCGTGGTTGTTACCCCTCGCGTGAGACGTCGAAAAGCGTCTTACTTCCCCATCTCGGCGTTGCGCTGTGCCGCCGCTTCCGCCGCACGATACACCATGCCGCGCAAACCGGACTCCTCCAGGGAACGCAGCGCAGCAATCGTTGTACCACCCGGCGAAGACACATTCGCCCGCAACTGGGCGGGCTCTTCACCGGTCTCCTTGAGCATCGTCGCCGCACCATACATCGATTGCGTGGCTAAAGTCTTCGCAACGTCGCGCGGCAGGCCAAGATCAACACCGGCGTCAATCATCGCTTCAACGAAAAGGAAGAGATACGCAGGCGAAGAACCAGACATCGCGATCACCGCGTCCATGTCGGACTCGTCGATTACCGCGACCTCCCCCACCGTTTGCAGCAGTTTACGAACCTGCTCAACGTTCTCATCATCGGCGAAACGCCCCGGTGCAACGGCAGACATGCCCTTGCCCACCAGCATCGGAGTGTTCGGCATAACGCGAAGCACCGGCGTACCAGCCGCCAAAACTTCTTCGATGGCGGCCGACTTCACCCCCGCAGCCATGGACACCACGATCGTGGCGTCGTTGTTATCCACGGTCTCTGCAATCTCATCGACCACAGCCACAAGCTGTTTGGGCTTCACGCACAAGAAGACCACGTCAACGCCATCCGCGGCAGCAGCATTTTCCTCAAAGGGCTGAATTCCATACTGCTCCTTGAGCTCCTGCCCCCGCTCCTTGCGACGATTGGCAACGTGAATCCTCTTCGGGCTCATTCCACCGGCGATCAATCCAGCGAGCAAAGCCTCGCCGATCTTGCCGCCACCAATGATTGCAACAGTAGACATGGCTCCCACAGTGCCATGACAACCCAAACATTCGCCACCCGGCGCTACACAGCAAAAGCGCCCCGCAACTACATGCGGGGCACCAGTTGAAAACCTGAAACCTGGATTTATGCGATCAGCGCGGGGCCGAATGTCATCACCAAACCAACAAGAGCTGACAGTCCCATGCTGAGCTTGTCGCTAGATGTGCGCAGAGCGTGCACCACACCGACCATCGCGCCGGTCACCAGCAGAGCAAGAACAGTCACGATCCACTTGTTCAAGGATCCCCAGAGCATCTGGAAGCCGAAGAACACAACGGCGCCGATCACGATGCCCACCAAGGCCATCAAGATCACAGCCCCCATGGAAACCTTTTCGTTCTTAGCCTCTTCCTCATCGTAGGCGGTGGCAAGCGCGTCATCGTCGAGCTCTTCCAGCTCGTCACGCTGTTTCTGAGTGTCTTGAACGTCAGCCTCAGATGTGGGGTCTTCCTCCGCGATCTGCGGAATCACGTTCGTGTCCTCCGCATCCATCTGAGGGCGAACAGGCTCAGAAACGCCGCGGATCACCGTGGTCTGCTCGGCATCGTGTTCCTCTGCCTCAAAGCGTTCAGATTCCGCCTCCGGCTGCTGGGTCTCCGACTCGGAAACCGCAGGCGCCTGGGCGGGGAAGGAACCGGTGGTCAAACGCACCGGATCTTTTTCGTCCACCACCTGCAATTGAATACCGGAGCCGTCCTGGGAGCCGGTGGAGACGTCTCCAGCATCATGCGCGGTGGGACGGTCTTGCTCATCCTCTGCATCCGCCGCCTCGTCTGGAATGTCAACGGCGAGGGGCTCATCGTGATCTTCGTCCGCATCCTCGCGGGGCTGTGCCCCAAGGGGATGGGCAATCACGTCTTCTTGAGCGTCGGTGGCATCTTCATTGGGCTCTACGCCCAGCGGCGCAGGTTGATCCTCTGCCGGGTCCTTGTCCGCTTCGGTGTCGCGCTCTACCTCGAGCGGATCCGGGGAGTCTGGATCCTGACGGTTTTCGTGCTCTTCGTCGATCGGCACATTGGAGTGCTTCGATTCCGCAGGCTTGGAAGCCACCTTGGGAATGTTGCCGGTCAGCTCCGCAACGGAGATACCGCCTTCTTCCAGGCTACGGCGACGACGGCGACGTGGGGTGCTGGAGCTGTCCTCCGAACCGCCCGAACGTGCTAGCAGTTCGGCGACAGTGAGTTGCTTATCGCTCATTACTCCTTGTTACCTCCTCGGCCCTTCGGCCGGGTCGTCTGTGGGGACACTCCTTGTTCGAGACGACGAAGGATTACTCCCTCGCGTAGCGCCCAAGGACAAATCTCAATTCTTTCAAGCTCCAAGGCCCGCATCGCTGCTTCGGCAACGAGTGCGCCAGCCACAATCTGGTGCGAGCGATTGGAACTTACTCCTTCTAATTCTGCACGGTCAGCCGCTGTCATGCGAGAAATGAAGGCAATCAATTGTCGCAAACCCGCCGCTGTAAGCTCTCGTTGCACGTACATTCCGGCAGAAGAAGGCGCCGCGCCGGTGAGTCGCGCCAGCGTACGGAAGGTTTTTGACGTCGCCGCCGCGCGCCACTTCGGCCCATAGGCTCGCAGCGCTTTTGCAGGCTCGTCCAATTCGGCGTCGATAAAATCACGTAGAAGATTGATCGTTTTACGTGAAGGCGGATCGGAATCGAACCAATTGTGGGTCAAACGCGCGGCACCCAAGTCCAAGGAAAATGCCGCATCCGGCTCCTCCTGCGTCCCGCAGGACATCTCCAGGGAACCGCCACCGATATCGAGGTTAATGATGCGCCCTGCAGACCATCCGTACCAGCGGCGGACAGCGAGAAAGGTCAATCGCGCTTCATCGGTGCCAGAGAGGATCTCCAAGCGCACACCCGTTTCACGCTCGACGTGATCGAGCACATCATCGGCGTTGCTGGCCGAGCGCACGGCTGAGGTTGCAAAGGGCATGATTTCCTCGCAACCAAGTTTCTCTGCTACATCTTTGGCTTCTTCAATGAAGTTGGTGAGCTTACGCACGCCCTTGCCACTGAGGGCACCGTCGCTATCGAGGTACTCAACCAACTTCAGGGTGGTCTTCCAATCGCTCATTGGGCTTGGCTGGCCACCTTGCTTGGCGTCCACCACAACCATATGAACGGTATTGCTTCCCACGTCCAATACACCTAATCGCACGTTATTAGCGTAGACGGTATAGCGTGATTTCGTATGCACCGCCCCCGAAAGTTGAGTTTTCATGCCTAGGATCAACCTCGGTTTTCCCGCAAGCTCTCCCGCCGCAGCATCCATCCGCCGCGGCGATGAACTGCCCCCGGATTTCCCGCGCGAATGGTTCGAGTTCACCAACCCCGAGGATCCACTGCACCAAATCACCATCGACTTAACCTGGCTGGAATCAACCTATGCCTGCGGTTTCGGCACATCGCGCTGCAAGGGCATCGATGCCACCAACCCCGACGTTGGTTGCTGCGGCCACGGTGCGTTCCTCACCGATGAGGAGGATCGCGCTCAGCTTTTCGACGCCGCGACGCGCATGCCCAAACGCTTTTGGCAACACCACCTTGAAACTGCCGAGGGCGAACTGGAGCCCTGGTTAGTGTGGGATGAGCTGGACAACGATGATGGCGAAGCGGAGCCCGCCCTCAAGACGAAAGTGATCGACGGCGCCTGCATTTTTGCTAACCGAGCAGGCTGGGACACTGGCGCAGGATGCGCGATCCATCAGTGGGCACTAGAGGCAGGCGAAGATCTGACGGTGGTCAAACCCGAGGTGTGCTGGCAGTTACCGCTGCGCCGCCTGGAGGCCTATGAAGATCGAGCTGATGGACAAGAAATTCTGCGAACCACCATCACCGAGTATGAGCGCCGTGGATGGGGTGGCGGTGGTGAGGACTTCGATTGGTATTGCACCACCGATGCGCGCTGCCACGACAATGCCCAACCAATGTGGCAGAGCCACGAGCAGGAATTACGCGCCTTGATCGGGGACGCTTCTTACGAGGTCCTAGCCCAGCATTGCCGTTCTCGGCAGGAGTTGATCAGCGTGCACCCAGAGGTGTTCTCACGCCATCCGGCAACGGTTAAAGCTCAAACTTGTAGCCAAGACCCCGAACAGTAATGAGGTTACGCGGAGACTTTGGCTCAAGCTCGATCTTGGAGCGCAAGCGCTTGACGTGCACATCGAGGGTTTTCGTGTCGCCGACGTAGTCGGCTCCCCAGATTCGGTCGATGAGCTGGCCGCGGGTGAGCACTCTGCCCGCATTACGCAGCAAATATTCCAAAAGGTCGAACTCCTTCAGTGGCATCTGCACCACTTCACCTTCGACGGTCACGGTGTGGCGCTCCACGTCCATGCGCACGCGGCCGCCTTCAAGCAGCTGCTCGTCTTCTTCTTCCTCGTACATGGCGGGCTCACCACCGCGGCGCAGGACGGCGCGGATGCGGGCGATCAGTTCTCGGGAGGAATAGGGCTTGGTTACGTAGTCGTCCGCCCCCAATTCAAGCCCCACTACTTTGTCGATCTCAGAATCGCGGGCGGTCACCATAATCACTGGCACCTGCGAGGTTGCCCGCAGCTCCTTGCAGACGTCCGTACCAGACATGCCCGGAAGCATGAGGTCCAGCAGCACAATGTCGATGTCGTTGCTGCGGAAGTATTCCAACGCGGTGGGGCCGTCGGCCGCGTGGATGACTTCGAAACCCTCTTTTTTCAGCAGAAAGGCCAAGGGATCTGCAAGCGATGCTTCATCCTCAACGAGCAAGATTGTGGTCACGGCTTTTCCTTTCGTCTGACTCCCACCCTCGGCACACCGGTTCTCAGCGAGCCGGAGAGTCTTGGCGAAACTTCGGGGTCTAAAGTCTCAGGTTCTCCACGTTGCTGTGTGGCCACGGGCAGCTCGATGCTAAACGTTGATCCTGCTCCAGGGCGCGACCAGAGCTTCACAGTGCCCCCGTGGTTCGCAGCCACATGTTTAACGATAGCCAACCCCAGGCCCGTTCCGCCGGTAGATCGCGAACGAGCTTTATCCACACGGAAGAAACGCTCGAACACGCGCTTCTGATCGGCGGGATCAATGCCGATGCCGCGATCGATGACGCGGATCAACACGCGATCACCCGAGGCCACCTTCGTGCTCACCGAGACCGGCATCGCGTTCGGCGAGTAGTTGATGGCGTTGCTCACCAGATTAGAAAGCGCGGTGACCAGTAGATTCTTGTCACCCATCACCTGCACCCCAGCACGTTTGGTCCGGCTGAGTTCGATGCCCGCGTTTTCCGCCGCCAGGTAGTTGCGAGCCAGCGCCTCATCCACCACATCGTCAATGTCTACCGGGCTCATGTCAGGCAGTGCTTCTGCTCCCTGCAGCTTGGAAAGCGAGATCAGCTCATTGATCATGTCGGCCAAACGATGTGCCTCGCTATGCAGGCGTTCCCCGAAGTACGCCACCTGCTCTGGATCATCGGATGCCTCCATGAGTGCCTCAGCCAGCAGCGCCATGCCACCCACCGGCGTTTTCAGCTCGTGGGAAACGTTGGCCACAAAGTCACGCCGAGCCGATTCCATGCGCTGGCTCTCGGATTCATCTGTGGAGAAAACGACCACGAAGCGATCGTCGACAAGCGAAAGCGGCTGAACCACCGCGCGTACCGAGGTGATACGGCCACCTGGTCGGCGTTGATCCGTGGCCAATTCCACCGAATGCGTCTCTTGATCCTCGAACACAAGCTCCGCCTGCTTCCAAATGTCAGGATTCAATGAACGCTCGTGGACAATGCCCATCTCGTGCGCGGGCGTGTTGGAAAGCAACACGGCGCCAGTACGGTCGATCACCGTCACCCCAGTGGGCGAACCCTGCACCGTTAGGTGAAGGACCTGGCTGACAGTGGTGACCTTATTCGCATTCAAAGTGGTTGCCGAACGATAGCGGCGCACGCGTTTTTTCAGCCACTGAAATGCCGGTAGGGCGAGGCCGGCTACGACCACGCCCAGGAAAAAAGCTGCTAGAAGTGTCACTAGCTCCTCATGCTAGTGCACATCGGCCACCCGCGCGCCCCGAGCAATCACTTCAGACCCCACCTCAGTGAAGCATCTTCCTGTCTTGCGGATGAACCAAGAGAGAGGCGCCTGCGCTGCTAGGCTCATGCAGGAAGAACCCGAACATGCACAGCCCTTGACGCAAAAGGAGAACGGATGCGCGCTCATTACCACCTCGGCCTGTGTGTCATAGCCCTCGCCGTGGGCTTGGGCGCATGTTCTCAGTCAGACTCCGCGCAGCAAACTTCCCAGTCGCCCGACGCCTCGCAAGCCCCCGCCCATGGCGAGGTGCAAGCTCAGGCTGCGCACACGGAGCTCAGCGACGCCATCGTTGGCCCCGCCGATGCACCCGAAGGCCTGGCACCAGGCAATTTCTATGAAGTATTCGGCTCGAATGAGCCACCATCACCGGCCACGCTCGATCCCGCAGAGTGCGAGCCACTGATCTTCGACTCCAATACCGCTGCCGCTTGGGCAAAAACCCCTTTGGATCAAACCACGGTTGCCATGTACAGCGGTTTTGAACAGCAATGGGCAATCGTTGAACTCGACGCGCGTCCACGCAGCGCGGATCCCGCAAAGTGCCAGAGCGTCAAGCGCAGCGACGACACGCAGATTGGCAACATCACCACCACCTACCAGCTCAAGCTCGTGCCAATGGAGCTCGACAACGCCGAGGACGTCCAGGCGGTGGAGGTAGTGACATCGGCGGTTGCACTCGATGGCCAGGACAGCCCCGGTGACAAGATTGGCAGGACCACCTTGGTGCTCAGCGCGAATGCTCAGGGAAAACACCTCACCGTTGTAGGCCACAACATCGAGCCGGAGGTGCTGCGCACGCTGGCGTCCAGCCAAATTGCAAAATTGGACGCTCAAGCAAACCGATAGCACTGCCCCGGCTCGTGAACGTCCCGCGCTAGACGAAAGCACGTACACTCGTCCACACCACCTCGGCCACATCTTCCCCAGGAGTGATTTTTGATGAACAGCCGTTCTTTCTTTTCCAAGCGCGCCTCCCGCAAGGCACTCGTTGCCATTCCCCTTTGTTTGACCCTGGGCTTGAGTGCCTGCGGCAATGATTCAGGTGGGGACGTCGCTTCGACGGAAACTAGCACGAATACCGTCACCAGCACTGCTCAATCCACGATCGCCCAGACCCAGGCTTCTGCACTGCAGGAAATGATCGTCGGGCCCGAAGATGCGCCGGAGGGGCTTGAGCACACGGACGTATCCACCATCAATGATCTGGCCTCGGATCTCGCGGGAAACGTAAACTTCGATGGCCCGGTGCAGCCTGAACAGTGCCAGCCGCTTGCCGTTGATATTTCCACCGTGGGCAAGTGGGCGGCGCTCCCCAAAGAAGAGTCGGCCACCGCAATGTTCTCTGTACCCGATAGCGATGAAGTGGCGATCGTGCGCGTCGACGCCACCGAAACAACAGTGAACCCAGATGAATGCGGCACGATTACCCGTGAGCACGCCAATGAGATTGCCAAGAGCGTGAGCACCTACTCGGTCACCCCCATGGAAATCGACATCAATGACGCCGACAACGTGGTGGCGGTTGAGGAAAAGCTTGAAGGCCTCAATGTGGCGGGTCAAGATCTGGACGTGCCCCCGGCCGGCTCCCAGAACGTGATCATCACCGGCACCGTGAAGGGCAAAACCTTCACCGTGGTTGGCTCCAACACCATCCCGAAGGAAGCCCTACAGGCACTGGCACAAAATCAGGTGAACAAGATCAACGAGAAGGCCTAAACCAGGCAAGGCTATAGCAAAACGCACCCAGTCCACGAACGGATTGGGTGCGTTAATGTTTCGCTAGCCGGCTGAAGATTTACTTGCCGCCCTGGGCAGCTACAGCAGCGGCGCCTGCGGCAGCAGCCTCGGGATCAAGGTAGGTACCACCAGGGTTCTGCACCTTGCCATCAGCATCGAGCTCGTACACCAGCGGGATACCGGTGGGGATGTTCAGCTCTGCAATGTCTGCATCCGAGATGCCGTCCAGGTGCTTCACCAACGCGCGCAGGGAGTTGCCGTGAGCAGCGATAAGCACGGTTTCACCCTTCTTAGCGCGTGGCAGGATTTCTTCCTCGAAATAAGGAACGAAGCGCTCAACAACATCCTTGAGGCACTCGGTCTGTGGCACGGTGTCCAGATCCGCGTAGCGGACGTCGTTGGCCTGGGAGTACTCGGCGTCGTTCTCGAGCGCCGGTGGCGGGGTGTCGTAGGAACGGCGCCACGCCATGAACTGTTCCTCACCGTACTTGTCCTTGGTCTCTGCCTTGTTCAGGCCCTGCAGCGCACCGTAGTGGCGTTCGTTCAGGCGCCAGTCGCGCACCACGGGAATCCAGTGGCGATCAGCGGCATTCAGCGCAATGTTGGCGGTGCGGATGGCGCGACGCAGCAGCGAGGTGTACACGACCTCTGGTAGCACGCCTTCTCGCTTGAGCAGTTCGCCGCCACGACGAGCCTCTGCTTCGCCCTTTTCGGTGAGGTTCACGTCCACCCAGCCGGTGAATTGGTTTGAAGCGTTCCATTCACTCTGGCCGTGACGCAGAAGAATCAATTTGCCGTTACTCATACCTCCCAGCATGCCACCAAAGCGTCGAGCTCGCCGTGCTTCTTCCACCAAGAATTGAAAATGTGGGAATGTTTACATTTATGCCCGTTCGGGCATTAGCTTTTCGACGTCCCCCGCTGCAGCGCTCAAGCGCCCTCGGGTTTCCGATCGTGGCAGACATTGAGCTCAAACTCCAACGCCTCCACATACACACTCTCGAGCTTCTCCGCCGCCTGTGCCCACGTGAAATGCGCGGCGTGCTCTCTGGCCGCCACGCCCATGGCGATGCGCGTTGGATCGTCGTCAAGTAACTCTGCGATGGCATCAGCCCAGGTCTCAGGCTCGTGATCATGAACCAGCAATCCAGTTTCGCCGTCGAGCACGGCCATGGGCAACCCACCTACGCGCGCCGCAATCACTGGCGTTCCGCACGCCTGCGCCTCGATCGCGACAAGCCCGAAGGACTCGTTATAGGAGGGCACCGCCACCACGTCGGCCGCCTGGAAAATAGCGACGAGTTCCTCCGGCGGACGCGGATCCAAGAAGCGAACCCGGTGGCAAATCCCAAGCGATCGGGCAAGCTCGGTGTAGTGCTCCACGGTGGCCTGGGCTCCCGAGGGGCCGCCACACATAATCACCCGCATATCGCGTGCGGGATCGCGCCGCAGCAGTTCCGCGACAGCCCTCAAGAGAACCTGAGGCCCTTTGAATTCCTGGAGCCGCCCAACAAACGCCACCACTTTGGTGTGCATGGGGATGCCCAAATTACGCCGCGCCTGTTCTGTATTGCGCTGCTGACCTGGGGTGAAGAGTTCAACGTCTGCGCCCGGGGCGATCACCGCCACCTTTTCAGGCTCGGCGTCGTAATGACGGACCAGATCGTTAGTTTCCTCTGGGGTATTCACCACTAAAACATCCGCGTTATCCACCAATTGTTGCTCGCAGATGCGCCGAGCATCGGACTCCTGCGTGTCAGTGGGGGTGCGGTGCGAGTTCTTCACCGCCGCGAGCGTGTGCGCGGTGTGTACCAGGGGAACGTGCCAGAGGTCGCGGAGCAACCAGCCCACCTGCCCTGAGAGCCAATAGTGGGAGTGGATGAGGTTATAGCGGATCTGTTCGCAGCGAACGAACTGCAGCACACCGCCCGCGAATGCCGCCAATTGGGTTGGCAGCTCCTCCTTGGACAAGCCCTCGTAAGGCCCCGCCACCACGTTGATCACCCGCAGCCCCGGCTCCACATCCACCACGTGGCCTTGGCTTGGGCGGGTAGCGCGAGTGAACACGTCCACTTCCACACCCCGGCGCGCCAGCTCACGGGCCGTAGCCAGCACATAGACGTTCATGCCACCAGCGTCCCCCGAACCCGGCTGCTGCAGGGGCGAGGTATGCATGGAAATCATCGCGATACGCATGTTCGCCATCCTAGATGCACTGCGGGGCTTGGCTGGTTGGCTGGTTGGTTAGTGTTCGATCGCCTCGACGCGGATTCGCATGCCCACCTCGGCGGAATCGCCGCTGCGCAGGCGCACACCTTTAAAGTTGTCACCTAAAAGCGCAGGTTCAACGCAGACGAATTTCTTCCATTCACCTTCGCCCACGTCTGCCATGGTGGCCGCAAGTGCTTCACCCGGGTTCCACACCACCGTCGCATCTGCGCCGATGGGTGATACCTCGATCCGCCGCTGCCCATCGTCGATCACCGCGCGACGAGCCTCGTGGGCGATATTGTCGTACTGCCCATCAAAGCGGATCTCTTTAGGAAGCGAGCATTCTTCACCCGTGACCTGGTTCAATGCGCGGGTGCCGCCGAGCCCGCGAATGGCAGTGTCCTCAATGTCATTGACAGCGAAATACGGGTGGAGCGCCAACTGCACTGTGGTGGGGCTCGAGCTTCGGTTGGTGGCTTGGAGGCGAATCTCCACTACATCTCCGTCATTTAGCGCGCTGAGCTCCAAGCAGAAATCATCGTGGCGGATCTTGGCAACGAAGCCCGTGGGCTTTTCGCTTACCTCCCACAGTTCGCGGCGCGCCCAGCCATGCGATGGTTCTTTGCCCAACAAACCGCCAAACCACGGCGCGATAACCGGCACGCCTCCACGGATCGACTCGCCAACACCAAAATTCGCGTTCGAGGAGAGGTAGAAGATCTCACCATCGCCCGTGGAGGCGCTGGTGATGTGGCCGCCTGCGGGGCTGATCTTCAGACTGGCGTTTGCGAGCAACTCATGGCTAGCAGCGTTGACAAAAGACATGGTATCGAGCGTATCCCCTGTTTCTCAGGCAGAGAAACTAGGGAGGCGTGCCATTGGGCACAGTGTCAAACGTCATGCATTGCTGGTGGAAATTACTTTCTCTTGATGCGCTGGACAAAACGCCAGAAAATATTTTTAGGTGCAAAGATGGCGCGGGGCACATCTCAAGGTTACGCTTGAGTAACTAGCGTGCCGCGCGGCCGCACGGACTAAGGCGCGGCACAACACAATGCACACAACTTGCAAAGGAAGTGCCATGTCAGCGTTAGAAGAGAAGTCGTGGCTGCAATATTACGGCGATTGGACTCCCCCAACGTTGGAATACGGGGACACCACGTTGCTCGATATCTACGACAACAACCTTGAGCTGAACGCCCACAAGCCAGCCACGTATTTCTTCGGCCGCCAGATGACCTACGGCGAGCTGGACAAGAAGGTGCGCAGCGCCGCCGCTGGATTGCGGGCCCTGGGTGTGCGACCCGGTGATCACGTTGCGATCGTCCTTCCGAACTGTCCTCAGCACATCGCCGCCTATTTTGCGGTGCTCAAGCTCGGCGCCACCGTGGTAGAGCACAATCCGCTCTACACCGCACACGAGTTGGAGGGACCGTTTAAAGATCACAAGGCCAGGGTGGCCATCGTGTGGGATAAGGCGGCTTCCACCTTAGAGAAGCTGCGCCACACAACTCCGCTTGAAACTATCGTTTCAGTGAACATGGTGGACGCCATGCCTTCTTTGCAGCGCTTTGCGCTCAAACTCCCCGTACCGATGATCCGCAAGCAGCGCGAGGCGCTCACCGCAGACGCACCCAACACCGTGCCATGGAATGTGCTCACCGGCCCTGCTCTTGGTGGCAACGGCGATGATGTGAAGTCTTGCCCAGAAGTAACCAAGGAATCTGTGGCGCTGGTGCTCTACACCTCTGGCACGACGGGCGCCCCCAAGGGTGCGCAGCTCACCCACGGTGGGCTATTCGCCAATCTTTTGCAAGGTAAGGCATGGGTGCAGGGCCTCGGCGATCAAGAAGAGCGTCTATTGGGCGCGCTGCCCATGTTCCACGCCTATGGCATCACCATTGTGCTGAACCTGGCCGTATATATCGGTGGAGAAATCGTGCTGCTTCCCGCCCCGCAGATCCCACTGATCATGAAGATCATGAAGAAGCACACCCCGACGTGGGTGCCGGGCGTACCCACGTTGTATCAGAAGATTGTAGAGGCCGCCGAGGAGAAGAATATTTCTATCTCTGGCGTCCGCAATTCTTTCTCGGGCGCATCAACGTTGCCCACCGAAACCGTTGAACGCTGGGAGAACCTCACCGGCGGCCTGCTGGTGGAAGGCTACGGTCTTACGGAAACGTCTCCGATCATTGTGGGCAATCCCATGAGCTCCGATCGACGCCCCGGGTATGTAGGTGTGCCCTTCCCCGATACCGAGATTCGCATTGCGGACCCGGAGAACTTGGATGAGACCATGCCAGACGGACAGGAAGGCGAGGTGTTGGTTCGCGGCCCGCAGGTGTTCAAGGGCTACCTCAACAACCCCGAGGCCACAGAAAAGAGCTTCCACGACGGCTGGTACCGCACCGGCGACGTTGGCATCATGGAACCCGATGGCTTCATCCGCTTGGTGGCGCGCATCAAGGAAGTGATCATCACCGGCGGGTTTAATGTGTACCCCGCCGAGGTGGAAGAGGTGCTTCGCGGCCACCAGGACATTGTTGAGGCGACGGTGGTTGGTCTGCCGCGCGGCGACGGCTCCGAGCAGGTCGTTGCCGCTATCACCCTGCAAGCGGGCGCGGCGCTGGATCCTGAAGGCTTGAAGGATTATTGCCGCGAGAACCTCACCCGCTACAAAGTCCCGCGCACCTTCTACCACTTTGAGGAGCTGCCCAAGGATCAGCTTGGCAAGGTTCGTCGCCGCGATGTGCAAGACGAATTGTTGAAGAAGACCAAGCGCTAAATCTCGAGCTCAACCCAAACGGGTTCGGGTTCAAGGGTCACCCCGAAGGCCTGCTCAACGCCGCCGCGGACATCTCGGGCCAACGCAACGATGTCTGCGGCTTTGGCGTCTCCGCGGTTCGTCAACGCCAAGGTGTGTTTGGTGGATAGCCGCGCCGGTGCGCCCTCGCCTGGATAGCCCTTGGCAAACCCGGCGCGATCGATCAGCCACGCCGCCGAAAGCTTCACCCCACCTTCGACCTCAAAGGCGGGCATGCTCGCAGCAACATCCGCTCCAAGCTTTTCGACGACCACCGCACGCACCTTTTCTGCCTGCTCAGGGGTCATAATGGGGTTGGTGAAAAATGAGCCCGCAGACCAAGTGTCGTGATCTTCTGGCTGGTACACCATGCCCTTGCCTGTTCGCAGCGCCAGCACCGCGTCGCGGACTTCTTTCACGGGACGCCGCTGCTCCGCCTGCGCCTCTAGCACGCGGGCGAGCTCGCCGAAACGCAGCGGAGCAGAAAGCCCATCGGCGCGCAATTGCAGATGAATATCTAAGACCACCGCGCGCTGTGTGAACTTCAAATTGGAATAGCGATACGCTAGATCCAAAGCTGAAGCCTCGACCCGCTCCACTTGGCCAGACTCGCGGTTAAAGAGCGTGACGCTGCTGAGCACATCGGCGATTTCACAGCCGTAGGCACCCACGTTTTGCACCGGCGTTGCACCGGCGCTGCCCGGGATTCCCGAGAGACACTCAATTCCTCCCAGGCCTGCCTCTACGGCGCTTGCCACTACGTCATCCCACACCGCACCAGCATCGGCGCGCAGCACAGCGCGTTCCACATCAATGTCGATGTCATCAAAGTCCAGGATCACAGCGGCAAACGGCAAGGAGCCGTCGGCAACAACCAGGTTCGATCCCCCACCAACCACGAGGAGGGGCACCGCGTGGGCGTCGAGAAGCTCAATAACACGGCACGTGGCCTCAGCGCTGCTGCAGCGAAGGCTCACCGCCGGCTGTCCACCAACGTGCAGCGTGGTGAGGTCGGCGAAGCGCTCATCTGTGCGCGTAACGCCCTCGATAGCCAGGGCTCGTTCAAGAATGCGGGAGTTGTCTAGGTCTGTCACAGCTTCAACGGTAGTCTGTACCCATGACCACACGAAGCGAGAACACCGTAACGATCGCACAGCCTGCCGAAAAGGTGCACCAGGCGCTCTGCAACGCCGACTACTGGGCACACATTACCCAGCACCTTTCGCCAGAGCCGGGCGAGGTACACGAGTTCAACGAACAAGACAGCGGCGCAGTGGCAACCCTGTTTGAAGTGCTGCCCCAGGAGCTGCTGCCTGAGGCAGTCCGCGCGATGATCAGCCAATCGCTGAAGGTGAAGCGCGTTGTCACCGTAGGCGCGCTCAACGACGGGCAAGCGCAGAACTCCTACACCGCAGACGTCAAGGGCACTCCCGTGGACTTCAAGGGCGACATCAGCCTTCGCGGCGAAGGCGATAGCACCGTGCTCGAGTATGCCAATGAAGTCACCGTGAACATCCCCTTCATGGGCGGCGCCATCGAACCCAAGGTGGCAGAGGCACTCGGTGAACTCTTCGACAACGAAGGCAAGCTCACCGAACAGTGGATCGCAGAAAACCTCTAAACCACTGTTTGCGCAGCACACATGGCCGACCACGCCCACAATAAGCGAGCCGAGTTCGCCCGGGCGGGTCGGCTTTGGCGTCCCATCGGCGTGATCACCCGTGGCACCACCAACCAAAACCGCCTTCGGCGCTTCGACCGGTGGATGGCCAATGACCCAGCGGTGCGCGGCATACTCCAAGGCGCCGCTGCACCGATTGCGCTGGATGTAGGCTACGGGGCCTCCGCCACCACCACCGTGGAATGGGCCGGATGGCTTCGGCGCATCCGTGAGGATGTGCGCGTGATTGGCCTAGAGATCGACCCCGAACGCATCCAACCCGATCAGCACGGCGTGCACTTTGCCCTCGGCGGCTTTGAGCTGGCGGGCTATACCCCGCAGCTCGTTCGCGCCTTCAACGTTCTGCGGCAATACGACGTGGAGCAAGTGGCCGCGGCGTGGGACACCGTGTGCTCCAGGCTCGCCCCCGGAGGACTGTTTGTTGAGGGCACATGTGATGAACTTGGGCGCCGCAGCACCTGGATCACCCTGGATGCCGCCGGGCCGCGAAGCCTCACACTGGCGTGGGATCCGTTGCACACCAACTATCCCTCCGAGATCGCAGAGCGACTGCCCAAGGCGCTGATTCATCGCAACGTCCCGGGTGAACGCATCCACACCCTGCTCCAAGCCTGCGACCGTGCCTGGGAACACGCCGCAGGTTACGCGCCCTTCGGGCCAAGGGAACGGTGGCGAGAAGCAAGGCGGATGCTCGCCACCGAATGGCCGATCACCCCGCCACGCAGAAGGCTGAGCGATAACCTGCTCACCGTTAAATGGGAACTCGTAGCGCCCTGAGCACTTGCCGCTTCCCTTCATGCGCTGGCTCACAGCCGCGTAGCTTTTTGCGGTTTTTTCAGGCACTCTGAACACCGTGAGCAAAACATCAAATGGATCCGTGTTCCAAATTATCCTGAGCATCATCGCCGTGCTGCTGATCGTCCTCATTGGCGCGGAGTTCGGTACCCGCTGGTACATCACCAAGCAGATCCGCGATGAGGTTGGCCAAAGCGCTGATGGTCGCGAGGCAGAGGTCTCCCTCGGCAGCTCCCCTGTGCTGCTTGGCATGCTGCAAAAAGACGTCAACCACGTAGAAATCACCACCCCCGACACGGTGAAGATTGAACAGCCCGCAGCCCCCAACGCTGTGCCTACGATCAACGGCACACCAGACGCCCACATCGTGATCGAACACCTGGATATTTCCGACCCGGACCACCTGATTGCCAAGGATATTGATCTCACCACCGACCTGAGCAATGAGTTTCTTCTGGCAAATCTCCAGCTGTACCTCGAAAACGCATTGCCGCAGCAGGCACCCGAAAGCAGCAATCCTCTAGGCGCGCTCGTCAACGATCTGCTGCACAAGAGCGTCCGAGTCAGCGACGTACGCTCCAACCCTCAAGCGGGCACCATGGAAGTGGAATTCACCGACGGCGCCGCAAAAGTAGAACTCAAACCCAGGGCGAAAGACGGGCAGATCACCTTTGAGGCAAAGGGGGCTTCGGTGCTGGGACTCAGCATGCCTAGTGCCGTATCCGACGCTCTGACGCAAGCACTCAAACAAGCTGCAGGCAGCATCGACGTTGGACTCAGCTTCAAAAAAGTCACCGTTCTCGACGATGGCATGTCCGTTGAGCTTGAAGGCCACGACGTGGATCTCAATGAACTATCAGCGGAGAATAACTTCGGGCCATCCATCTAGTCTTCTAGGTATATATCTAGAAGATGGCCCACAGGGCGCCAGCCCCTGCCTCCACCAAGGCGGGGGCTGACTCATGTCCCCCTACCCCGATAACGGGAACGCTACTGGCCGAGGTGAGTGCGTGAATACCCTCGGGAGAGCTGCCGGTAGTGCCGGCAATGAATGCATCCACTCCCACGGGCTGCAATTGCCGCACAGCCCATTGCAGGGTGGCCGGGTCAAGCACGGTGGTTTCGAGCACTACAGCAAGCTGTGCGGGTCGCGGGATAGATTCCCGGCAAGTGGCAACCTCGGTGATGAGCGCTGTGGATTGGCGCTGTTGAACATGCGCTACGTCAGGCACAAGAGCCACGATGGTGGCTCCTTGCTGCACCGCGAACCTGGCCTCAGTTGCTTTGATGAGGCTGTGGTGCTTGCCGGTGGGGAAACCTGCAAAGGTGGCTATGGTTGGGGTGTCTGGGATGTCTGCGGCATCTGGATGCGGGGCAATCGCGGTGAGCATAGAGGGCTCCACCACGACACCCATGGCTTGACGCAGCGCGTCGGCTGATTGTTCGCGTATCTCATCGAATGTGGCCGCTGGATTGATGAGGAGCGAGGAAATTGGAAGTTCCACGGCCATTTACCAGCCGTAGTTTCCTTCGAGAATGTCCTTGATCTGGGGTCGTACATCGAACCAGTAGAGTCCGATGATCACGATACCGATCCAGGAGAGGAACGGGACGTTGATTAATTGGACCAGCGACGAGCCCGCGAGCATTGCCACCCAGATCCACTTGTCGTGGCGGTCGGCTACAGAGAAGGCGTCTCCGCGCGTCATTGCTGCCATCGCGGCTCCGGTGATTCCCCCTGCGAAAATGAGCAGCTTGAATCCGAAGACGACGTACTTCAGCGCGACATATATCATTGCGATACTCACGAAACAATTCTCCTAAACGCCAAACAAAAGGTAGGAAACAGTGTAAATGCCAAGGCCTGCGATCGCGCCAACGACGGTGCCGTTCAGCCTGATGTATTGCAGGTCCTTGCCTACCATCAGTTCGATTTTGTCCGCAGCCTCATCAGCGTCCCAGCGCTCGATGGTCTCCGCGATGATCGAGGTCACCTCATCGGCGTAGTTATCCGCCAGGAACGCTGCCGCCTGCGTGATGCGCCGGTCGAGTGCCTCTCGTACTTCAGCATCGTCGTGGAGGCGCTGACCCCACTGCAACGCCAGCTCACGGGCTTTGACGCGCAAGATGGAATCCGGATCCTCCGCGACCTCAATGATGTTTGCCGAGGCCTTCTCCCACAACGTACCGGCGATGTTCTGCATCGGCTCACTGGCCATGAGGTCATGTTTTATGTCCTCGACCTTGGCAATCATCTTCGGATCATGTTGAAGATCATTCGAGAATTGCTGCAGGAAACGTCGAATAGCTTGGCGCGCCTCGTGGTTCTTATCTCCGTCCACAGCCGCCGTCCATTGCACAAGCTCGCGGTAGACGCGATCGCCGACCAATTCATTAATGAACTTTGGCGCCCACGTCGGCGCACGCTCATCGAGTAAGCGCACAATGAGCGCCTCAGAGGTCAACGCCTTTCGATGAAGCCACGAAACCAACTGGTCTACCACCGGCTCCAACTGACCGCCGTCAATGAGGTCTTGCAACAGCTTGCCCGCAGGAGGCCCCCACGCGGGCTCTTTGAGCTTTTCGACGATCCCCTGCCTGATCACAGCCTCCGCGTCCTCGGGATTGAGTGCCCGCACCACCTTGGCGGTGAACTTGCCTACTTCCAAGGAGACCCGATCGGCGTTTTCCCGCTTGACCAACCAATTGGCAATGATAGTGGGCAGATTCGCAGCCTGGATCTTCTGCGTGATGAGGGTGGCGTTGAGGAAGTTCTCCGCCACAAAATCGCTTAGGGCCTCCCCAACCTGATCCTTTTTGCGCTTCACAATCGCGGTGTGGGGGATCTTCAGACCCAGCGGATAGCGGAACAAGGCGGTCACTGCGAACCAGTCCGCCAATCCGCCGACCATACCTGCCTCGGCGGCTGCACGCACAAAGCCAACCCATGTGGGCGTCGGGTCCGTTTCTGCGGCATACCACTGGCAACTGAGGAAGATGGCGGCCGCGACCACCAGTAGGCCGGTAGCGAAGGTTTTGTGCGCACGAAGCGTTTTGCGGCGCGCGGCTTCATCTTCCGGCGAGGGACCTGGAACCGCCATGCCAGCGATCGGGGTTTCTTGCATGCGGCTCATTATTGCACTGGACCCCCGAGTCGAAGAAGACAGCGGCTCTCAGCAGCAAAAAGCACCCGGGGTCCGCTAAGGAGGTTCCGGGTGCAGGTGAGGCGAAAACGTGCCGCTTTTGCAGCTTCTAGTTGATGCGGCCGGTTTCTGCGCGGTACTTACGGTAATCGCGACGGCCGTAGTGGATGAGGCCGAAGCCACCCACGATGCAAGCGCCGGCAATCACAGCGCCGATGAGAGCGTAGGTGCCCCACAGTTCCTGGGAGCCAACGCTCTTAGCACCGAAACCGAACACAAGGGTGCCGAGGCCAGCGAGGGCGGTCAACAAAAGCCCCATGCCGAGCCAGGTGGAGGTCTTCTGCAGGGAGGAGTGAGGTGCGTAGTAGCTCACTGGGTCATAGCCATCGATGTAGTTCATGCGCCCCTCGAAGACGGGGTAGCCTTCGGCGTTTTTAGCTTTTACAGCGTCAGACATGTGGTGTTGGCCCTTTCTTTCAAACGTTCGTTTTCGCTTGAATGCCCGGCGAGAAGATCCCTGCGGCGAGCATGCTCGTAGGTGTTAGCTTAGTCGCCCCCGGCGATGCGGTGCGAACCTCATCCGCATCACATTTCTCACACTAGCCACAAATAGGGGCAATCATTTGTGGCATATCAACCCTCCGATTGATAGCAAACAGCCCCGCCTTGGGGTGAGCGGGGCTGTGCTTGGAGGTGGCTATGAGGACTTAGTCGTCCTTGGCACGCAGTGCAGCGCGAGCGCGCTCCTTATTGACGGCTGCCACGGCGGTCAGCGGGATGCCTGCGGGGCAGACATCGGCGCATTCACCGTAGAGGGAGCAGTGACCGAAGTTGGTTTCGAGCTCATCAACCATCTTGCGGGCACGCTTGCCACGCTCTTCCTTGCCCAGGGGCATAAGGGAGAGGTGTACCAGCTTCGCGCCGGTGAACAAGTGAGCTGCGCCGTTCGGGCAGGCAGCAACACAAGCACCACAGCCGATGCAGGCAGCGTGATCCAGTGCCAATTCAGCGCTCTGGTGATTCATGTGCAGGGTGTCGGCATCCGGTGCGGTACCGGCATTCACCGTGACGTAACCACCTTGCTGCATCACGCGATCCAGGGCGGAACGGTCAACGACCATGTCCTTGATCACGGGGTATGCAGCGGAGCGGAAAGGCTCAATCTTAAGGGTTTCGCCATCCTTGACGTTGAGCAGGCGCTGCTGGCAGGCAGGCTGGTTTTGCTCGCGGCCGTGGGGGCGACCGTTGACCAGCAGGCCACAGGTGCCACAGATACCTTCGCGACAGTCAGAGGCGAAGGCGAAAGGCTCTTTACCCTGCTCGATGAGGTTGCTGTTGACGTGGTCAAGCAGCTCCAGGATGGACATCTGCGGAACCGCATCGGGCACATCGACGGATTCGAAGTGGCCCTCGCTGTACGGTCCGGCTTGGCGCCAGATTTCGAGATGGAGTTTCATTACTTGTAGTTCCTTGTCATCAGCGGGATCGATTCGAAGGTGAGCGGCTCAGCGTGGCGGATGAATTCGCCCTCTGCAGCGCCCGGCTCCCATGCGGATACGAAGCACCAGTTGTCGTCATCGCGCTCTGCTTCACCCTCAGGCGAGAGGTGATCGTCGCGGAAGTGAGCACCGCAGGACTCGTCGCGGTCGAGCGCATCGACGCACATGAGCTCACCCAGGTCGATGTAGTCGGCCACGCGCTGTGCGTACTCGAGCACCTGGTTCATTTCTTCCTGCTTACCGGTCACGCGGACGTTGGACCAGAACTCGCGGCGCAGAGCACGGATCTTCTCAATGCCTGCCTTGAGATCTTCAACGTTACGAGCCACGCCACAGGAGAAGTACAGGATCTCGCCGAGCTGGCGGTGGTAGTACTCGGGGCCGTGAGGATCGGTGCCATGAACGTTCATCAAGCGGTCAATGCGAGCTTGTGCACGCTGCAAGGCAGCGGTGACCTCAGGTGCGCTCTCCGACAGGCGCTCCTCACCGAGGTGATTTGCCAGGTAGTGAGGAATGGTGAACGGCAGGGTGAACCAACCGTCGACGGAAGCCGAAAGCAGCGAGTTAGCGCCGAGGCGGTTTGCGCCGTGGTAGGTCCAGGAGCACTCGCCGGCTGCGAACAAGCCGGGGATGGAGGTCATCTCGTCGAAGTCCGTCCACAGACCACCCATTGTGAAGTGGCAGGTAGGAGCAATACGCATCGGGGAGGTGTAGGGATCCTCGCCGATAGCCTCTTCGTACATCTGGAAGAGGTTGGAGTAGCGCTCGCGGATGGTGTCTTGGCCGAGGCGCTCGATGGCGTCACGGAAGTCCAAGTATGCGGCGTTATGCAGCGGTCCAACACCGAGGCCCTTGTTGATCTGCTGGGAGATCGCACGGGATGCGACGTCGCGGGGCACTAGGTTGCCGAATGCGGGGTAGCGACGCTCGAGGAAGTAGTCCCGCTCATCTTCGGGGATGGTGTTGGGGTCGCGATCGTCCTTCTCCTTAATGGGAGACCAAACGCGGCCGTCGTTACGCAGGGACTCGGACATCAGGATCGTCTTCGACTGCCATTCGGAGTTCACCGGCAGGCCGGTTGGGTGGAACTGAATGAAGGAAGGCGAAGCGATGTATGCGCCCTGCTCGTAAGCACGCATCATGGCGCCCGCGTTGGAGTTCTTGGCCAGCGTGGACATGTGGTACACGTTGCCGTAGCCACCGGTAGCCAGGATTACGGCGTGGCCGGTGTGGGCAGTGAGCTCACCATTGATCAGGTTGCGCATGACCAAGCCTTGGCAGCGCTTATTGTCACCTTCACCGGTGACGATCAAATCGACCATCTCATTGTGGGTGAAGATTTCAACGGAGCCCTGGTGGATCTGGCGTTGCAGCGAGGATGCAGTGGAGAGCTGGAGCTGCTGACCCGTCTGTCCACGGGTGTAGTAGGTACGAGAGACCTGCACACCGCCGAAGGAGCGGGTGGCGAGGGTGCCGCCGTATTCGCGGGCGAAGGGAGCACCGATGGCGTTCATGTGGTCAATCACGCGAACGGACTCAACGGCCAGGCGCCAGCAGTCAGACTCACGGCAGCGGTAGTCGCCGCCCTTCACGGTGTCCTTGACGTGGCGGTACGCACCGTCGTTATCGACCTTCTTGCCGCGTGCGGAGTTCACGCCACCCTGAGCAGCAATGGAGTGCGCACGACGCGGAGCATCGTGGTAGGTGAATACCTTGACGTCGTAGCCAAGCTCACCGAGCGCCGCAGCGGCAGCGCCACCGGAGAGACCGGTGCCGACGACCAGCACGCGGAACTTGCGGCGGTTCAGCGGGGACACCAGGTTCATGTGATTCTTGTGGTATTCCCACATTTCCTTGGTGGGAACGCCCTTGGGCTCAGCCGAGTCGAGGATGCTACCCGGGCGGACTCCCGGTACGACCGATGCTGGCTGGTTGAACTCAGGGCGAGCTGTGGTTTGCATTTGATTGCTCATAGTTGAAAAACCTTTACGTCCTTAGCCGATCCAGCCCAAAGCGATGGATAGAGGAATGGCAATGTTGCCAATCATCACCACTGCGGGGAGCAGGTATGCGATGAAGAGCATGACCGCGCGCCAACGGCGACCGGTGATACCGAGGTCGCTGGTAGCGAGCCAGATGCCGTGCGTCAGGTGCAGGAACAGCGTCACCATGGCGATGATGTAGAAGATGGTGACGGGCCAGCGCGAGAAGCTTGCAATCATGTTGGCGTAGATCTCGCCGTGTGCGAACTGATCCGAGGCAGCCGGTGCCACACCTGCGGTGAGGTCGAGGATGTGGAACACGATGAACGCAAGCAGCACCACACCGGTGACCAGCATGGTCGAGGTGGTGAAGCTGTTCATACCGCCCATGAGGTTGCTGCGGCGGAACTTGCCACGGGACTTGTGGGAACGCCCGGTCAGCGCGAATGCGCCGTAGATGTGCAGCGCCAGGCAGGCGAGCAGTACAATGCGGAAGATCCAGAGGAAAGCCTCGTGGGGGAACAGCGGGTAGAACATGTTGCGCAGCCACTCGCCGTAGACGTCGATTGGGTGCGTGCCGTCGTCATAGAACGGCAAGAAGATCTTCAGGTTGCCGGCCATATGGAAGGCAACGAACAACGCGAAGATCAGGCCGGTGACGGCCATAGTGAGCTTGAGTGCCCACGTTGGGAACTTCGGCCGCTCACGCAGCGGCTTTTCTGTGATTTTGCCGTGAGCAACTGCCTCACGGTCGATATTTTGTACAGTCATGGCACCTCCAGTGTCGTATTCACTTTAGAACGCTGGAGTCACCCTAGACCACTTAGAACTCCCTGGGTGACTCACCTCACAACGGCCCGAAAAGAGCTCTCTGCCTGCAGGTTAGGTTTGCCTTAGCTATTGGCCACTGCTGACACAAGGGCAAAATATGGCACGACCGGCACATTCTCTTTGAGTGTGCGGGGGCGTCGAAAAGCTTGGAAATCCGGGAGTATTAAGCACTGATTATTCCATGCTTAATACCTACACCCATAAGGACTCAACCAAAGGATTGACTGAGATGTGAACATGTCCCGGAGACTTTGCGAAATTCAGCAATGCAAAACTTTGCAATGCTTTGCCGCTGGCATAAAGTGTGATCTATGACAAAGACGTTCGTCGGCTCGCGGCTTCGCCAATTACGGCGCGAGAGAGACTTAAGCCAAGCATCACTTGCCCAATCACTCGGGCTATCGGCCAGCTATGTCAATCAAATCGAGCACGACGTTCGCCCACTCACCATGAGTGTGCTCGACCGAATCACCGAGACATTCGGCGTCGATCGAACCTTCTTTTCCAGAGACGACAACTCCAGGCTCGTCGCCGAAATTCAAGACGTCACCCTCGACCGCGAAATCTGCCCCACCCCCATCCAACTCGAACACCTCGGCGAAATGGTAGAACACCACCCGGAGATCGCCAGGCTCATGGTCGCCATGCATCGCCGCTACCGCAACGTGCGCGACAAATTGAGCGTCGCCACCGATGCCCGCTTCGCTGGCTCACTCGATGAAACGAGCGCGGTATCCGAAGCACTGTCCATGCCCCACGACGAAGTGCGGGACTTCTTCTACGCGCGACAAAACTACCTCGACGCACTGGACCGACACGCTGAGCAGCTTGCCGACGAACTCAGCATCCAAATTTTCGACATCCGCGGCACAGGCGACCGCCTCACAGAACAGCTACAAAAACACGGCGTCACAGTCGAAATAGGAGAGTTGGACGGAGCGCTGCACGACTTTGACCCACACCGGCGCATCATTGCACTCTCCCCCGTCCTCGACGCAGGACAAATCGCATTCCGCATGGCCACCGAACTCGGATTCCTCGAAGCGGGAAGCACCATTCAAGAACTCGTGCACGAAACTAGCTTCAGCACCGCAGAAGCCGAACAACTGGCCCGAAAAGGCCTTGCCTCCTACTTCGCGGCCGCTCTCATCATGCCCTACGGCCTCTTTCACGCCCAGGCCGAACGCTGCGGATACGACATCGAATATCTCTCCACCATGTTCGGCGTGGGCTACGAAACAGTCTGCCACCGCCTATCCACACTTCAACGCGAAAACCTCCGAGGTATCCCCTTCACCTTCATCCGCGCAGACCGCGCGGGCAACATCTCCAAGCGCCAATCAGCCACCGGATTCCACTTCACCCATGCAGGAGGCACCTGCCCCCTCTGGAACGTCTACGAAGCCTTCGGCTCACCCGGACAAATCGTGCGACAAGTAGCACAAATGCCCGACGGAAGAACCTACCTCTGGATTGCCCGCACCGTCCGACACGACGTCGGACACTTCGGCGACACCAGCAAACTCTTCTCCATCGCACTCGGCTGCCAAATCCAGCACGCCTCACGCACGGTGTACGCCACCGGACTCGACCTCAACCACACCGTACCCATCGGCGCCGGATGCCGCGTATGCCTGCGCAAAGACTGCGCCCAACGCGCATTCCCACCGGTCAACCGCCCTATCAACATCAATCCCCACAGTTCCTCCATCGCGCCCTACTAAACCACCCGATGCGCGCCGCAGACTCGGCGGCGCCGGGCGTACCATCGAACACATGGCACGCCCAGAACCCAAATGCCCCATCCGCTTTGGCGAACCCTGCTCACTGTGCGTTCCAGGCGCCAACGGCCCCCAAGACTGCCAACTGGTCGCCCTCGTTCGAGACGACCCCGAACTGCTCGAACTCCAACAACAGATGCGGCAAGAAAAGCGTTCGGCGGGACACGGCAGGCGAACATAGCCACACCCCTCTACCCTTGAGCCCGGAAGAAAATATTCACTCGGGGGAGGAATCATGGCTGTTCAGCGCCGCTTCACCGCGCGCGGAGACACGCGTTGGATTGGACGTTTTCGCGATGCTAAAGGGAAAGAGCACGCGAAAAGTTTTCGCGATGAGAACGCGGCGAAGCATTGGGTACATACTCAACAGGAGCTTGTGAAGAGCGGAAATTGGGTGAATGTGCGGGATGCGTCCCGCGTAGGTGACCTGGCGAGACTGTGGGCGGGGACGTCAGAGCGCAGCAACACCCACAATGCTAGGCAGCACTTCCTCAAAAATCTGAACTGGTTGGCAGCGGTGGACGTCGAAAAGCTCACTCCAACCGACATCCGAGACTGGCACGCGCAACTTCTCTTTGGGCGGCCGTGGGCGGGTGGACGGACGCTGGCACCGCGCACGGTTAGCCATCTGATGAATTATCTGAGCCGCACGCTCGATCACGCCGTCGAACTCGGAACACTTGGGCGCAATCCAATGCAATCAATGCGCTTCAGCGATCCGGGAACGCACCAGGTCAAATCGATTCCAAGCATCGAAGAATTGCAATTGCTTGTCGACGCCACCCGTCCCGAACACCACTGGCTCGCACTGGCGATTCACGTTGCCACCACCTGCGGTTTGCGTGCCTCCGAAGCGGCCGGACTACAGCGAGGCGACTATGGATCCGAGGGGCTGCGCATCGAGCGTCAATGCACCAAAACAGTGGGAGAATATTCGCCGCTCAAAACTCCCGCATCTTACAGGTCAGTGCCCGTCCCGGAGGTGCTTAGCGACGTCATCCGACGCCAACCAAATGGGGAAACGCCACTATTGAGAACACGTAGCGGCACCGGGGTCAGCGGAGCCGTGATCGCAAACGCCATGGCTGCCACCCGCAAACGCGCGGGACTTTCTGAAACGCTCACATTTCATGCGCTACGGCACTTCTATGCCTCCCATATGTTGGGGTCGGGCGTGCCACTGCCTGCGGTTTCACGCTTATTGGGGCATGCGAACTCTGCCGTTACCGCCCGGATTTACGCCCATTACATCGACGGCCAAGAAACCGAGGCACTCAGCGCGTCGAAGGATCTGGAGTTAAAGCTAGGTTTTGAAAAACGCTAACTGTTTCGGCGGGGAGCCGCTGCCTTTTAACGATTCCGCTGGGATAGAGACGGCGAAACCGGAAATCCCATGCCGCAGTTTTGCGGGATATTTGCGGGATTTCCGGCAGTTCCGAGGATTTACAGGGCGCTGACCTGCGGTTTCACTAAAGGTTAATCATGTGCCCCATGATTCCCTCTGCCGCTTCCTTCATCGCCTCCGACAGCGTCGGGTGCGTGTGAACGTTGCGCCCGATTTCCTCGCAGGTGAGGTCGAAACGCTGTGCCAGAGTGAGCTCGGGAAGCAGTTCGGAGACGTTGGCGCCAACCATGTGTGCGCCAAGCAGCTCGCCATATTCGGCGTCGGCAACGATCTTGACAAAGCCGGCCGTTTCAGCGAGGCCTGCAGCCTTGCCGTTCGCGGTGAAGGGGAAGGAGGCCACCTTGATCTCGCGGTCGGAGAACTTCTCTTTCGCGGCTTCTTCGGTGTAGCCGAAGGAAGCGACCTGCGGGTTGCAGAAGGTGGCGCGCGGCATCATCATGTAGTCGCCAAGCTCTTCGGTTTCTGCACCAGCAATGGTTTCTGCCGCCACGACGCCCTGAGCTTCAGCCACGTGAGCGAGCTGTAGCTTCGCGGTGACGTCGCCGATGGCGTAAATGTGGTCGACGGAGGTGCGCATACGCTCGTCGATGTCGATCGCGCCGCGCTCGGTGAGCTTCACACCAGTGTTCTCCAGGCCGTACCCTTCAACGCGAGGTGCAAAGCCGATGGAGATCATCACTCGCTCGGCCTTGAGCGTCTCGGACTTGGATCCGTCCTTGGATTCCACGTCAACTTCGACGCTGTCGCCGTTGTCACGCACGGCGGTGGTCTTGTGGCCGGTGAGCAGCTTCACGCCGAGCTTCTTGTACTGCTTGGCGATCTCCTTGGACACGTCGGCATCCTCATTGGGAAGCACGCGATCCATGAACTCGACGATGGTGACGTCAACACCATAGTTGGCGAGTACATACGCGAACTCCATGCCGATGGCGCCAGCGCCAACGATCACCATGGACTTCGGTGCTTCTTCCTTGAGGATCTGCTCCTCATAGGACAGCACGTTGCCACCAAGTTCAACGCCCGGCAGAGAACGAACCACGGAGCCGGTGGCGATAATGCAGTTGTCGAAGGTGATGGTCGTTCCAGCGTCCTTGCCTTCGCTGACCTCGATGGTGTTTGCATCCTTGAAAGAACCTAGACCATCAATTTCAGTGATCTTGTTCTTTTTCATTAGGTAATGCACGCCCTTGACAATGCCCGCAGAGACCTTGCGGGAACGCTTGTGAGCGGTTGGGTAATCGAAGGACACGTCGCCTGAGATACCGAAGGTCTTCGCCTCATGGTTGAAGATGTGTGCCACTTCGGCGTTCTTCAACAGAGCCTTGGAGGGGATGCAACCGACATTGAGACAGACACCGCCCCAATATTGCTTCTCAACAACAGCGACCTTCTTGCCCAGTTGTGCTGCACGAATGGCGGCGACATAGCCACCGGGGCCAGCGCCGAGAACTACTACGTCATAATGATTAGTCACAAACTCTAAGGATACGGAATCTTTCCAGATTTTTCTTCAAGGTCACGAAGGCATGTGGAACAGTGCTGAGAGAAATTGGGCAGTGACGCGGGCTATCGAATGAGATACACTCTCCGTTACAGTTCCGTAATATTCCCTCAATCTTGCAAGAGAGATATGTCAATGAAGCTTCATCGCAGCTTGTTCGCCGCAGGTTCGGCGCTCGCCCTCAGCCTTGGCGTTGCCACGCCAACCCACGCATCCGAGATCAACCCAGCTCAGGTTGCTGGTGAAACTCCTCTGGCTAGCGTCCACACCGGTGAGACTCCGAATTTGGCTCCACTCTGGCGCGACAAGCTCGATGGCAAACGGCAAGTTGAGATGTGGGCCCACTCGCCTTCCATGAACCGCGATGTCCCACTCGTGGTTTTGAAGGCTTCTTCCCCGAACCGTCCGACCCTCTATCTGCTCAACGGCGCAGACGGCGGTGAAGGCCCGGTGAACTGGGTGCTGCGCACCGACGTCCTGGACTTCTATGCGGATAAAGACATTAACGTCGTGATCCCCATGTCGGGGGCATTTTCCTATTACACCGACTGGGTGGAGGACGCGCCGAGCATTGGAGGCAAGCAAAGCTGGGAAACGTTCCTCACCAAGGAGCTGCCTGGCCCCCTTGAACAAACACTCGGCGCGAATAACCAGCGCGCTATCGCTGGCATGTCAATGTCTGCCACCTCGGCTCTGCTCATGGCTGAGCACAATCCCGGGTTCTACGATTCCGTCGCTTCCTTCTCAGGATGTGCATCCACCTCTGATCCCGTCACCTACAATTTCGTGCGCCTCACCGTCAATCGCGGCGGTAACGAGCCAGAGCAAATGTGGGGACCGATGGGCGGCGAATACAACCGCTTCAACGATGCCCTCATCAATGCCGAGGGTCTTCGCAACACGCCGGTCTATGTTTCCAACGGCTCCGGAATCATGGGCGAGTTCGATTCACCCCAGTATCTTCTGGAAAACGGCGTCAAGCCGGCGCAGCTTGCTTCCGCAAGCGCCACGTTGGGCATTGAAGGTGGCGCGATTGAAGCCTCCACCAACGCCTGCACCCACGCTTTCAAAGTGAAGATGGACACACTCGGTATTCCGGCTGATTACAACTTCCGCCCTGCTGGGACGCACTCTTGGGGCTATTGGCAGCAGGATCTGCGCGATTCTTGGTCGACAATCGCCCGCGGATTTGGTATCTAATTAACCAGGGTGGTGTGCGCAGGCGGTGCCAACCAACACCCCCCCCCGAGAGGCACTGCCCCCGCCATCCCAGAAGGGCACGCGAGTTTTCTTCACCCCCCCCGAAAATGACTCGCGTGCCCTTCGCCTTTATCTACAACATTCCAGCGGCGACTCAGATCCCTTCAGGTACGCTCAAAACATGCTTGAAACCAGGATGCTTGTCACCGGTGGTGCCGGCTTTATCGGCGCTAACTTTGTGCGCCGCGCGCTCGATACCGGGCGCTACCGCATCACTGTGCTGGACAAACTCACATACGCAGGCAATCGCGCCAATCTTGCGGGGCTGAACATTGATTTTGTGCAGGGCGATATTTGTGACGCTGGGATCGTCGAAAAGCTAGTACCAAGCCACGATGTTGTGGTGCACTTTGCGGCCGAGACGCACAATGACAATTCCTTGAAGGATCCTTCACCATTTCTGCGCGCGAATGTGGAGGGGACGTTTCAGCTTTTGGAGGCGTGCAGGCGGCACGATACCCGTTTCCACCACATTTCAACGGACGAGGTTTTTGGCGACTTAGCCTTGGATGATCCGCAGCGTTTCCGGGAGGACACGCCATACCAGCCGTCCTCGCCCTATTCGGCGACAAAGGCCAGTTCGGACATGCTGGTGCGGGCGTGGTGCCGATCCTTTGGCGTTCCCGTGACCATCTCGAACTGCTCGAACAATTATGGGCCTTATCAGCACATTGAGAAGTTCATTCCTCGGCAAATCACCAATGTGCTCGCTGGGCTCTCCCCCAAACTTTACGGCAGCGGCGAACATGTGCGGGACTGGATTCATGTAGATGATCACAACGACGCCGTGCTCGCTATCCTGGAGCGCGGACGTGTGGGGGAAACGTACATCATTGGCGCAGACAATGATCATGTGAACAACTTGCAGGTGATCCGAATAATCAACGAGCTGATGGGCCGTGATGCAAACGATTTCGAACACGTTGCTGACCGGCCCGGACACGACCTGCGCTACGCCATGGATTCAAGCAAACTGCGCCGTGAACTGGGATGGCAACCCCGCTTTACCGATCAAAACGGCATGCGCGAGGGCTTGGCACAGACCATCGAGTGGTATCGGGAGCACCAAAACTGGTGGCTGCCACAGAAGCAGGCAGTTGAAGCCAAGTACGCGGAAAGCGGGCAATAGATGAAAACTTTCGGCACACCGCTGGCAGCTCATGCCACCGCGATCGAGGGGCTGTTCATCCTCGACCTCACGGTGCACGGAGACAATCGCGGATGGTTCAAGGAACAGTGGCAGCGAGCGAAATTCCGCGAACTTCACCCCGTCGCGGCAGACGGATCAAGTGCAGTGGCAGGCGCCCGCGCGCTGCGGGAATTTGAGCCGATTCAGCAAAATATCTCTTTTAATGCCTCACCTGGGGTTACGCGCGGTTTGCATGCCGAGCCCTGGGACAAGCTCGTCTCCGTTGCAAACGGTCGCGTATTTGGAGCGTGGTGTGATATCCGCGAAGGCTCAGCCACATACGGTGAAGTCTTGACGTGCGAAATCGGGCCGGAACGCGCAATATTCGTACCCCGCGGGGTAGCCAACGGTTTTCAGGCGCTGGCGCAGGACACCGTCTACACCTACCTGGTGAATGGCCATTGGTCTGCCGATGCCAACTACAGCTTTGTCAATCTCGCCGACCCAACCTTGGGCATCGATTGGCCCCTGCCCATCACCGAATGGTCGCAGAAGGATCGTGAACACCCCCAGCTTTTCGACGCCACCCCTGTCCCCCAAAAGCAAACGCTGATCATCGGCGCTGATGGTCAGCTCGGGCAAGCGCTCCAAGCAGTCCTGCCCAATGCACTTACGTGGACACGCAGCGATTGGGATATGCGCAAGCCGCTGCCGGAGATGGATTGGTCGCAGGTGGGGGTGATCATCAATGCCGCCGCTTACACCGCAGTGGATCAGGCCGAGGATGATCGAGCCACAAGCTGGGCTGTGAATGCAACCGCTGTGCAACGCTTAGCTGCTGTAGCAAATGAGCATGAGATCACCTTGGTGCAGGTATCCAGCGAATATGTTTTTGACGGCTCCAATCAATGCCACGATGAATCAGAAATGCTCAGCCCGTTGAGTGTCTATGGACAATCGAAGGCTGCGGGCGAACTCGCAGCAATGGGAGCAAGACGAAACTATATTGTGCGCAGTAGTTGGGTCGTTGGGAATGGCAATAATTTCGTCGCCACCATGTGCTCCTTGGCCAAACGCGACATTCATCCGAAGGTGGTTAACGACCAGTTCGGACGCCTAACATTCGCCGACGACCTCGCCTTTGGCATCGTGCATCTCCTCCAAGAGCAAGCGCCGTGGGGCGTGTACAACCTCAGCAATAGCGGTGAGGTCGTGTGCTGGGCAGATATCGCCCGCGAAGTGTATCGACTGTGCGGACGCTCCGCGAAAGACGTAGAGCCTGTGAGCAGCGAAGAATATTTTGGCACGCAACCTCACGCTCCTCGTCCCACACACTCCGCATTGAACTTGGCAAAAATTGAAGCCAGTGGATTTGTGCCGCGCGACTGGCGCCCGGCGTTGGCTGAATACGTGAGGACTGTCGAGGTACGACCATCGAAGGAGGCTGGGGCACAGTGAAAGGGATCATCCTCGCCGGCGGTTCCGGGACACGCTTGCATCCGATTACCCTTGGCATTTCCAAGCAGCTCATGCCCGTGTACGACAAGCCAATGATCTACTACCCATTGAGCACCTTGATTGAAGCAGGTATTCAGGAAATCCTGGTCATCACCACCCCAGAGGATCAGCCCGCGTTCCAACGCCTGCTTGGTGGCGGTGCTCAATTTGGCGTCACGCTGGAATACGCAGTGCAGCCGCGACCAGAAGGTCTTGCTCAGGCATTCATCATCGGCCGGGATTTCATCGGCTCAGATTCAGTCGCCCTGGTGCTAGGCGACAACATCTTTGACGGCCACGGCCTTGGCGATGCGCTAAAGCGATGCCGCGAACCCGAAGGTGGCACCGTGTTTGCTTACGAGGTGTCGGATCCTTCGCGCTATGGCGTGGTGGCATTTGATGAGCACGGCAGCGCTACTTCGATTGAAGAAAAGCCCGAGCAACCGCGCTCCAATTTTGCTGTGGTGGGGTTGTATTTCTATGACAATTCCGTGGTTGATATTGCCGCACACATTCGACCCTCTGCGCGCGGAGAACTCGAGATCACCTCAGTGAATGAGGAGTATTTGCGCCGCGGGAAGCTCAATGTACACTGTCTCCAGCGCGGTGATGTGTGGCTTGATACCGGCACCATTGATTCCATGAGCGAGGCGGCAGCCTATGTGGAGGTGTTGCAAAAGCGCACCGGCGGGGTAATTGGTTCACCAGAAGTGGCTGCCTGGCGTGAGGGATTTATTAGTGATGCCCAGCTTGAAGCGCAGGCCAAGGCGATGCAGAAGTCTGGGTATGGGGATTATTTGTTGCGTGCACTCCAAGGTGGTTAATGCCCCTCAGGTGTGGGCGAGGCCTTGCTACTGAAAAACATCACCATTACATTTGGTGGGTATGTTTTCCAATAAGACTTTGACATTATTCATGGCAGCGCTGAGCAGCATCGCCCTCCCACTGGCGGCCTGCAGTCCCGGCAGCAGCGAGCAGGCAAGCACGACGAGCAGCAGCGAGCAGCCAGGTGCACAGAGCAGTAGCGAGCAGGCTCAAGAACAAGATGCACCCCAGGCCAGGGTAGCCGTGGCTACCGAGGATGGCATCACGATCTTCGATGGCAATCTGCAGCAGCTCGCCTCATTCGATCTACCGGCACGGCCCACCTTGAGCACCCTTGGCGATCATCGCCATATTGCAGCGGTACTGACCAAGAACAACGCGGTGGAGATCATCGATGCGGGCAGTTGGAGCGTGCCCCACGGTGATCACTCCCACTACTACACCACCGAGCCCTCCAAGGCGCAGCAAGCACTGGAAGGGGCAAAGCCCATTCATGTTGTAAGCAATGCGAACGCTGGCACCAGCGCCATCTTCTTCGACGATGACGCCGAAGGGCGTGTGTTGGACGCAGAAAAACTTGAACATGGCCAGCTTGATGCAGCACAACGCATCAAGGCCAAAGAAGCCCACCACGGGGTTGTTGTGCCTTTGGCCAATGATCAGATGTTGGTATCCCAGAAGGGCGCACGCCTGGCCGATACCATCACGTTGCTCGACGCCGATGGTGAGACGATCGGGACTTTCGACTGCTCAGAGATGCACGGCGAGGATGTGCACGCCAATAACGCCATCTTTGGATGCAGTGATGGAGTGTTGGAGATCCAAGATGGCAAGCCGACGATGATCCCCGCGCCCGATGCCTCCGGTGAGCGCGTGGGTGCGATTACTTTTAATCACGATGCCAGCGCGGCCCTTGGCGATTGGGGCGAGGAGTCGCTGCTGCTGATCCGCGAACACCAGGCAAAAGTGGTGCCCACCCCAGCGGCTTTTGGCAATCGCATTAGCTTGCCCGAAGGCGGCTTTGCCTACCTTGATACCGAGGGCGTGTTGCACATTTTGGATGATCAGGCCGTAGAGCAACGCAGCATTCCGGTGATGGGCGCCTGGACCAAACCCAAAGGTCATGGCGGCGTGGCACCTGGCATCGCTGCAGGCGAAAACGGCGAGGATACCCTGGTGTGGGTAAGCGACCCGAAGAGCAATACTCTCTACCAGGTAAACCTCAGCGATGACTCGATCACGCACACAGACGTCGAGGGTGCTCCGGCATCGCTGGCTGCCGTGGGCTAACGCTTTCTAGCGTTCATCACCGCGCACACGAGCCACCAGGCGCCCAAGCCGACGGGAAGCATGTGGTGGCTCGGGTGCCTGTTCAGGCTCATCTATGTGCTCCTCCGGCTCCGGCGGATAGCAGCGCTGCGCAAGTTGCCACTTGGCATCCCGGCACTGCTGCACTTGATCCGGGTCGATCCCCTTACCCGGTTGTGGCCAAGGATCCTGTTGCGTAGCGCTCAAGTGCGCCATCGGCCAGGAAGAACCAGCCGCCTGCACCGCCTCGTGTTTGACCGCGTAATAGTCCTGCCTGTGCATCTCTAGAGCAACGCCCTTGGCACCGGCAGCGGCGGCAATCATGTGTGGGTGATAGCGGGTGCTGAGCCAGGTTTGCTCGCTTGTGACTGGCACCCCGAAGGCCCAGAGCTCATCAAAGGCCACGAAGCGGAAACCCTGGTAGCGCTCTGGCCAGCGCTGATGCAGCTCGCGCCAGATCTGGCCATCGATACCGGGGATGCACTCGATAATGCTTAATTCTTCTCCGCACACGCCATAGTGCTGCAGGCCCTGGTGGATCCAGGCTGCGGCATCGGCAGCGTTGCTGCGCAGGAGGTCTGCTTGGGCGCACAGCACAAAGGGACGCTCGCGGGCATCGTCTGCGCCAGGACCAAAAACGCCCTCGCTATGCTCCGGGCTGTTGATACCCAGCCAGGCATCATCACCGCTCATGCTCGGTTGCAGGCCTGCTGCTTGGAGCAGGTCGCGGGATGCTGCATCTCTAACATCCACCACGTCGCAGCGTTGGAGGGAATCAACCAGTACCGCTCGAGCCTGCTCAAGGGGCACTACGCCTTGGCCTGTGGCAAAACGACGGGCATGCTCGGCACCAGCCTGGGAGGCCATGGCGCACACCGCAACATTTTTCGGCCAGAAATCATTGAGCCAGCCACCACCAAGGATGTGCACCACATCGGCGGTGCGGGCGATATTGGTGCCGGTGACGTGTTCGGGGTGCGGGCCTGCGTCGAAAAGCAATTGCACCGCCGTGTGTGCAAGATACTCATAGGCCTCGGCGTGGAAGCCCTCGGGTTGGGCCGGATCGAGGCCGAAGTGATCGGCCGTGGCGTGGTAGGCGTGGCCGGCGAGATCCCACAATGTGTTGGTCACAATGAGATCGGGGTGGTGGTTGTGGTGCAGCAAGGAGGCCCTGCCGGGTGAATGGCAATCGAGAATCACACGCGCATCAGGGCGCAGCTCGGCCAAGGTGCGCAGCCAGGAGGCCACGATGTATTCGTCGCCAAAGTTAGGGTGCCCAGCCGGAGCCACCAGGTAGATGAGCGAATCTTTAGCAGACATACCCCGATGCTAGCCATAACAACAAAATTGTTGTTAATACATACGCCGGTGCCTGCGCAGAAAAAGAGCGCCGCTTACATGCTTGGTGGCAGCGCAGCCGCAGGGCCTTGGACCAAGGGTGTACTCAATCACGTCGGTAGGAAGATCCGGACGCCACTGTCGATGTAACGCCTCGACGAGGTCGAGATAGGCGCTGTACTCGCCGGTGGACCAATCAGCAGTTTTCCTCCAACCAATGGCCTGCGCCACTCGCTTATCCAAAATCAATGGGCGCATCGGGCTGCACCGGAGGTTTTCATGCTGCGGGCGATCTGCTGCGCATACGTTCCAGCACCCCAAGAGCAGACAGCCACATAAAAGCGCAGCGCGTCGGCTTCAGTCTCAATGCCACCGGCGAGCTCGAAGAGTCTTTTCTAGAAACCTAAAGAAGCGGGTCGGGTCTTTTAAGAAACTCAGGCAGTGCTAGATGTTGCGGCCAGCGCTTGCACCACCACCGCGGATAGAACACCGACGTTTGTGCCCACACCGTCTCTGCAGGAACCGCCTGCTCGGGATTGCCCAGAACAGCAAGCGCAGCCGATAGGCTTGCTGGCGATAAGGTCACAACGTCCCCCTCGGGCATCAGATCTTGAGTTCGTCTGATCAGCCTACAGGCAGGCAAATGCACGAGGTGGGAAAAAGAAACTCCACGTTCCTGCGGTGGAACGTGGAGGTTGAATATTGTGTGGAGCCGCCTGCGAGAATCGAACTCGCGACCTTCTCATTACGAGTGAGATGCTCTACCGACTGAGCTAAGGCGGCCTTGGATCAAATGATCCTGTTGGCACTTTACATCACGGTGCTGGCAGCAAGAAAATTGCTACTCACTTACACCGCATGCAAGCCTGATACGCCCAACCATCGCATCTAAAGCTGTCTCTGGCCGCACGTTCATTCCCAGGTGTTCACGGGCTTTCATAATGGCCTCGATGCAGGCGCTGAGCCCCTGTGGGCTCACTCTTTGGCACAGCCCCTCGGAGAGCTGCTGGAAATCTGGGTGCATGAGCTCAACGTTGGAGTCCACGGCCTTGATCAGCGCATCGCGATACAGCCCTGCGAGGTCTACTAGGGCCAGATCCAGAGCATCACGCACCGCACGCGTTCTGCGCTTTTTGTGCTTATCTTCCAATTCTCGGATCTGCCCGGCGCTGCCACGCAATGCCTTTTGTGCGCCACGGCCACTAGCGCCCATGCCCAAAGCGGTGCGCAATTTTTCTACTTCTGCCTCGGATGCCTCAGCCAGGCCTTGCTCTGCTACTTTGGTGATTTCTTTGACCATGGCGGTGACATTGCGGAAGGCTTTATCGCCCCTGAATACGTCCTCGGCAAGGGTGAGTGTGCGCGCACGGCTGCGCTGCATATCGGGGTCTCGCACCAATCGTCTGGCACGGCCGACGTGATTACTGGTCGATGCGGCGGCCAAGGTGGCAATTTCTTCGCTCACGTCGTCGCTTTGCATTAAAAGCCGCGCCACTTCTTTGGTGTTTGGTTGTGGCACATATACATGGCGGCTGCGTGAGACGAGCGTGGGCATCACGTCTTGGGGGTCAGTCGAAGGCGCGCATAGCAAAATGACGGTGTGCTTGGGCGGTTCCTCCACAGTTTTCAACAGGGCGTTCGCGGCTCCATCGGTAAGCCGATCGGCATTATCCAAAATCACCACGCGCCAGGAGGCCACGGTGGGCCGGGTGGCGGCTGGTTCGATCACGTCTCGGCGCATGGTGGCCACGGCGATGGAAAGTTCCTGGGGCACGATGTGGACTACATCGCCATGCGTGCCGTTGCGCACTGCTCGGCATTGTTCGCACTGCCCGCAGCCCACCACTTCGGGGTTGGAGCATTCGAGTGCTGCGGCGAATGCCACCGCCGCCACGGAACGTCCGGAGCCGGGAGGGCCGCTAAAAAGCCAGGCGTGCGTCATCGCGCTTCCGGTATCTCCCGCGCGGGCTGCGCGTGCGGCGTTGCGCAACTGTGGTGCGATTAGTTCGCTCACACCCATTTGGGTGAACACGTCATTGCTAGTCACGGAATCCACCCTAACCGCTATGTCACCACAAGATTGCACTGCCGGTTAGAGTTATTGCTATGACCAGATTGTGGCGAGCATTCAAGTGGCTGTTCAGTACCTCGTGGCCTTTGTACGCCACGGCGGTGCTGGGCACGAATCTGCTTGCCGCAGCGGGCGTCATGCTGTTCTTGAAGTACCTGGTGCCAATGCCGGAACTCGCTGACTTCCCCGCCGACGCCCCGTATCTTCCCGCCATTGGCGTTGCCTATGTGATCTTCGCGGTGGTGGTGGGGGCCATTGCCACGTTTATTCTCTTTCGGCCTGTGATCGATTGGCAGCGCCACCCGGAGCGTCACGATCCCAACATGGTGCGCCACCTGGTGATGCGCATTCCTTTTCTGCAGTCGGCATTGTGTTTGGCGGTGTGGCTGCTTGGCATCGTCATTGTGAGCGTCGCTGCAGCTCAAACCTCGACGCGCCTTTCCATCGTGATCGCGGTTGCCACCACCTTGGCTGGTAGTGCGATCACGGTGATCACTTATCTTTTTGCTGAGCGCCTTGTGCGGCCCGTGGCGGCCATTGCGTTGGCGAGGCGTTTTGAGGATTCCACCCTGGAGCCACCGATCAATCAACGCCTCGGCCTGACCTGGTTGCTCACCTCTGCGGCGCCGATTTTGGGCATTGCTCTTATGGCCCTGGGTGAGGCCATGGGGCTTTTCGCCGAAAACGCCAACAACATCGCCCCTGCCGTGATCGCACTGGCGATCACTGGCCTTATCACCGGTTTCATTGGCACCACGCTGGCCATCATGTCGGTGGTGGATCCCATTCGCGAACTGCAGGCCGCCATCAATCGCGTGCGTCGCGGCGAGTCTGACGTGCAGGTAGACATTTATGACGGCTCGGAGATCGGCGTGCTCCAAGCAGGTTTCAACGAGATGATGCGTGGCCTGCAGGAGCGTCAGCGCGTGCGCGATATTTTCGGTCGTTATGTAGGCATCGAGGTCGCCCGCCGTGCCCTGGAGGAACGCCCCACCCTGGGTGGCGAGGACCGCGAGGTGGCCGTGGTGTTCGTGGACGTGGTGGGTTCCACCACCTTCGCCGTGAATCATGATCCCGAGGAAGTAGTCGAGGAGCTCAATCGCTTCTTCGAGCACGTTGTTGAGGTCGTGCACCGCAATAAGGGCATCATCAACAAGTTCCAGGGCGACGCCGCTCTCGCGGTTTTTGGCGCCCCAATTTCTTTGACAGATTCTACGAGCCACGCGCTCACCGCCGCCCGCGAGCTGCGCCAGGAGCTGCAGGGATTACGCTTGCAGGCGGGCATCGGCGTGGCTTCAGGCCACGTGGTGGCAGGGCACATTGGCGGGCATGACCGCTTCGAGTACACCGTGATCGGCGATGCTGTGAACACCGCCGCGCGCCTCACCGAGATTGCCAAGGACACCCCTGGGCGCGTGCTCACCAACGCCTCCACCCTCGAAAGCGCCAATGAGGCGGAGCAGGCCCGCTGGACGCTGATGAAGTCGGTGGAGCTACGCGGTAGGAATTTGATGACGCAACTCGCCCGCCCAATCAGGCCCACCTTGGCGGATCGCTCGGATTAAACCTAACCCCCGGCTACAGCTTTAAAAAGGCGCTAGCCGGGGGGTTATTTGTTTTAGCACTCGTAGGCGATATGCATGCGCCCATTGTTTGGGTCGCGGTTGATCTTTGCCCGAACCCCGAAGATCTCTTGGATGGTCTCTGGGTGCAACACCTCTTCCGTGGCGCCCGCTACTGCCACTTTGCCGTCTTTGAGCAACATGAGGCTATCGCAGAACATCGCGGCGAGATTGAGATCATGCAAGGCCACCACGCAGGTGGCATCAAGGGAGCGAACTAGGCGGAGGATTTCCAGCTGGTGTTGGATATCGAGGTGGTTGGTGGGTTCGTCGAGAAGCAGCTCTTTGGGCTCTTGAGCCAAGGCGCGCGCAATGTGAACACGCTGTTGCTCGCCACCGGAAAGCTGATGCCAGGAACGATCCTGTAAGTGCGTGACCCCAGTTCTTTCCATGGCGGCCTCGATGGCTGCTTGATCTGCGCGCTGCTCTGCAGCGATGAGGGAACGAAATGGGATACGCCCTAAGGCCACTACCTCGCGCACCGACATGTTCAGCTCAGTGCCCACATGCTGGCTTACCACCGCGATGTGCTTGGCTCGTTCTTTGCGCCCAATGCTGTGCAAATCGCGTTGGTTTAATAGCACCCTGCCTTCGGTGGGACGCACCTCGCCGTGCAGGAGGCGCAGGAAGGAGGATTTGCCTGAGCCATTGGGGCCGAGCAGACCCACGGTGGTGTTGGGCTCTGGTGTAAGCGACACACCGTTGACTACTAGGTTGTTGCCGCGCTTCCAGCTCACTTCGTGTGCTTGCAGGCTCATGCTCGCCTCCTTGCCATTAAGAAGACGAACACCGGTACGCCCACGAGAGCGGTGCCCACACCGGCTGGCAATGGGGTTGGGGCAAACGCGAGGCGGGAGAAGACATCCACCCACACCATGAACACCGCACCGACGACGATGGTGACGGGGATGACCTTGAGGTGTTGAGCGGTGCCCAGCAATAGCCTTGCTACGTGCGGCAGCACCAAGCCTAAGAAGCCGATAGCTCCGGTGATTGATACCAAGGTGGCGGTGATAAGTGCGCACAGCCCGAGTAGGAGCAGCCGGATCCTGGTCACGTTAATGCCCAGGGTGGATGCGATGGTATCGCCAAAGGCGAAGGCGTCGAGCACGCGCGCAAAGTACAGGCAGAGCAGCGTGCCCAATACGACCACCACGGCGGCGATGCGAACATCGAACCAGCGGATGCCTTCAAGGGAGCCGAGAAGCCAGAACATCACGCCGCGAGCCTCATCGGAATCTGCGAAGGCAAATACCAGCAGCGAAGTCAGCGCGGAGAAGAGCTGGGTTGCAGCGATGCCGGCAAGCAGCACTTTTTCCGTTGTCCCACCACAAAACCGAGCCAGCAGCAGCACTAGGCCGAAGGCGATGAGCGAGCCGACGAAGGCACCGGAAGAAAGGCTTAAGCGTGATGCTCCAAGGCCGAAGATGCCCACCACCACGGCTCCGGTGGAGGCACCAGAGGAAACACCCAGGATATAGGGATCTGCCAGTGGGTTTCGCAGCAGCGACTGCATAATCACACCGCACAGGCCCAAGCCTGCGCCGCATAAGGCGGCGAGGATGGCGCGCGGGAGGCGTTCTTCCCAGACGATGGCATCTTTGATATTCCGAACCGGGATATCGGCACCGAGCAGGTGGTTGGCCAGCACATCACGCACGTTCACGGCACTGACCGCCGCAGGCCCTAACACGGTGGCCCCGAGCAGGGAGGCGGCGATGAGGACGCAGGCAAGCAGCGTGAGCGCTCCAACACCGAGAATGTGGCGAAAGCGATGGGGTGCAGCGTTCACAATTCGCCTTAGCGCTGATCGTGTTCGCGCAAGTATTCAGCAATCTTTTCCAAGCCATCAACAAAGCGGATGGATGGGTTCAGCTCTGCACCGTGCAGTGCGATGTAGCGCTCTTCCTTGACTGCCTTCATGTTCTTGGTCAGCGGATCCTTGGCCAGGAACTCCTTTTTGTCTTTCAAACGGTCCCCGGGGAAGCGATCGCGTTCAAGATCGCCAAGCACCAGGATGTCTGGCTGCTTATCGGCTACGTCCTCCCAGGTCACTGCTGGCCAGTCTTCTTTGTCTTGGGCGTAGACGTTGCTCAGACCGGTCATGTTCGCCAGCATCTGGGGTTCGCTTTGGCCGCCGGCCATATAGGGGGTCTTGGTATCGGCAAACCAGAAGGCAACGCTCTGTCCATCGGCATCGGGCAGATCTTTGGTGGCCTTTTCTACGCGCTGCTTGAACGAATCGATGAGTTCTTCGCCGCGGCTTTGGACGTCGAAAATTTCTGCCAACTGAGTGATCTCTTCGTAGATCATCTCAGGGGTCAGCGCAGAGCTGCGCGTACCGCCGGCGTTGATGCTCTCGCCGTTATCGCAGTCGGTTGGTGAAAGGTAGGTGGGGATGCCGGTTTCTTCAAAACGCTCGCGAGGGGCAACGCCGCCTTCTTTTTTGAAGTGGCGCCCAAAGGAGGCGGTGATGAAGTCCGGGTCAGTATCGAGGACGACCTCATAGCTTGGTGCGTTATCGGAAAGGCGCGGCACGTTCTTATTTGCCTGCTCAAGCTCGGGAAGGATCGGATCCGTCCAGGAGGCGGTTCCAACGATTTTATCTTGTAGCCCCAAGGACAGCAGGATTTCTGTGGAGCCTTGGTCCAAGGAAACGACTCGGCTGGGCGCCTCGTCGATGGTGATAGACTCTCCGCAGTTTTCAATGCTGATTGGATACTGCGTATGACCTTCGACATTGACGGATGCTTGGACGTTTGAGTTTTCTACTTCTTCAGAAGCACCGCAGGCAACCAGTGCACAACTCAAAGTCACTCCGATACCTACTAGCCCAAGCGTTTTGCGTTGTTGGAACATGCGTATTCCTTATTTTTACCAAGGGAAACAATTCCCGCTTGCGAGTGTCAGCCTAGGAAAATAACCGACATATCTTGGAAAAATAAGGTTAGCATAGCCAAATTTAGAAGGATGTCGATGGTGGATCCTGGAAGTCCAAACCACCAAATACAAAAGGAAGACTCCCGTTCAACGTATGCTGCTCTCGGGAGTCTTTCTAGGCACGAGCCTGGGCACTACTTCTTGCGGTTACCCGCCTTGACTACGCGCTTGGTGGTCTTCTTCACGGCTTTCTTCGTGGCCTTCTTTTTGGTGGCGCGCTTAGTGGTCTTCTTCGGACCTTCGGCGGCTTGCTTTGCCCTGCGCTCAGAGAGCAATTCATTCGCGCGGGCGTCGGTAAGCTTCAGCGGATCATCGCCACGACGTAGCGAGGCATTCGTCTCACCATCGGTGACATAGGGGCCAAAGCGGCCATCTTTCACGCTCATGGGCTTGCCCGAGACGTCATTATCGCCGAGCTGTTTAATCGCAGAAGGCGTGGCGCCACGGCCGCGGCGCTTCGGTTCGGCGTAGATTCGCCGAGCCTCGTCCAGGGTGATCTCGAAGATTTGCTCCTCGCGGTTGAGTGAGCGCGAATCGTTGCCCTTCTTCAAGTAAGGGCCGTAGCGGCCGTTTTGGGCAGTGATAACTTCCCCATCGCTGGGATCCACGCCTACCTCGCGGGGCAGGGAGAGCAACTGCAGAGCCTGTTCAAGCGTGACGGTGGAGGGCTCCATGGACTTAAACAGCGAGGCCGTCTTGGGCTTCAGCGTCTCTTCCACGATCTGGTTGATGCGCTTTTCCTTCTGCGCGGCAGCCGTCTTGGTGCCCCAGTTCTTCGCACGCTTACCCTCAGCCTTGCGCTGCTCATCTTCCTCGGCACGCTCGGCGGCGACGATCTCCTCGGCCTTGGCCTCGGCCTTTTCGCGTTCATCGTCATTGACCAGCTCCGTGACATACGGCCCGAAGCGGCCTTCCTTTGCCACGATCATGCGCTCATTTTCGGGATTGCGCCCCAGCTCACGCCCCGACTGCGGGGTAGCAAAGAGGCGCTCGGCGAATTCGAGGGTGAGCTCATCGGGCGTGGTGGAATCAGTAAGGTTGGCGCGCTGATACTCAGGCTCGCCGTCCTTGGTGCCTACCTGGCGTTCGATATAGGGGCCATAACGGCCCACGCGCACGTTGATAGCGCGGCCTTCGGCGTCGTCGAAGAGGTGCAGGGAGTTCACCGAACGAGCATCGATGTGCTCCAAGTTGTCACCAACCAGCGCCTTCAAACCGCCCTGGCGGGCGATGGATTCCGCCGTGGCTTCCGAAGCCTCAGCATCCCCAAAGTAGAAGCCGGTGAGCCAATCAGTACCGTTCTCGTGGCCAGCGGCGATTTCATCCAGCTCGTCTTCCATCGAGGAGGTGAAGTCGTAGTCCACCAGCGCGGAGAAGCTATCTTCCATCAGCCCCACAACGGCAAAGGCAACCCAGCTTGGCACCAGTGCATTGCCGCGGGAGAACACATAGCCGCGATCCTGGATGGTCTTGATAATCGAGGCATAGGTAGAAGGACGGCCAATGCCGAGGTCTTCCATCTTTTTCACCAACGACGCCTCGGTGTAGCGGGCAGGCGGATTGGTGTTGTGCTCTTCGGCGCTCAACTTGTTCACGCCCAGGTCATCCCCCTGCGAAAGGCGCGGCAGGTGCTTTTCGGCGTTGTCGGCTACATCGCGGCCGTCGGCAAGCTTGGAGGTTTCAACATAGGCGCGCAGGAAGCCAGGGAAGGTGATTGTGCGGCCTGTGGCGGCGAATTCGACGGCGTTACCCAACGCCTCGCCAGCGATGGTCACCTTCATGGACGTGCCCTTGGCGTCAGCCATCTGCGAGGCGACGGTGCGCTGCCAAATCAGCTCATAGAGTTTGAACTCTTCGGCGTCGAGCTGCGAATGAAGCTGGCCAGGGGTGGCAAAAGATTCACCGGCGGGCCGGATTGCCTCGTGTGCTTCCTGGGAGTTTTTCACCTTGCGGTCATAGCGACGCGGACCGTCTGCTACGTACTCCTTGCCGTAGAGCGAAATTGCCTGCTCACGAGCGGCCTGAATGCCCTGCTCGGACAGCGTCGTGCTGTCAGTACGCATATAGGTGATGTGGCCATTTTCGTAGAGGCGCTGCGCAATGCGCATGGTGCGCTCGGAGGTGAAGTGCAGCTTGCGGCCGGCCTCCTGCTGCAGCGTGGAGGTCATGAATGGCGCGTAGGGGCGGCGGGTGTAGGGCTTTTCCTCCACCTTCGCCACCTGCATTGGGGCGCCCTGTAGGGCGTCTGCCAGTGCCGTGGCCTGATCGCGCTCGATGCGCACGGCGTCAGAGGTGAGCTCACCTCGATCGTTGAAGTCACGGCCAGTGGCAACGCGCTGGTTGTTCAGGCTCACCAGGCGGCCCATGAAGGTGCGCGGGTTGCCGTCCTGCGCGGGTTTTCCGGTATCGAACTCGGCCTCGAGGTCCCAGTACTCGGCGGAAACGAAGCGCATGCGTTCACGCTCGCGTTCCACGATGACGCGGGTAGCCACAGACTGCACACGACCTGCCGAAAGGCGCGGCATGACTTTCTTCCACAGAACCGGGGACACCTCGTAGCCGTAGAGGCGGTCGAGGATGCGTCGGGTTTCCTGAGCATCCACCAGGTGCTCGTCAAGATCGCGGGTGTTCTCAGCCGCGGCTAGGATCGCTGGCTTGGTGATCTCGTTGAACACCATGCGTTTGACGGGCACCTTGGGTTTGAGAACCTCCAAGAGATGCCAAGCAATTGCCTCGCCTTCGCGGTCGGGGTCTGTGGCGAGCAGGAGTTCGTCGACAAGCTTGAGCTTTGCCTTGAGGTCGGACACTTTCTTCTTTTTGTCGGCGCTGACCACGTACAGGGGCTTGAAGCCGTCCTCAGTATTGACACCCAGGCGCGCCCAGGGCTCCTTCTTGTACTTCGCAGGCACGTCGGCGGCACCGCGCGGCAGGTCGCGGATATGACCCACGGACGCCTCCACGATGTAGTCATTGCCAAGGTAGGGCGCGATTTTCTTCGCCTTCGTGGAGGACTCAACGATGACGAGGCGCTTGGTGCCGGATGTTTCAGCCATAAAAGGTGAAAACCTCAATTCAAAACACTGCGAATTTGTAGTTTCAGCCGACTTTGCTTCGGGCTCTTGCCCACGCAAATTCATTCCTTATATATAAGGGATGCCCCTGCGCACAAAGGTCTAAGCAAGCAGCATAAGCAGTAAAGCGCCCTAGGGCACAATCGCGGGGGCAAAAGTGACGCCGCTTACTTAGCTTTTCGACGTTCCACCGTGGCCTTCCAGGCGCCGAAACCGGGCCGCAGAGCCGCCGCGCAAAAGCCCCGGACATGCAGAAACACGCCATCCCTTACGGGATGACGTGCTCAAAAGTCTTATGCGGCGCGCTTAGAGAGCGTGCACCTGCTGAGCCTGCGGGCCCTTAGCGCCTTCGCCGACCTCGAACTCAACGCGCTGGTTTTCTTCGAGGGTACGGAAGCCGTTGCCCTGAATTTCTGAATAGTGAACGAAGACGTCAGCGGAGCCGTCCTCGGGAGCGATGAAGCCGAAACCTTTTTCGGCGTTGAACCACTTCACAGTACCCTGTGCCATGTTGTAAAACCTTACTTCTTTGAAAAACCTTCGGCGATTACCGAATTGTCGTGGGAGCCGTTCATTCCACACTTCGAGCATCACCGCGGGATAGAATTCCCGCAGATCGCGTTAGTAAAAAATGCACCAGCGTTGCTGCTGGATGCGGCGACCAAAGCCCAGTGTGTCACGCTTTCACATTTGGCGCTTGGTAAGCACTACCCCCGCTTACACGAGCAAAGCAGCTGAAATGCTTGGTTAGCGCAGGTCAGGGAAAGATCCAGGAAGGGATTTTCATGCAAGATTTCAACCCCGTTGCGGGTGCTCAGCTCGGCCTAGAGCTTGCGGCGAGTGTGAAAAACCGCTTCGCCGAGGAGTCTTGCACCCACCTCACCACCATCCCGCCGCGCCCGTCGATCACCGCAGATTGGCCGGAGTGGGTCTTGCCTGAGTTACGCGAATACCTCATTGACCAGGGCATCAAAGCCCCGTATTCGCACCAAGTTGCCACCGCAGAACACGCCTGGCAGCGCCGCCACGTTGTGGTTGCCACAGGCACGAGCTCAGGAAAATCCCTGGGATACCTCATGCCCATTTTGAGCAAACTTGCAATAAATCCGCAGGCCACAGCGCTGTACCTCACTCCCACCAAAGCGCTCGGATCCGATCAGCTCGGCAACGCACTCGCGCTCACCGCCGCGATACCCCAGCTTTTCGACGTCCACCCGTGCGCCTACGACGGCGATACCCTCAAAGAAGCGCGAGCTGGAATTCGCGAGCAATCGCGGTGCGTATTTTCCAATCCCGACATGCTCCACGCCGCAATCCTGCCTCATCACAGCCGGTGGATGCGCTTTCTGCGCCACCTGCAGTTTGTGGTGGTAGACGAGTGCCACACCTACCGGGGCGTATTCGGTGCAGGCGTATCGCTGGTGCTGCGCCGCCTGCTTCGCATTGCCCGGCGTTATGGCGCCAGCCCCACCGTCATCTTCGCCTCGGCAACCGCCGCCGACCCTGCTGAGCACGCCACATTGCTCATTGGCGAACCGGTGCAGGCGGTCACTGAAGATGGCGCACCAAGTGGTGCCCGAACCGTCATGCTGTGGGAACCCGGATTCATCGAGGGCGCAACGGGTGAGCACGGCGCCCCGGTCCGGCGAGCCGCCTCCACCGAAGCCGCCGGAATGATGGCCACCCTCATCGCGGAAGGCGCGCGCACGCTCACGTTCGTGCGTTCCCGGCGCGGTGCCGAGGTGGTTGCCATGCGCACCGCAGAAGAACTGGTGGGGATGGGTCGTTTGCAGGACGCACGCAGGATTGCCGCGTACCGCGCGGGCTATCTTGCGGAAGATCGCCGGCGCCTCGAACAGCAACTCGATTCCGGCGAGCTGCTTGGTGTTGCCTCAACGAATGCGCTTGAGCTGGGGATTGATGTGGGTGGATTGGACGCGGTGATTACAGCTGGGTTTCCTGGAACCATCGCGAGTTTCTGGCAGCAGGCCGGCCGCGCTGGACGCCGGGGGCAGGGCTCCTTGGTGGTGCTGGTGGCGCGCGATGAACCAATGGATACATACCTGGTGCATCACGCGGAGGCGCTCCTTACTCGCCCTGTGGAACGCACGGTATTCAATCCTCATAATCCCCACATCCTCAGCGGACACCTCTTATGCGCGGCGGAGGAGTTGCCGCTCACCGAAAGCGAAGTGGATGCACTTGGTGCGCGAGACATAGCCGAAGCGCTGGCGGCGCAGGGGCTGATGCGGCACCGCCCTCGTGGCTGGTTCGCACTTCCTCAACCCGGCGCGCCCGACGTTCACGCGCAGGTGAATTTGCGCGGCAGCGGACAGCGGATTTCCATTGTGGATCACAGCGATGGCCGGTTATTGGGCACGATCGATGCCGCAACGGGCATGGCACAGGTACACCCCGGCGCGGTGTACCTTCACCAGGGCGAATCCTTTGTGGTGGACAAGCTCTTGCTTGACGATCATGTTGCACTCGTGCACCCGGACGCTCCCGCCTATAGCACTCATGCGCGCACCACTACCGACATCCGCATCATCGGTGTCGATGACTCGGTGCAAAACCCCTCCCCCGGCTTTTGGTTGAGCAACGTGGACGTTGAGGTGACCGATCAAGTAGTGGGCTACACCGTGAAGGCGAGCGACGGAAGCGTTTTGGAAACTGTGCCACTGGATCTGCCGCCCCAGCAGTTACGCACCCGGGCCGTCGCGTACACCGTTGATCCTTTGGTGCTGCAACAACTTGGTGTCGACGACGTTCCGGGCACCCTCCACGCCGCCGAACACGCGGCGATTGGTATGTTGCCACTCATTGCTACGTGCGATCGTTGGGATATCGGAGGTGTGTCCACCGCAGAGCACCCCGATACAGGTCTGCCAACGGTGTTTGTGTACGACGGGCACCCGGGCGGTGCCGGCTTTGCCGATTGTGGATTCCAACGCTTTGGGCAGTGGATTGCTGCAACCTTTGAGGCGGTTCGCAGTTGCGAGTGCGAATCCGGGTGCCCCTCCTGCGTGCAGTCTCCAAAGTGCGGGAATGGCAACCAGCCTTTGGACAAGGCTGGTGCTATCCAACTGCTGGGTGCCATGTGCACGATGCTTGGTTTCACGCCCTAGGATGCTGTTTCTTGGATCTGGCCTGCGCGCGCTGCCGCCACCTGGCCGCCGATGTTCGCCTGAATCTGCACATCACCTCCCTCGCTATCACAGGTAAGCATCTGCGCCTGGTTGGCTTCGAGCACTTGGGTGGCAACGGGGCACCCGAAGCGCCCCTCAGCCTCGGCATATGCCCCGGCTACCGCTGCCATGTCTGCAGCTACCTGCGCCTGGTGAGTGTGAATGACCGCGCTGGCTGCGAGCAGCAACACACCGAGTACTAAGGCCAATGCGGCTGCGATCCCCGCCGCGAGAATCGTGGCATTCCCCTGCTCATCAATCACCTTGGACTTCATGCACCACCTCCTGCGGAAATTGCGCACTCGCTTTCATCGTCCCGAAAGGCGATGGCACCCTGGCTTCACTTCGGATCATGCCGTCACTGGTGGAAATTTCAACCTCACCCTTGGGAGCCTCGAATGCTTCGCCGATGGCGTAAGCCCTCGCCGCCGCCCCAGCGATGTCCACGGCTTGCACATACGCCGCCAGAGTTGCCAACGCTGCCACCATCAAAGCGCACAGCAACAACAAGGCGGTACTGGCGATCGCTGCTTCGATGCTGACGCTTCCGCGTTGGTCAACCAGACGGCTGTGGATGGATCGCTTCATGGTGCTTTTAGCCCGGGGAGTTATTGAGCGCTGAGGTGATGATGCTTTCGAGCGCATCGGAGACTGACCCGGAGGACACAACCAGGTAGAGGGCTGCGGCGAGCGCCGCCGCTGCGAGCGAGCCCATTGCATATTCAATGGTGCTCATGCCCTCCTCATCTGTGTAGAGCTTGTAAATTCGGGCGATCATTGCTTGCTGAATCATGGTCTTGAACACTCCTTCATTGAAATCTTTGCTTTTCTAGAACATGCTGCTGCCAAGTTGGTACAGCACTGGCAGCAACCCGAGCACGAAGAACGCGGGCAGAAAACAGACGGTCAGCGGCATGGCGATGAAGACTCCTGCGCGCTCTGCGCTCGCCACCGCGTGCGCTTCGGCGCCCTGCTGGAGCTGTTGGGCGATGCCCTTAAGCCCCGATTCCATGGATGCCCCGCTGTTGCTGGATGTTTGCCCGATGGCGCTGATACCTTCGAGCCCCTGGACGTTGGCGATGGGCGCCCACGCCTGTTGAGCTGAAATTCCCATGTGCAACATGGTGGCTGTTTGTTCCCACGCTCTTGCGGTGCTGGCAGTGGCGCTTTCCGCCACCGCCGTCACTGCTGCTGCGGGATTGAGCCCGGCTTGTACGCAAGCCACGTACAGTTCCAGGTCACCCGCAAGCTCGTGCGGATCAACGCTTGATCCAGCAGCAAACTTTTGCAGCAGCGAACGCGCCCAGGGTGGTGGTTCACGGGCGCGAATCCGATGCACGGCGCCCGTGTCCGTAGCCCCATGGATACGTGCGCTGATGCCGATTCCACCAGGCCACGATGCGACGGCCAGACAGATCAGAGCCAGAATGGTCATGATGTTGCACCCCTGATGATTCTTTGGGTCCACAGCAGCCCACTGCTGATCAATACGATGCCGATAAGCAGCATGCAGTTTCCGATGAAGCTGCTCACCAGTAGCTGCGGAACGTTCACGCCCATCGCTGCGCCTAAGAGCATCCCCACTAGTGGCAGTGCGCAGAGGATCGCAGCGGTGGCCTTCGGCCCTTGCATTGCCGCGTTGGTGCGCTGGCGATGGTGCAGGCGGGCTCGTAGTTGTCGTTCGGCATTTTCCAGCAGGGGTGCCATGGCGATGCCGTGGCGTTCTGCAATTCGCCAACAATGTGCCACGGTGCGAAGGTCCGGCATCTGTTCGCAGTAGTGCTCTAATTGAGCACTGGCGCCACCGCCGGTGTGCAGGCTACGAGCCGCTGCCGCGAATGCTGTGGCGGCTGGTTCGTATTGATGTTGTTGCGCAGCATGTTCGAGGCAATCTCCAAGGCTGGCTCCGCAGCGAAGTTCGCTGACGCACATGCCCAGCATTTTCGATAACGTTTGGCGCTGTTGCTGCTGCCTGCGCTCCTTCTGCATGTCTCGGAATACTTTCCACCCGGCTGCGAGCAACACGAGCGCGCTAGCGAACAACAACACATAGCGGGCGAGCAGCGGCGCGACCAGCAGCACTGCACCAACTAGGACGAAGCGGGCTGATGTGGAGCTGGACTTCCTGCGCTGTATTCGCCTTACAGGTGCCGGAGGAACCCATGCCGAAGCCAACACGATCACGATTAGCGGTGCTAGCTCGCCGATGAAACTTTGCCTCATTGCTGCCCCCAATCCACGTCACATTGCCCGTTGCTTCGGGCATCCCACAGCAACTCCACCTCCACGGGGTTGCCCCGCAACACACCTATTTGATGGAGTGTTCTTCCGCTGCTGCTTCGCTTCATCGCCAACAGCACAGGTGCCGCAGCGGCAAGCTGGGAATGCAGCGCGTGTTGCTGCAAACCACCGAGCGCCGCTAGTGCTTCAACGCGCGCCACCGCCTCAACAACGGTGTTGGCATGCAAGGTGCCAGCGCATCCTTCGTGGCCGGTATTCAATGCGGCCAAGAGGTCCACCACTTCGGCACCTCGGATTTCTCCTAGCACAATTCGGTCCGGCCGCATGCGCAAGGATTGCCGAAGCAAATCAGCCATGCTGATCGCCCCTTTGCCCTCCACATTTTCGGTTCTGCTGAGCAGCGAGATGGCGTGGGGGTGATTGGGTTTGAGTTCTGCTGTGTCTTCGATGCAGATGATGCGCTCATGCTCGTGCACTTGGCTGAGCAGCGCACTCAGCAGCGTGGTTTTCCCACTGCCGGTTCCTCCGATGATGAGCACCGATTTTCTTGCCGCCACGAGGTTGCGAAGGCAGTCCGCCACGGAGGTATCAAAGGTGCCGCTGCGCTGCAACTGATCGATGCTGGTGGTTGCCTGGCGTAACACGCGAAGTGAAATGCAGGTGCCGGATTCACTGGGCGGGCTCAACATTGCGTGCACTCTGAGTGCGGTGCCGTCTTGGCGTTGGAGGCGTCCGTCGGCAAAGCATTGGGCGTCGTCAAGCCTGCGCCCCGACGCAACGAGCAAGCGGGTGGCGAGTTTGCGCACTTCGGCGTCAGAACCGAAGGTCACAGCAGCCCGTTCCAAACCCCGCCCCCGGTCAAACCACACTCCGTGAACGCCATTGACCAGCACATCGGTCACGCCTTCAATCGCAAGGACAGACTCGAGCCTGCCCACCCCCTGGGATTCGTGGCGCAATTGGCGCAAAATGTTGATTACCTCCACGTCGCTCATGACGCCACCGGAGACTTCGCGAACCATCTGCGCACGCTGCGTCTCATTCGTGTCTGGTGTTTGGGCAAGCTTGCGCTGGACTGCTTCGATGAGTGCGTCTCGCTGCATCATGCTGCCTCGATTGCTTGCAGCAGATTCATTGCGGTGCGCCGCAGCGTCTTGGGCACCGCAATGAGGCCCTCAAGTTCCATCATCTTGCTCAGTCGCGACATGTTGGGTAGCTCAGCGACAATGCGGACCCCGCTGATGTTCTCTGCCTCCTCACAATCCAGCCCGGACCACGTCCGATGCCGTAAGACGCCCACGCTCAGCACGTGCCGCTGCTGCAACTGCCGCTGCAATTCCGCCGCTGCCGCCGCTGCGCGCACTTCTGCGGGAATGACCACCACCGCCACATCGACTACTTCAAGGGCGGCATGGGCAAGTTCGCTGCCCAGTCGGGCATCAATCACCACGTCCATGGATCCGAGCAGGGCGCGGGTGGCTGCTTGCAATTTCTCGGCGTGCAAGCAGCGTTCACCTCCCCGCGCTGCCGTCAGCACGGGAACCCCATTGAGGCTGTGAGGAAGCGCCCGCGCGAGTTCTTCACCGGAGACTCCCGCAACGTCGCCACCGAGGTCATTCCACCGAAGTCCTGGCTGATCTTCGATGCCGAGGGCAAGATCGCAACCGCCTGAGTAAGGATCGGCATCAATGAGCACCGCTCCCGCGATTTCGTGCGCAAGGCCAGCCGCCAGCGTGGTGCTACCAGCGCCGCCTGCTGCGCCGCAGACCATGATGGCAGTGTGTTCACCTGGCGGAGGCTCATCTTCGCGCCCGATCAGTTCCAACAGCTCGGGGGCCTGAGCAGGCAGGAGCATGGCAGCCTCGGCGTGAATTTCCATGGCAAGCTGCCAATCCACCGGCCCTGGTTCGGCACTCAATAACACCGCGCGGTGGGTGGGCAGTTTAGCTACATGGTGCGCCGTGGTGGCGTCGACAAGCACTGCGGCAGCTTTGGGTGCAATGCGGGTGATCTCTCGCGGATCGGCGGTGCTGATGACTTCCCGGCCGCTTGCTGCTGCCACATGGCTTGCTTCGGAGTGCAGGGTGGGGTCGGTGATGGCGATGAGCACTGCTTGTTGCTTCATGCCACGAGTATGAAATTGCCCCACCTTCCCGTCGAACGCACATCTGCAGCCCTGTGGATAGCCTCCGGCGCGCGGCGCGAACCACGCCAACTCTGTGGAAAACTCACCCCAGGTTTCACTTGCGTCACACCAAAGGCTGGCATGGCGCACTGCTACGGCAAACTGCCCCGCACCTTCCCCCTGCACAAGCACCGCGCCACCCCGTATGCTTAGAGCCATTATGAGCACCAAGAACCCGCAGCACACCGGCCAGCACCCGGCGTGCATCGCGGCGTTTTTCGATCTTGACAAGACCATCATCGCCACCTCCTCCGCCCTGGCGTATGGCAAGGAATTCCTCCAATCGGGACTCATCAGCCCCGCGGACGCCCTCCAAATGAGCATGGCCAAAGCCACCTACATGTTCAGCGGCCACACCTCCCAGCAGCTCGATGCCACCCGAGATCAGCTCACCCACATGGCTACCGGCTGGGATGAGCAGCAAATTCGCGACATCGCCGCAGACACCATGCACAGCATCATCCGCCCCACGATTTACGCGGAGGCCAGGCAGCTCATCGAGGAGCACCAGGCGGCCGGGCATGAGGTGGTGATCATTTCTGCTTCGGCAAGAATTCTGGTGGAGCCCATCGCACGAGAACTCGGCATTGAACACGTCATCGCCAGCGAGCTGGAGGTGCAGGACGGAAAATTTACCGGTGAGCTGCTGTTTTATTGCAAGGGTGGCGCGAAGGCGAAGGCGCTGGCGCGTAGGGCGCGTGAGCGCAATTACGAGCTCAAGGAGTCCTTTGCCTACTCAGATTCCTTCAATGATGTGCCGATGCTCGATGCGGTTGGCCATCCCGTGGCCGTCAACCCGGATCGAGCCATGAAAAAGCACGCGCTTGAGCATGGCTGGGAGGTGCGCACCTTCAACAATCCTGTCCCGCTGTTTCGCCCACCCACGAAGAAGGACGTGACCACCGCTACGGGAGTCGCCGCCGCTGTGGCCGGTATCGCTGGCCTTTGGTGGGCTTTTCGACGCCCCCGCGAAGAACCCTAACCCGTTTGCGCCGCCACAGCCGCGATGCCTTCGGCTTCCTTCGCACCTCCTTCGAAGGCTTCGCAGGTAAACGCGATCCAATTCGCCATGGCATCGGTGCTGTCCAGGGCGTCGCGCACTAGTGCGGCGCATTGCTTCTGGCGCCTGTAGTAGTAGGGCTCCGGGACGCACAAGCCTCGGGGATCAAAGCCGAACGCAATCGCAGCGGCACGGGCGGCCACCAGGCCAAGCAGCAATGATCGTTGTCCGAACATCTCCTGTCCAGCAATGGCGGCCATCGCCACCGCCGGAATCACGCCCGGATGCGGCTGTTTACTTAGCACTGCAGCAAGTGACTGCGCTGCCTCAGATTTTCCTTCCGCCGGGCGTCCACTGCCACCCGCGAGCACATCGATGCGTGCGAGCACCTGAAGCGGTGCTCGCCGAAGCGTTCTGGCAGTAGTATCCACGCTTTCAGGAGCTAAAACGCTGTAAGCCTTCAGGCAGATTGATTGATCCTCGCCGGTGAGCATCGAGGCTGACTTAGCTCCACGAACTGCAGACTCGGAGCTCGTGATGGCCACTTTGCGCAGGTTCACTGGCCTGCGATGCACCGCTTCAATGGCGTTGGTGGCGCGTTCCAGGGCAGGCTGCACGGTGGGGTTTTGAGCAAGGTGTTCAAGCAGAGCCATGAAGAATATTCTAAGAATGTGTGCCAACTTCGCGTTAGCGGGCAATTCGTGGCACCATATTGAGTAACTACGTAGTATTTTCTCTAATTGATCGTGAAGGGACATTCCCGTGAGCAAGGACAGTGGCTTTTACACCGAGGGTGCCGAGACTTTCGAGGCGCAAGTACATTCGATTCCGCTCAGCGACGTCGATTCGGTGAGCAAGGATTCCATCGGCGGTCTGGTTTCGCAGGCAACTGCCCAGATGTCCTCGCTGTTCCGCTCTGAAGTCGAGCTCGCCAAGACTGAGCTGGCAGCAGAGGCGAAGAAGGGCGCCATCGGCGGTGGCCTCTTCGGTGTTGCTGGCACGCTTGCCCTGTACAGCTCCTTCTTCTTTTTCTTCTTCCTAGCCGAACTGCTTTCCCAGTGGCTGGACCGCTGGGCGGCGTTCCTCATCGTTTTCATCATCATGGTGGCTCTCGCTGGCTTGTTGGCGCTGTTTGGCTACCGCAAGGTAAAGAAGATTGGTGCACCGAAGAAGACCATCGAGTCTGTTGGAGAACTCAAGACCCTGGTGCCGGGCAAAGCAAGCGAAAAGCAAGACTCCAAAACCCGCGGCATGTACAGCTAACACCGCATGTAGATTTCACGCCCCGCTGTCCCACGCTTGTGGGATAGGCGGGGTGTTCGATCTTTTGAAGGTAACAACCTTGAGTTCTGATCCGCAGATTCAACAACTGCCCAGCCCAGCGAAGCGTCGCCGCAGGCAGCTTTCCCCGAATGTCGTGGCATTCGAGGGAGACTTTCAGCACCAAATGCTGCACACCCGCGGCGTGCGTTTACACGCCGTCACCGCCGGCGAATCCCACCATCCCCTCATCGTGCTGCTGCATGATTCTTTTGGCGGCTGGTTTGATTTCCGGCACGCCATTGCTCCCTTGGCACGATTGGGATTCCACGTTGCCGCCATCGATCTGCGCGGCTACGGCATGTCCGATAAACCCCCGCAGGGCTACAACCACCGCGAGGCCGTCGGCGACGTGGTCGGCTGCATCAGCACCCTGGGGCACCAGCGCGCACATCTGCTCGGCATCGGCGCAGGCGCCTCCATTGCGTGGCTCGTCGCCGCCCACCATCAGGATCGAGTACTCAGCGTGATGAGTTCGGGGGCGCTCCACCCACTCGATATGCGCCGCGCTATTCTGACAAGCCCGTGGAACTTCAGCAATCTCGTGGCGATGACGACCGCCTTTCGACTTCCCAGGCTGCTATCGAAGCAGGCATGGGCGTGGCGCGAACGCATGATCGCCAGGGACCTGCGCAATAACACCTCCCTGGAGTTCCAGCAGTCTCAAGCGTTTCAAGACGAACTCCAACTTCGCTTCGCCGCGATGTCCATCCAATCCACTTTTACGCCTGTAGCGAAGACGTCTCGGTACGTGGTGAATGTGCCGCCGGTGCGCTGGGCAAAGGAAAAAGTCACAGCTCCTGCGCATATCTTTGCTGACGCTTCAGCCACGTCACGCAGCATGGTCCAACGTGGCGCTGCCCGCTGCCAAGGCCCCTTTTCCACGGAGCGTATCCCCGGCACTCGCCAGCGCCCGCACATCGAGCAGCCAGTGGCGTTTGCGCACAGCGTCGCGCGCTTCGCAAAAGCAATCGGCTAGTGGCCCACGCCCCCGTGCGCCGCTAGTGAGCCACACATTCCCGGGTATCAACGGGCTCGTTCAACTGGCGTACATCACCAATGGCGTCTTGCACCTGCTGGGCGGTCAGGGCGTAGCCGATATCCGATGAATCAACGGAAGCCCCGAAGACAACGCCGAGGACATCGCCGTTGGCGTTGACAAGCGGACCACCAGAGTTACCCTGGCGGATATTGCCGCGAACGGTGTAGGCCTCGCGCTCAACCCGCCCATCTGCGTAGATGTTAGGCCCGGAAATGGTGATCCTGTCATTGATACGCGCAGGTGAAGCAGTGTAGGGACCCGATTGGGGGAAGCCCAGAACAATCGCGTCGTCGCCGGTATGGGCTGGCTGTGGTGCCCACTGCAGAGGGGGAACATCAAGCGATTGGGTGGACAACACGGCAATGTCTAGCTCAGGGTTGTAGTAGACCACCTGCGCTTCTTTGAGCCCAAGCACGGTATCCAAGCTCACAGTCTGCGTGCCAGCCACAACGTGCGCATTAGTAATCACGTGTTGATCATCAACCGCGAAACCGGAGCCCATGAGCCGACGGGCACAGGATTGAGATTCGCCTAGCACATGGATCACCGAGGGTCGCAGACGCTGCATCAATGCTTCATCTTTGACCTGGATATTCGGCGCCTCCACGCTCGGCTGCGTGCCGTGGGTGAAAGGCGACACCAAAGGCGGCAGGCCGGACTCGTTGAGCATGGCGGAAATCTTGCTGGGCAGAGCCTTCACCGGAGCTGGTGCCATGGCATCCACGTTGCCGAGGATCTTCGATTCCTGGATGCCCTTGGGCAGTTGACCACGCAGGCCGGAGGCCACCGGGATGGACACCAGCCACAACACCAGCAGCACGGCAAGCGTTTGGAAGCAGGCGCCGATGAGCGAATCCAACCAGCGCACACGTTTCCAAAGCAGACCATCGCGCAGCGCCGCCCCAATTGCCGCACCCGCCATGTTGCCCGCGCCTACGAGCAGCACCAGCACTCCGAGCGCGAGGATGAATCGCAGAGCTTGGGACTCGCTGATTTGCATCATGAGCGGCGCGAGTGCTGCCCCGCAGATAAGGCCAGCGACAACGCCGACGGTGGAAAGCACCGCAGAGACGGCCCCCTGGCGCCACCCTGCAAAAAAGGCGATCAGCAAGATGAGCACAATTGTGAGATCAACCAGTAGCCCAAGGCTCACGTGCGCGGCTTCCTTTCCGGTAATGGCTCACGGATGGCTTCGTTGTTTCTCGAAGCGGCCAAAGTATCCACAAGATCGTAGTGCCTGTGGCGTTCCCATTCGCGTTCCCATCCCGCTTGTCGAATGATTGCATCCAGCAAGCCACCGGTAAAACCCCAAATGATGTAGCCGTTGAGGCGAAACGCAGGGCCTGACCAACCGCTGCGTGCCACCGTCAGGCGGTTTTCCGGTGCCAGCAATTCCGCTAGTGGCACGCTGGCAACTGCGTCTGCTTCACCGGGGTCAACCACGCCCACCGGCGAGGGGGTATGCCAGTGGCCGAGGATCGGGTGAACCGGATAGCCGGTGGCGCGGATGTGCACTTCTGGCAATTGAGCTAAGGGGGTGACGTTGTGCCTATCCAGGCCGGTTTCCTCCCATGCTTCACGCAGGGCGCAGTCCACTGCGTTGCGGTCCGTGGGGTCTCTGCGCCCGCCGGGGAATGCCATTTGCCCCGAGTGGGACCGCAAACGCGGCGAGCGGTGCGTGAGCAACACCGCGGCATCGTTGGGCAGTTCTGCCGAGGTCTCTGCGCCAGCGAAGAGCATGAGCACAGAGGCTTGGCGGGTCCGGTCGATTCCGGTGTCGGGAGTGAGGGCCCTGCGCAGGGGTTCGTTCATGGCGCCGGCGCGCACATCTCCGACGAGCTGGCGCATCCAAAGCGGGGCGCGTTCGGGCAGCAGTTCTGTGTTCTCGCCTGGGGAATCCGGTTTGAGGTCGCGACCCAGTGGCGTGGCGTCTGGCGTCATTGCTGACTGGCCACTTTCTTCAGCGCGGTGATCGCCGCATCCATTTCTTCGGCACTGTGGAACACCTGTGTTTTTTGCCCGATCATGTTGCCCTTTTCGTCAAGCAGCACCGTGGTGGGCACAACGTTGGGCAGTGCGTACCAAGCGCCGAACTTCCCCTCGGTATCGGCGAAGCTGGGCAGATCAACACCGAGCTCGTTGAGCATCGACGCGCCGTTGGCTGAGTTCTGATCGGCATGGACACCAACCACGTGATATTCGGGATGAGCCTTAGCAAATTCCTCTACCACGGGCAGCTCCTCACGGCAGGGGCCACACCACCAGGCCCACACATTGACCACGGTGAGCTGCTGTTTCGCGGGAATTTTTTGGCCGCCGAGGCAGTCCAACTCCACATCAAAGGTGACATCCGGGCAATCGGGGCGCTTTTCGACGTCCTCCGTCTGTGCCTGCTCCGCAGTCGCATTGGTGTTGCTGTGATCCTCACTCGCTGGACGAGCAATGAGAAGGATCAGCAGGCCAAGGATCACCACAAATGCGGTAATGGAGGCAATCAGGGTGTTTCGCATGCTCATGTTCGTTTTATGCTTCCTCTGCTGTGTTCAGCCCGGCAAGTTCAAGTAAGTGCTCGGTGTTTGGTCCTTTGAGCAATTCGGCCGCGAGCGCGTCGCTTGGCCCAATGCCGAAGCTCGGGCAGTGGTTCTTGAGCAGGCAAGCCCCACACGCCGGTTTGCGTGCGTGACATACGCGCCTGCCATGAAATACCAGGCGGTGCGAGAACATCGTCCATTCTTCTTTGGGCAGCATGGCCGCGATTTCGTGTTCTACCTTCACCGGGTCTTCTGAGTTTGTGAGCTCCCAGCGGCGAACCAGTCTGCCAAAGTGCGTGTCTACGGTGAGACCGGGGTAACCGAAGGCATTACCGCGCACGCAGTGTGCGGTTTTGCGTCCCACACCCGGAAGGGAAATCAGCGCGTCGAAATCTTCCGGCACTTCCCCGTGGTGTTCGCTAACGAGTTGTTGTGCCATGGCGATGATGTTGCGCGCCTTGGCTTTATAGAAGCCGGTGGAATGGATGAGCTCTTGTAGTTCGGCTTCGTTGGCACTGGCGTAATCATGCGCCTCGGGGTAGCGGGCGAAGATCGCGGGTGTCACGGTATTAACGCGGGCGTCTGTGCATTGCGCCGATAGGATCGTGGCGACGGTAAGTTCAAGCGGATTGTTGAAGTTGAGCTCGCAATGAGCATCGGGATACGCCTCGGTGAGCAGTCGGTTGAACTTGCGGGCACGTCGGGTGCGGGCAAGTTGCGAATTCGTGCTGCGGGGGCGTGTTGTTGGCATGCCAACCACAATAGTTCCCGAAGTGTTATGGCACCCGTTACCTCCAGACCTTGGTGGGGCCACGGAATATTGCCCACCTATGGGGGTGCTCCGCACCACACTCTAAAAAGTCCACAAAAATACACATAAACGGGCACGAAGGGGCGCAAAACCCAAGAAATTCCCACACGATAGCGTGATGGGGTAGGGAGAACCTGGGGCAAGCCCCCAAAGCCGACCTACCCCCACTCCCCACAATCGCCGCGTGGAAATGTGACGATTTCAAACAGGGAGGTGCGGACGTGACGCACCACATAGTAGGGTTACTGAGGACAAAGAAATGAGCGATCAGCGCGCCACAGCCCCACCCGGCCGGGCCCGCTGGACACGACACTCCGGTGTTGCGTTGCAATTGTCTTGCAGCCCAGCACCTTGAAACTTAGGAGAACTTACGTGGAAGGTGTACAAGAGACTCTCTCCCGCGCCGGTATTTTTCAGGGCGTTGCCCCTGTGGCCGTTGAGAACCTGATCAAAGAACTGGAAACGGTCCGCTTCCCCCGCGGCGCCACCATTTTTGAGGAAGGTGAACCGGGCGACCGCCTCTACATCATCACCTCCGGCAAGGTGAAGCTCGCGCGCCACGCACTCGATGGTCGCGAAAACCTCCTGACGGTGATGGGTCCGTCCGACATGTTCGGCGAGCTTTCCATCTTCGACCCAGGCCCACGCACCTCCTCAGCCGTGTGCGTGACTGAGGTGCACGCAGCCACCATGACCTCCGCCATGTTGCACAAGTGGATCTCCGATTATCCGGAGATTTCAGAGCAGCTCCTGCGCATGTTGGCTCGTCGCCTGCGCCGCACCAACGCATCGCTTGGCGACCTCATCTTCACCGACGTTCCCGGCCGCGTTGCCAAGGCCTTGCTACAGCTCGCCAACCGCTTCGGCACCCAGGAAGGCGGAGCGCTCCGCGTCAATCACGACCTCACCCAGGAAGAAATCGCCCAGTTGGTGGGTGCTTCCCGCGAGACCGTGAACAAGGCGCTCGCCACCTTCGCGCACCGCAATTGGATCCGCCTCGAAGGTAAGTCCGTGCTCATCATTGACACCGAGCACCTGGCAAAGCGGGCCCGCTGAGCTTTTCGACGAACCAGCGATGCCCCCGGCTTCCACCGGGAGCATCGCTGTTTTAGTTGTGTTCGCTTACTCCTGCGAATCGAGGTAGCGCAACGCCACTCGCGTGGACTGCTCCGCCGCTCCGCGCAGAACCGGATCGACGTCGTCATAGATGGCGTCGATAAGCTCCTTCAAGCTGACGTCCTCACCGAGCTTCTCTTTTGCATCGCGGATCTGGTCCAGACGCTGATGACGGCGATCAATGTATTTGCGGGCATAAGCGGCAACATTGTCTCCGTCGGGGCCGTGGCCCGGCAGGAGGTGGACGTCCTTGCCTCGTGTTTCCAGCACGTCCAGCGTTTTGAGATACTCGCCCAAATCACCGTCGGTTTCGGAGATCATCGTGGTGTGACGGCCAGCAATGGTATCGCCGGTGGCAATGGCTTCCAAGGTGGACTCGTGAGGCTTGCCGGACCAGATGAAGAAAGATACAGAATCGGCGGTGTGGCCGGGGGTAGCTACCACTTCAATCTGAGGGGTGACGCCATCGACGGCGATGATCTCGCCATCCTTGAGCGCTTCGCCTCCGATGCAATAGGCCGGATCAAAAGCTCGCACGGGTGCGCCGGTGAGTTGCCGGAAGCGCTCGGTGCCATCGGCGTGATCGTGGTGGCGGTGGGTGACCAAAACCAGTGCTACTTCATCTGCGTTGCGGTGCAGCACGTTGAGGTGACCTTCGTCCGCAGGACCGGGATCAATCACGATTGCGCGAGGGTCTTCCTCGCCGCGAATCACCCAAGAGTTCGTGCCTTCCAGTGACGCGTACCCCGGATTCGGGCAAAGAACCACCGAGGTTGAGGGGGTCACCGGCCTTCGCTGACTGTAAGCGGGATGCTCCATACGCACTAGCTTAGGACACTTTTGTTATCTCCGACTAGTTCTTTGCGGGGAAGTGTCCCAGCACTCACCTTCGGTGTGCATTCGGAAACACTTCCGCCGAACACGCACCCAATCAGACATGTCCGGGCACCGAACCTACCCCGTTAAGGGGCGGTCAGCTCCACGACAACCTCAATTTCTACCGGGGCGTTGAGCGGTAATTCGGCAACGCCCACCGCACTGCGGGCATGAGCTCCGGCAGAGCCGAAGATTTCACCCATCAGCTCACTGGCACCATTGACCACTCCGGGTTGGCCACCGAACTCGTCTGCGGATGCAACGAACCCCACGATCTTGAGCACACGCTCAACGCGGTCGATGCCTACGAGTGCGTCGATGGCTGCAAGCGCGTTGAGCGCCGCCAAGCGCGCATAGTCTTTGGCATCTTCTGGAGAAACATCAGCACCCACTTTGCCCATGGCGGGCAGGGAGCCTTCAACGAATGGGAGCTGCCCGGAGGTCCACACCTGGTTGCCAACCTGGATTGCTGGCACATAACCGGCCACCGGTGCAGCCACCTCCGGCAAGCGAATACCCAGCTCTAGCAGGCGATCTGAGACGCTGCTCATGCCTGCACCGGGCGCTTGAGATAAGCCACCACGTTTTCAGGGTTGGGGCCGGGCACTACGGTCACGAGCTCCCAGCCATCTTCGCCCCAGGTGTCCAAAATCTGCTTGGTGGCGTGCGTAATCAGCGGTACGGTTGCGTATTCCCATTGAGTCATAGGGCACATACTAATGGGTGCGCTGAGATGATGGACGTGGGTCGTCGAAAAGCTTGGGGTTTAGAGCCCAACCGGCGCGCCACCGCGGGCGAAGAACTCCGCCCAATTATCAACGTTAGGGTTCTTGCGAAGAATTGCGCGGCGCTGGCGTTCGGTGAGTCCGCCCCATACGCCGAACTCCACGCGATTATCCAGCGCGTCTGCGCGACACTGCATCAAAACGGGGCAACCATCGCAAATCGTGGCGGCCTGTCGCTGTTCGGCACCGCGGACAAAGAGGAGGTCAGGGTCCACATTGCGGCACGTTGCTTGCATCACCCACTCGCCGCGAGGACTCGTCACATCCAATTCGCGGGATTCCACCGCAAAAGGATCGCGCCTGGTTTCTTTCATCAACGAGGTGGTCACGTTGAACGCCTCCTGCCACACATTGGGACCCGATCGACGCTGTTTGAAGCACCGAAAACGTACATCTGTAATTCTATTCACCTAACAACCCATCAAGCGAATACGTCACACGAAAGGGGTACCCCCGACCAAGGACACACTTCGAAGCGCTCAAGAGAAACCCGATGGACACTCAGCCCGGTAGCCAGATTGAGAATGATGCTTTTACCATCCGCAGGAACTGAGTAGGGTAAAACCGTGTCTCTAGGGAAATCTCTGTTCAAAATGTTCGGTGGCGCCATCGCCGCCGGCACCATCACAGCGTTGGTGCTGACGCCGGTAGCTGCCATCGGGGCGGTAGCCGTGGAACGCACGGACGAGACAATGCAGTCCAACATCGACGATCTCACCTTCGGCACCACCCCCGGCGTGAGCACCATTTTGGATGCCAACGATCAGCCAATGGCATGGATATATAAGCAGCGGCGCTACTCGGTTCCTTCCGAAGCGATCGCCCAATCCATGAAAGCCGCCATCGTCAGCATCGAGGACAGGCGCTTCTACGAACACAACGGTGTAGACCTCAAAGGCAACCTTCGCGCCATGGCAACCAACCTTTTTGCAGGCGGCGTTGAGCAAGGTGCCTCTACCCTAGACCAGCAGTACGTTAAGAATTATCTGCTCCTGGTAGCTTCCGATAATGCCGATGAGCAAGCGGCAGCTACCGAAACCTCGATTCCCCGCAAGCTGCGCGAAATGCGCATGGCTTCCAGCATCGACGCGAAGCTCAGCAAGGACGAAATTCTCACCCGCTACCTCAACTTGGTGCCCTTCGGCAATGGGGCCTATGGGGTGGAAGCTGCGGCGCAAACGTACTTTGCTAAGCCAGCGGCAGAATTGAATGTGCCAGAAGCGGCGATGCTCGCCGGTATCGTGCAGTCCTCCTCTTATTTCGATCCCTATACCAACCCAGAGGCGGTCACGAATCGCCGCAATGAGGTGTTGGATGCCATGGCGGATAGCGGCGCCATCGATGCCGAGGCAGCCAATAATTTCAAAGCCGAGCCCCTTGGGGTGCAAGAACAACCGGGCGGGCTTCCCAACGGATGTATCGCGGCGGGAGATTCGGGATTCTTCTGCGACTACGTCATGAAGTATCTGGATGAAAAGGGCCTGAGCACCGATACACTCACAGCCGGTTCCTACACCATCCGCACCACCCTTGACCCTGCGGTGCAAGCCGCCGCGCACGATGCCCTTGTGCAGCAGGTGCCTTCCTCTACGCCCGGCGTGGCAGACGTGATGAACGTGGTTGAACCAGGCCGCGATAGCCGCAAGATCCTGGCGATGGCCTCCTCCCGAGATTATGGACTTGACCTCGAAGCGGGGCAGACCGTGTTGCCGCAGACAGCCTCATTGGTGGGCTCCGGTGCAGGTTCAGTATTCAAGGTGTTCACCGCCGGTGCCGCGCTGGAGCAGGGCTACGGCTTGGACACCATGCTCGATGTCCCTACTCGCTACGAGGCCAAGGGGCTGGGCGAGGGCGGCGCAGATAACTGCCCCGCGGGTACGTATTGTGTGGAAAACTCCGGCTCCTACGCATCTACCATGTCGCTGCAAGACGCCCTCGCGTACTCACCAAACACACCGTTTGTGAAGCTCATCAGCGATGTGGGCGTGGACAATGTGGTGGATTTATCCGTCAAACTCGGCCTGCGAAGCTACAAAGAAGCGGGCACTTTCGACGGAGAAGCGTCGATTGCGGACTATTTCAAAGACCATAATCTGGGCTCTTACACTCTTGGCCCCACGGCGATTAATGCTCTGGAAATGTCCAACGTGGCTGCCTCCATCGCCTCGGACGGGCGCTGGTGCGAACCCACTCCAGTCAATAGCGTGACCGATGCCAAAGGCAACGAAGTGTTCCTGGATCGCCCCGACTGCGAAGATGCCATGGATCCTGATGCAGCCCACGCCCTCGGCCAGGCATTGAGCAAAGACGTCACCAAGGGAACCGGCTCGGACGCCGCCCAGGCGTTCAACTGGAACACTCCCTTGGCCGCGAAGACCGGCACCACGGAATCCCACCAATCCGCAGCTTTCATGGGATTCAATAGCAGGTTCGCTGCAGTGACCTACATTTATAACGACGGCACATCCGTGGCACCGCTGTGTACTTCGCCGGTGCAGCAGTGCGCTTCGGGGAGCCTCTACGGTGGCGATGAGCCAGCGCTCACATGGTTCTCCGCCGCAACCAGCAGCGACACCGCCGAAGAGGGCACTCTGCCCCCAGCAAAAAACGAGTACCGCCGTGGCACCGCCGCTTCCCTCGGAGATCAATACATCGGGCGCGACTTTGGCGTTGCCGAGAAGGAACTGACCAAGAGGGGATACAAGGTACTGCGCCAATACGTTTCCGGCAACGGGGCACCCAAAGATCAAGTAGTTCGCAGCAGTGTGCCAACACCGCTGAAAAAGGGCGCCACGATCACCCTGTACGTCTCAGACGGCAGCCCAGCGCCTCGTCCCGCTCCTGCGCGCACCGTCACCCCATCCATTCCGCCAGTGCCGCAGATCCCCAGCCAGCCAGCCGATAGCCTGGCCGATTCACTCAGGCGCCTGCTAGGACAGTAGAAGGTTCGAGGGAGCTTTTCGACGCCACCAGCGCCATCCTCCCCCAATCCTGGTCGCGCCCGATTTAGCTTTGCAGCGCAGCCCGCACCGCGGCGCTGAGGCGCTTGCCGTCAGCTCGGCCATCAGCCTTGGCGCTCGCAACCTTCATTGCCTGCCCCATGAGTTTCATGGAAACCTCTCCATCACCAGCGGCTTCCTTCACAGATTCCCGCGCTAGGGTTTCCAACTCGGCATCGTCGAGCTGCGTGGGCTGATATTGCTCAAATACCTTAGCCTCCGCCAGTTCAGTATCGGCGAGCTCTTGCCTGCCGTTGTCTGCGTAGACCTCGGCGGATTCACGGCGCTTCTTAATCTCACGAGCGATGACTTTGAGCACGGTGGCGTCGTCAAGCTCATGGCGCGCCCCGGAAGTTTCCTCGGCCTGGATGGACGAAAGGAGCATGCGCAAAGCCGAAGTGGTGAGCTTGTCACGCGCCTTCATGGCGGTGGTGAGGTCATTGCGGATGGTTGCTTTCAGTTCACTCATGCCCCCAGCGTACCGGTAGTGTGGGGGTGTGGTTTCGATTCTTAAGGCAACGGCAGGCAGCTTCCTCACGCTCGCAGGAACAGCAGCAGCGACGCTCGGGTGGGCGATGCGCGAATGTTCCCAATTTCGCCTCCACACGGTAGACGTGCCCATTTTGGAACCCGGCGCACTTGAGGGGCGCGATGCCTTCACCATCCTGCACATCTCCGATCTGCACATGGTGCCCTCGCAGCACAAAAAGCAGCAGTGGGTGCGTTCGCTGGCCACGCTGCAACCAGATCTGGTGGTAAATACTGGCGATAATTTGAGCGACCTCAAAGGAGTGCCGGGGGTGCTGCGCGCACTGGAACCACTCCTGCGTTTCCCCGGCCTCTTCGTATTTGGCACCAATGACTATTTCGCACCGCGGCCAGTGAACCCACTGAAATATTTGACGGGCAAAAAGCGGAAGGTCAGCAAGGTGCCGCTGCCCTGGGAGGGGATGCGCGCCGCGTTTCTGGAGCACGGCTGGATGGACGCCAATCAGGCCCGCCACGAGTTCAAAGCCTCCGGCCTGAAAATCGCCGCCGCCGGAGTGGATGATCCACACCACCACCTCGACGATTACGAAGCAATCGCAGGCCAGCCACACCCCGAGGCTGATCTCAGCCTCGCCCTGCTGCACTCCCCCGAACCGCGAGTGCTGGAACGATTTAAATCAGACGGTTACATGCTGTCGCTTTCTGGGCACACCCACGGCGGCCAGGTGTGCCTGCCCGGCGGCAAGGCACTGGTGACCAATTGCGGCATCGATCCCGAGCGCTGCAAAGGGCTGCATCGCTTTGGCGAGATGTGGATGCACGTGAGTAACGGCCTTGGCCAATCTAAGTACGCTCCCGTGCGCCTATTCTGCAAGCCTTCTGCAACCCTGCTGCGCTTGGTAGCAAAGGATTGAGTGTTTCTTCGGGCACAAATGTGCCCTAACAGCAGTTGAGCGCGACCTGCCGTTTTGGAGTTCGCCCAACAGCTCACTATGCTGTTCTGGGTAGCACGCAGGTGTTATGGCGGGATATGGCGCAGCTTGGTAGCGCGCTTCGTTCGGGACGAAGAGGTCGCAGGTTCAAATCCTGTTATCCCGACCAATAGCCGCAGGTCAGATAAGTTAGATGCTTTCTGATCTGCGGTTTTTCATTTTCAGTGGTTCAGGCTTGTATTCAAGATTGCAGCGCTGCTGTATGTTTAGAGCCTCAACTTCCTTCAGACCCGGCAGTCATTTATTCCGCGCCACGCCATATCCCACCCCGCCCACACTTAACGCAAAAAGCGCACCCGAAGGTGCGCTTTTTATTTCAGCAGAGAGGCGTTAGGCACGGCCTGCGAACTCACCGACTGCGTTCAGGCCAGCGTCGGTGGCGTGGATCGGAAGCTGGTGAGGACCGGCACCGAAGTCGATCAGGCCGGCATACCAGGGATCAACATCGCACATGCCATGGCCAGCGGTGGGGGCCTTGGAGTCCACGAACTTCACGCCGGTTTCACGGGCGACGTTGCGGAAGGTGTCGGACATTCCACGCTCATAATCGCCCATAGCCTGCAGGTGGATTGGGGCGGTTTGGCCGGGGGCCAAGCGGATGAGGCAAACGTTGCCGTCGGGTGCGATCGTGGGGTAATCCACAATCTTGATGTCAGCATTCGGTGCCAGTTCCTTGGCGCGCAGCACGGCATCGCGCATGGTGTTGTGGATGCGCCCGAAGATGACGTCCAGGGGCTCCTTGCCGTTATACACGTAGGTGTCGTTGGCTCCGGCGAGGATTGCCACCTGCTTGGTCTGTGGGCCGAGCTGGCCCTGGGCCGCAGCTTCGTTGATCTGATCAATCACGTGGCGGCCGCCGGAGGCCAGGCTGGCACCGGCGCAGGTGAAGTTGGCGGTAGGCAACCCGGAAGCACGCCCAAAAGCGTTGGTGATTTGATTATCGGAACCGCAACCGAACTGGTTGATGTTGATGCCTGCTGACAGTGCGACGGTGGCGGGGTTTTGGATCACTTTGCCTGCAAAGAAATCAACTACGGAAGGGTTGGCGGGCACTGAGTCACCAAAGAACACGGCGTTGGGTTCTGCAGCGCTTGCCTGCGGTGCAAGCACCAGCGATGCACTCGCGGCGAGTGCTGCGATGGTGGCGATGGCGCGGTTGCGCATGTGGGTCCTTCTTTCGGCAATCACACTATCCGCTTCGCTTTGAAGCGACACGGGGAGCGTCACATGAGTCGTTATAATTTCGTTACTCCAACCTAGCGGAAGTTTCGCCCCTTGAACAAGTCCAGGATGTCACACTAGACACTCCAGTCACATTTGCTGGGCTATGGCTGGTCTATTCCCGCACCTCGCTAACATTTCCCTGCGCGCCCCGAGCTCCCGCGGGCAGCCAACGCGCAATACCAGTCACAAACAACAACACACATCCCATCACTCCTGCCGCCAACCAAAGCGAAGCACCACTCACACCATTGCCCACCGCACTCAAAGCCATCGTGGGGTAGTGCAGCGGCATGAGCGCACTCAGCACCTCCTGAGGCTTCGAGATCCCTTGGGTACTCGCACTGTTCCAAACCCAGCCAACCACTGCAGTTTGGAGCACCAGGCCCAGCACGGCACATATACCGCCGATGCGAGCGCCGAGCAGGCGCACCAAGAGGGTGGTGCCCAACAGTGCCATCGCAGCCGCTGCGGCACTGATCACCCCAGCGGCCAGCACCTCAACGGGGCCAGTTCCAACGCCCAAAATTGCAACGAGCACCCCGCCCAACACCGCAAGTCCAGCCACGCTGACGATGCTGAGCATCTTGTCTCGCTTCGCAGCCCCGGCTGCGAGCATGACCCCGGCAGCAACCATAAACGCCAACAGGGGCGCGAGTGACTTCGTTATACCGGCATCGATGGCCTCCGGCGTGCCCGGGGCGATGCTCGGCAGCGCTTTGCGCGCGGCGGCGAGGTTATTGCGGGTATCTTGCGCCATCGCGTCAATCTGCTTTGCGCCGTCGTCGAGTTGGGTGATGCCACCCTTTGCTTCTTCTACTCCTTGCGACAACTGCCCGAGCCCAGAAGCCAGATCCTTTGAGCCCTTAGTGGCACTATAAATACCGTCGCGATAGCCATAGCCGGGTGCATTAAGCTGATTCGCCACTTCGCGCGAGCCACTGCGAAGTTCCTCCAACTGCGCTTTCGTCCCGGCATCGATTTGAGCCGTCTCTACTTGGCGGTGAAATTCCTCAAGGCGCTGCTTCAATTCGGCAGCCTTGGGGTCTTGGCTCTGCTCGGCGTCGCGCTGCGCATCCTCGATGGCGGTGAGGATTTGCCCGCGCGCGGCTTCAAGCCCGACGATCTGTTTTACCGCGAAGTCCACACCTTCAGCCACTTTGCTTGCACCTTCGCCCAGTTGGGCGGTGCCGGCTTGAATCTGCACCATGCCTTCGGCAAGCTCCTGTGAGCCCTTGCGAGCTTCTTGCATTTTGTTCGAAAGTTCCTCGGAGCCTCCTTTGAGCTTCCCGGTGCCGCTGACGAGCTGCGAGGTTCCCGCCTTGAGTAGGGACGCCTCCATGTTCGCGTCCCCCAACGCCCGGCGAAGATTGCTCAGATCAACATCGCCGCTGGGCGCACCGAGGTCCTCCCCTGTCGTGTTCCAGGTGTTGGGAATGTGGGTATTGCTCGCGGCAATCGCGCCCGCGCCGATCACTAGCGGGGCGGCGAGAAGCATGCCTGCGATCACACGCTTGGTTGCGCTCGGTGGCTGGGAATTGGGGCTCATAACCTTAAAAACCTAGCTCCATGCTGGGGCTTTAGGGCGGAGACGCACCGGCGACCATTGAGAAATCTTGGCGCAATCGTGACCTTTTCCAGGTGTTCTGTGGAAAACGCGGCTGGTAGTGTGGGGGCGTTAGCTGTGCCCGAAACCTTCCGATTCGGTGTTGTTTTTAACAACGTCGTGTTGGTTGGCAAGAGTTCCCGACCTCACTGGGTGTGAAACTACTGTGACCCTTATATATGTGTTAGCGCTTGCTGCGTTGGCGATTGTGCTTTCCCCTGTGCTGGTGAAGCTGATCGACCGCGCCGCAGGCTGGCCCCTCGCGGGCATCTTTATTATCGCCGCCTTCTTGCTGATGCAAAAGCTCCCCGGCATTTACGAAGGCCAGGCGGTGACCTACGAAAAGACGTGGGTGCCGGATCTGCTCGGCCCTGGCCTGGGCGTGACGTTCGCATTGAGAGCGGATGCGCTAAGCGTCTTCTTCGCCCTCCTCGCCCTGCTCGTGGGCGCTGTGGTGTTTGTGTATTCGGCCGCGTATCTGTCCAAAAACAAAGGCAACACCAGCTTCTACACGATCATGACGGCATTTACCGCCAGCATCTTGATGTTGGTGCTTGCCGACGACGCCTTCGTGCTCTTCATCGCATGGGAGCTCGTCTCGCTGGCGTCTTTCATGCTCATCGCCCGCTCGGGCGGACGTGGTGGCGAGTTGGGCTCGCAGCGCACATTGGTGCTCACCTTCGTCGGTGGTCTCACCATGCTGGTGTCCTTGGCCATCGCCGCTACGCAGACCGGCACCACCAATATCACTGGCATGTTGCACAGTGATGTGTGGGCGCAAAAGCCTGGGCTCACCACCACCATCGCGGTGCTCATCGCAATCTCGGCCTTTACTAAGTCCGCTCAGTTGCCCTTCCACTTCTGGTTGCCGGAGGCCATGGCCGCCGCCACCCCGGTGTCTGCGTTCCTGCACGCCGCCGCGGTGGTCAAGGCCGGTATTTACCTGCTGCTGCGCTTTAGCACCATCTTCCACGACAACTCCACCTGGAACTGGCTGCTCATCGTGGTGGGCATCAGCACCGCTGTGATGGCGTCACTGTTTGCTATTCAGAAGTCGGATCTGAAAAAGCTCACTGCATATTCCACCGTCTCGCACCTCGGTTGGATCGTGGCCACCATCGGCGTGGGCACTCCCCTAGCGCTGGCCGCAGCGCTGGTGCACACGCTGGCGCACGCAATGTTCAAGTCCAGCTTGTTCATGCTCATCGGCGTGGTGGATCACCAGACCGGCACGCGCGACGCTTCGCGCCTTGGCTCCTCCTGGCGTTACTTGCCTTTTACCTTCGGCTCGGTGTGCATCGCTGCCGCCTCTATGGCTGCGGTGCCGCCCACCATGGGCTTCATTTCTAAGGAAGGCATGCTCGCCGCCTTTGAGGAAGCCCCCATCGGCACCGTCCCTGCCGCTGTGCTGCTGATTGCTGCTGGTGTGGGCGCCCTGTTCACCTTCACTTATTCCGCCCGCATCGTCTGCGATGGCTTCGTCGATGGTGACCGCGACATGTCGGAAACCAAAGAAGCACCCGTGTCGCTGTGGCTCCCGGCTGCGATTCCTGGCGTGCTCTCTTTGCCGCTGGTGTTCTTCGTTTCCGCGCTGGATAAGCCTGTCGACGCCGCCGTGAGCGTCATTTCTAGCGATCCCCATACGCACCTGGCGCTGTGGCACGGCGTGAGCTTGCCGCTTGGCATCTCAATAGCGGTGCTGGTCTTGGGCGTTGTGGGCGTGTTGTTCCGCAAGCAGATTTGGGCCACACTCGATGATCGCAAACTGGCACTGCGCAGCGGCAATGAGCTGCTCAATGGTGTGGTTCGCGGCTTGGCTCGCTATGGCAAGGCCGTGGGCAAGATGGGCGATTCCCTGAGCCCCACCCGCCACCTGGCCGTCATGTTCCTCATGATCATTGCGCTGGCGGGAACCGTTACTATCAAGGGCGTGGTCCACGGCGGCATCGACGGCGCGCCGCTGGCTCCCCGCATCGAGGGCATGGATCGCTGGAGCGATCTGGTGCCGCTTCTGATCGTGGTGGTGTCCCTGGTGCTGCTGCTTCGCACCGCCTCCCGTCTGACGGCTGTGGTGCTGGTGGGTATCGCCGGTATGGGCGTGACCTTCCAGATGCTCACCTTGGGTGCGCCCGACGTGGCACTTACCCAGCTCCTGGTGGAGGCACTGACCGTGGTGATCATGATGCTGGTGGTTCGCCAACAGCCCGAGACCTTCCACCCAACCAAGGCGAAGCGTCGCATTTCTGCCGCAGTGATGGCCGGGCTGGTGGGCTTGTCCACCTTCGGCGCCGTCTTCTTCCTGCTGGGCAGACGCGAGCGCACGGACTTGTCCATCTGGTACCTGCAAAACGGCCCGGAGATCACCGGCGGCGACAATATTGTGAACACCATCCTGGTGGAGTTCCGTGCATTCGATACTTTGGGCGAGCTTTCCGTGCTCGGCATGGCAGCCGTGGTGATCGCCGCAGTGGTCACCTCCATGCCGCGCTACCCCTTTGCCAAAGGCACGCACCCTGCGCCCTTTGGCAAGGCACGCATTAATGCCATCCCCGCGCAACAACTCCTGCGATTCCTCATCCCCACCCTCGGTGTGGTGAGCTTCCTGGTGTTCATGCGTGGCCACAACAGCCCCGGCGGTGGCTTCATTGCCGCGCTCATCTTCGGTGGCGCGCTGATGATCTCCTACATTTCCTTCCCGCGCGATCAGCGCATCGTGGAGATCAATACTCCGGTCAAGCTCACCGCAGTGGGCGTGCTCTTTGCCCTGCTGGCAGGCTTTATCGGTTTGAGCAAGGGCTCCTTCCTCTACGCGCTGCACGGGCACTTCGCCGGCGAGCACTGGACTACCTCGATGATCTTCGACATCGGCGTGTACCTGGCGGTGATGGGCATGCTGAGCATGGCCATCAATGTGCTGGGCAGCTACCTGCGCCCGGGCATGAGCCGAAAACAGCTCACCTTCACCAAGGAAGATTCCCCACTGCACTCGCCGCCGGAGGTACAGGCGCGTGAGGACGATGATGAGGACTTCCCCGATAGCGAGCCTTTCGCGCACACCACGGCAAAGCGCCCAGCGCGCGGGGAGCGCAGAAAAGCACAAACCATCACCGAGCTAAGGAAGGAGCAGGCAGAATGATCCTCGCACTCACTATCGCGATCTTGGCTGCGGGCGGCACCTACCTGGTGCTGCAGCGCGGCATGTTGCGCCTGGTCATCGGCATGACGCTGATCAGCCACGCAGTGAACCTGCTCATCCTTGCCACCGGCGTGCCCAAGTGGCGTGGTGAGGCATTCCCATCGATCACTTCGCTTGCCGACGCCGCGGATCCCATCCCCCAGGCCTTCGTGCTCACAGCCATCGTGATTGCCATGGCAACCACCACCTACATGCTCACGCTGTCTGGCCTTGGCCGCTCTGATGACACACTCGCTGAGGAAGTAGCTGACGAGGAATCGCCGCTGCAGACCCTGGGGCGTTCCATCTCTAGCGCTGAGGTTGCAGAAAACCTCGACCACAATGCCAAGCGCTTGCAGCAGCGCGGCGAGAACGCCAAGAACGCTGAGGAGGCGCACTAATGGATTATGTACTTCCCCTCTTTGTTGGCTTCCCCCTGCTGGCGGTGGCGCTGACCACCTTGGCGCCTTGGCGCGGATTCCGCGACGTCTCGGCTCTGATGGTTCCCGTGATCACTGGCTTGGCGGGCGGCTGGCTCTTTGCTTATACCGGCACCCACGGCACGATTGCTCATTCGGTTGGCCTCTACGTCGGTGGCGTGGCCATCCCCTTCGCCGCTGATCAATTCAGTGCCGTGATGATCGTGACCAGCTCGATCGTCGCCTTTGCCTCCAATTGGTTCGCCATCGTGGTCGGCGAAACCCGCGCCCGCTATTACGCGCCGCTTTCGCTCATGCTGCTCACCGGCGTGATGGGCGCACTGCTGACTGCCGATCTGTTCAACTTCTTCGTGTTCATCGAGGTCATGCTGCTGCCCTCCTATGGTTTGCTCACCATGACGGGCACCTGGGCTCGCCTTTCGGCCGGCCGCACCTTCGTGCTGGTAAACTTGGCTACATCCACGGTGCTCCTGGCGGGCGTGGCGCTGCTCTACGGCGCGGCGGGTGCTGTGAACATTGCGGCGCTGGCGGGTGCTGCCAAAGGCAACGGGCCAATTACCGTGGCTATGGGCGTTGTGGTGATCGCACTGTGCGTGAAGGCTGGCGTGTTCCCCGTACACACCTGGCTGCCCCGCTCCTACCCCTCCACCTCGGCATCGGTGATGGGGCTGTTCTCCGGCCTGCACACCAAGGTGTCTGTGTACATGCTCTTCCGCATCTACGTGGTGGTGTTCGACCTGGACAGCCGCTGGATGTGGCTAATCATCGTAGTGTGCTGCGCTTCCATGCTGGTGGGTGCGTTTGCTGGTCTGGCGGAAAACTCCATGCGCCGCGTACTGTCCTACCAGATGGTCAATGGCATGCCCTTTATCCTGGTCATGCTGGCCTTCGCCTCCGGCAATGAGCGCGCTGCCCTAGCGGCTGGCATCCTCTATATGCTCCACCACATGATTACGGTGGGTTCGCTGATCCTGGCCACGGGTGCCGTGGAGGAAACCTACGGAACCGATCTGATTTCCAAGCTGCACGGCTTAGCTCACCGCGATCCTTGGGTGGCGGCGGTGTTTGCCGCAGGTGCCTTCTCCGTGGTGGGTTTCCCACCCTTCTCCGGACTCTGGGGCAAAGTGGCGCTCGTGGTGGCTACCGCCCAGCGCGGCGACACCGCAGCCTGGATCGTCATCTGCGTGATCATAGTGGCGAGCTTCGGCGCGTTCATGTCCATGATGCGCCTGTGGCGCGAAACCTTCTGGGGGCAGCCGCTGAATAAGGAGCGCTACCCGGACGGGTTGAAGGTACGTTGGCGCAGGCTAGCGCCGAGTGCCGCGCTCATGATCGTGTCCTTTGGCATGTTCCTGTTTGCCGGCCCAATGTTCCAGGCCACCAACGCCGCTGCCGAGGGCTTGCTCGACGTCGACGCCTACACCCAAGCGGTGCTGGAGAATGTCCCCGTTGGTTTGCCTCTCGACGTCCAGGTCAATGCCCAGGCTCTAGAAGGAGGCAAGTAAATGCACGCGCTGAAATACGTGTTCTGGCTGGTCTGGCAGATTGTGCTTGCATCGAATACGGTGCTCGTCGATACGCTCAAGGGAAATAAGAGCATGGACCCGTGCGTCGTCCACTACCCCCTGCGCCTGAGCAAAGACTGGCAGATCACCGCCTTCGCAGTCTCGATCACCATGACCCCTGGCACCATGAGCATTGGGCTTCGCGAAGACCACACGCTGCTAGTGCACGCCGTCTACGGCAGTGACCCCCGCGCGGTGCTGGATGATCTGGCTGATATGGAAGCAACGATGGTGCCTTCGGTGCGCCAGATCAACCACGACCTCGATGCCGCTCGCGTGGAGCACCCCGCACCTGTGCCGGAGCGAAAGGAGAGCCCCTAAATGTTTCTCACCGTGATTTATGCGGCCATGGTGGTGCTCGGCTTGTGCGCCCTCGCCGCGGTGGCCCTGGTGCTGCGCTCCAAGGACGCGCTGAGCCGCGCCGTGGTCAGCGACCTCGTTTTCTACACGCTCATCGGGCTTTACGTGTTGTGGTCCATGACCCATGAGACGCAAATCGCCTATGACGTGTTGCTCTTGGTGGCCATCATCGGTGGTGTGCTGCCCACCATGTCCGCTGCCCGAATCATCTCGAAGGGACGCCGCTAATGTTCGACATCGTTTCCGCCGCCATCGTGATCATTGCGTGCGTCGTCATGGTGCTTACCACCGTGGCCGTGTGGCGCGGCAAGGACCCGCTTACCCGCGCGAATGTGCTCAGCACCAACACCAGCCTGGCGCTGCCACTGCTCATCATCGCCAAATTGATTCACGACATCGGCGCAGGCACCTTTACGTTCTATAACCTGCTGCTTTCGGTGCTCACGATCACCGGCCTGCTGGTGGTGCTGGCCATCGGCTCATTCATCATGGGCCGCTCCCTCTACGAGGTAAGCAGCGAGCAGTAGCTCCCCATCCACCACTGTTATTTCCTTGCTTTTCGACGCCCCCGCGATCGCCCCAACGTAGCCCGCGGGGGCGTCAACGTCTTCAACCCAAGTAGCCTGCGGGCATTTCACCTTCGCTTCCCGGCGCGCCCAATCCTTCGCGCAAGGTAGTCGCTCGACGTCCACGCCTACGGGGAAATCCGAGACGGCCACCCAAACCCACTGGCCCGCGTGGGCGATGGAGGCGAAACCAGGGTTGGTTTGCAGCGGCCCGTGGCCTTCCTGGCCGCACTCAGGGCACACCTGCCCTTCTAGATATATATCTAGAAGGGGGAGAATGGCGTGGCCGAGCAGGCGCCTGGCCCGGTCAGCCGGCTGCACAAAGCGCTCAAGCTGCGCGTGGTCAGTGGCGCTCAGGAGTGATTCGAGGCGAACGTCGGCTGCACGCAGGGGAATCTGGCACAGTACGATTCTTTCCGAGCGATCCATAAGGGATAGGATATCCTTAACTAATTTAGGAATCCCTAGCCTCCGGTATTGACAATGAACCTTGCTCGCGCCCTCCTGCACGATTCCCCAGCTCCCGCTCTACTCAGCCACGGCCGCTGTTTGAGCCACGCCGAGTTGCGCGAAGAAGTGATCGCCCTGGCCGAAACCCTACGCAGCCCGCACCGCCTCTTGGTGCAAGTGCCCTTTGAGCGCAGCGTCGAGGCGATCATCGGTTATCTCTCCGTGCTAGAGGCAGGCCACGTGGCGCTGCTGGCCGGGGATGATGCCAGCGCCCCCTATCGCCCCAACGCGGTGATGCGCGGTAAAACCGTGGTTACTTTACACCGCGACCCGATCGAGCTGCATCCTGAGCTCACCGTCCTTCTGAGCACCTCCGGGTCTACTGGCTCCAGCAAACTGGTGCGCCTGTCAGCCGAAAACCTCATCAGCAACGCCGAAGCCATCATCGACGGCTTGGGCCTTGAACCTTTCGACGTCGCCGCCACCCTCCTCCCTCTGCACTACTCCTTCGGCCTCTCCGTCCTCCACACCCACCTGCGCCTCGGCGCCGCCGTGGCAGTGGGCGAATGGAGCATCGCCGACACAGACCTCCATACAAACCTCGCCCACTTCGGCGTCACCAACTTCGGCGTGGTGCCTCACATGCTGCAGCTCGCCCAAAGTAACCCTACTTTGGATCCGGCACCACAACACCTACGCCTGCTTTACCAAGCCGGCGGCAAATTGGATGCCCAAGCAGCACAAATCTGGTCGCAACGCCTGGGCAAGCAAGGGATTGCTTTTTCCATGATGTACGGCCAAACCGAGGCCAGTGCACGCATGACCATCACTCCGCCGTCCACCACGCTGGAAGACCCACGCAGCGTCGGGCGCGTCATCCGCGGCTCAACCATGGAAGTGCGCGATGGCGAACTCGTCTTCACCGGCCCCGGTGTGATGCTCGGGTACGCCATGAGCCAAGACGACCTTGCCCTCGGCCGCATGATCACCGAACTTCGCACCGGCGATTTAGGTCGGATCCAAAACGGGGTCGTTTTTATCGAAGGCCGCCGCAACGACTTCCTCAAGATCGCCGGCCTACGCATCTCCCTGCCCCAAATTCAGGAACGCCTCAACCAAGAAGGCGTCCATGCCATCGTCACCGGCGATGACGAGGCCGTGCGCATCCTCGCCACGCGCGACACCACAACCGATACCCGCACACTCATCCGCGCCACCGGGCTCGACGGCGCCCACGTGCGCACCGCCACCACCAAGGCGCTGCCGCTGCTTCCCAATGGGAAGCCGGACAAGCGGAAGGCGGCGGGGATCGTCGATAAGCAATGGGCTGGGGCCGAAACCTTGCCCAAACTCGCCCACCTTCTAGGCATATATCTAGAAGATGTGGATGTGCGGAAGTCTTTCGTGGAAAACGGCGGCACTTCCCTCAACCACGTCGCCGCCGCGTCCCTTTTGGGTCGCCGCCATGCGTTGCCACCGAATTGGCATCATGTGCCACTGGAGCAGATTTTGGGTTCTTCAGGTGGAGCGCGCGCGGATATGTCGATGGTGTTACGTGCGTTTGCGGCACTGACCATTGTGTTCAATCATGCGAAAGTACTGCAATTGCTGGGCGGCGCGCACACGTTATTGCTGGTGGCGGGCTATCAACTGGCGTCTTTTGCCTTCGGGTTGCCTTCACGGCGCGCGCGTGTGGCAAGGGTTGCGCGCACGTGTTTGGCTGTGGGGCTGCCCACTGCACTGGTGGCCTTGATTGGCGTGTTGATTACCGGCACCTATGGCTGGTCCAATGTGTTCCTCGTGGAATGGTTGTGGGAGAGCCCTGGATCTACCTGGCTGTTCTGGTTCATCGAGACGTATCTGGTGGGCATGGTCGTCGTGACGGCAATTTCCTGTGTGCCCGCTTGGTGGCGTTTGTATGCCCGGGATGCTTTTGCCGCTTCGCTGGTACTGCTGGGTTTGCTCCTGGTGCCGCGCTATCTGGTGGCAGTGTTCGATCCGGACCACTTGCGCCACGGGCCTTTGGGAGCGATGTGGTTGATTGCCGTGGGCGTGCTGTTGCGTAATGCCCTCTCGAGGGCGCAGCAGGTCTTGGCGTGGCTACTGTGCGCCATCCCGGCGTGGGGCATGTTCGCCACCCCGTGGCAGTGGCTCTATGTGGTTGCAGGCGCCGGGCTTTTGCTGTGGGTGCCGCAGGTGCGCGTGCCCCGCTGGGCCCTGGCTCCACTGGGCCTATTGGCAGCCGCTTCACTGTATAGCTACATTTTGCAGTTCGATATTTTGGCGCGCATCGAAAGCCCTTGGCTGGGCATCGTGGTGTCCTTGGCCGCAGGTATTGCCTGCTGGTGGTTGGTCCAGCAGGTGGTTGGGTGCGTGTGGCCGCGTTTACGCCGCCGGGCAGACAGGCGCGTCGAAAGAGGGTTGCATACGCACGACGTCGGTGGCGAGAGCTTGGGCGTCAGCAGCGTCGTGGGTGACGAGCACGCTGGTCACTCCCGCTCGTTCTAGCAGCTCGCGGACTTCTTCACGCACCTGTTGGCGCAGGTTGGCGTCGAGGTTCGAGAAGGGCTCGTCAAGCAGCAGCACCTTGGGCCTTGGAGCCAGTGCACGTGCGAGCGCGACACGCTGCTGCTGGCCGCCGGAGAGTTGGTGCGGGTAGCGGCCCGCCAGGTTGCTGAGTCCTACCATGTCCAGGGTTTCGGCGACGCGTTGCTTGCGTTCGCTGCGCCCCATGCCGCGCAGGCCGTATTCCACGTTGCGCTGCACCGTCATGTGCGGGAAGAGCGCGTAGTCCTGAAACACCAGGCCAATCCCGCGCGTTTCGGGCGCTTCAAAGCTTTCCGACGAAGCCACGCACACATCCCCCACGTACACCTCGCCCGCTGCGGGGCGTTCAAGACCAGCGATGAGCCTGAGCACCGTCGTCTTGGCGCAGCCGGAGGGGCCGAGCAATGCGGTGCAGCTCCGCGGAGCCACATTGAGGTTGAAGTGCGCGAGCTGGTCGCAGGTGGCGTGGGGGTAGCGGAACGTGACGTCGACAAGCTTGATGCTAGACATTGGTGTTCTCCTGGGATTGGCGTGCCACGATCAGCGCGATGGGGATCATGGCAATACCGATAATGAGCAGGCTCGACAGGGAGGATTCGGGGATCATCTCGTCGTTGGCATACTCGAAAACGCGGGTGGACAGGGTGGCGAAGTTGAAGGGGCGCAGGATCAACACGATGGGCAGTTCCTTCATCATGTCGATAAACGCCAGCAGGAACGCGCCGATGAGCGCGCTGCGGATCATGGGCACGTCCACGGTGGCGGTGGCGCGCAAGGGGCCGGAGCCCAGCAGGCGTGCGGACTCGTGGGCGCGGATACCAACGCGCTCAAAGCCAGACTCCACCGATTGCATACTCACCGCGAGGTAGCGAATCAGGTACGCCACCACGATGATGGCGGGCGTTGCCGTAAGTGAGGTGCCAAGGTTGGTGTCCAACCACACACCAACGGAAAGAATGGCAAGGGCAATGACGGTGGAGGGCACCGAGTATCCCATCACCGTGATGCGCGCGAAAGTCTTGGTCAGTTTGCCAGGCCAGAGGCGCTGCGTTTGGGCCACGATCAGCGCACACACGGTAGTGGCCAGCGCACCGGCTAGCGCCACCGACACCGACGTGCCCAAGGTTTGCAGCAGACCCTCAAAGCGAATATTGGGCAGAGAGACGATCGCCCAGTAGATCATCTGGAGCACCGGGATGAGCAGGGCGAATGCCAGCACAGACCATGCAGCAAGCGGCACGAAGATTTTTGCTGGGCCACGCAGTTGCATGCGCTGCATCGGACGCGCACGCACGCCCACCGCCGCCGAACGAGGACCGCGCAGGGCCTTCTCGCCCGCAGAAAGGAGCGTGACCACCAACAGCAGAATCGCGGCGAGTTTCAGCGCCGAGGCCATATCACCAAGGCCCAACCAGCTCTTGAAAATCGCGGTGGTGAACACTTCCAGGCCAAAGTAGGAGGCGAGGCCATAATCAGAAAGCACCTCAAAAGCCACCAAGGTAGCGCCGGCGACCACCGCATTGCGCGTGAGTGGCAAAATCACCGTGAAATATGCGCGCAGCGGGCTGGCGCCCGACATGCGGGCGGCCTCCAGCAGGTGCCCCACCTCGCGGGAAAGGAATGCGCGCAGCACCAAAAAGATGTACGGGTACAGAAAGAGCGTGAACATCAGCACCGCGCCGAAGGGCGTGAGCAGGTCGAAACTGCCCGGTGCGAGTTCCACACCGAGGTTGCGCAGCCCCACCTGAATCCAGCCGGTGTAGCCCGTCATCGCCACATAGGTGTAGGCGCCGATATAGGGCGGGATCGCAAGCGGCAACACCAGCCCCAAAGACAGCAGACGTCGGCCGGGAAATTCATATGCGGTGACCCACCACGCCAAAGCGGAGGCGACGATCACGCTCAGCGTCACCACAGCCACCACCAGCTTCAACGTGCCCCGGATATAGCCGGCCAACAGAGTATCCACGATGTGATGCCAAGCGTCAGTGGCCGGGGCGAAAAGCCCGGCGAGGATGCCCGCGAGGGGGGTGAGCATGAGCAAGACCACGATCGCGGTGATCGTGGTCCAGACTCGACGTGATGTCATAAAAGTTGCGCGCTTCTTTCGAGGGCAGAGCTATGGGGTGAGGCGGTGGTTACTTCCAGCCGACTTCGTCGAAAAGCTTGGTGGCGTCGTCGCGATACTTGCCCAGCTCCTCGTAGTTGATCTTCTGCTTGGAGAACTCGCCCCAGGACTTCTGTACCTCAGGCAGCGGCGCCTTGGGGTTCAGCGGAAACTCGCCGTTTTCTTGGGCATAGAGTTCCTGGATCTTCTCGCTAGAGAGGAATTCCAGCAGCTTGATGGCGTTCTCCTTGTGCTTCGCACCCTTGAGCATCGCGCCGTAGGAGATGTTCAGGTGGGTGTTTTCGGGGAAGATAAGGCCGACCTTTTCAGCCACCTTCGCTTCGTTAGGGTCAGAGGACTTAGCCATGCGCGCCCAGTAGTAGGAGTTCATGATCGCCAGATCACCCTCGCCAGCGGCAACTGCCTTGGCCTGGTCAATGTCATTGCCCTTAGGTTCACGCGCGAAGTTGTCTACAACGCCCTGCGCCCACTGCTTCGCTTCGTCTTCCCCATCGTTTTGGATGAAGGAGGCCAGCAGCGCCTGGTTATAAGAGGAGCTGGAAGGGCGAACGAGGATCTGATCCTTCCACTCGGGCTTGGTGATGTCCTCGTAAGTCTTGATTTTCTCCGGATCCACGTGATCCTTGTTGTAAGCGATCACGCGGGCACGGGAAGTGATGCCCATCCAGTAGTCGCCGCGGTACTGCTCGGGGATGTTCGATTCAATCGTGTCGCTCATTGCATCCTCAAGCGCGTCCGCCTCGTGCAGCGGGTACAGGGATTCCGCGCCGACGGTGAGTAGCACGTCTGCCTGCGGCTTGTTCTTCTCGCGTGTGATGCGCTCTACCAGCTCATCGCCCTTGCCCTCCACGACGTTGAGCTTGAGGCCGGTTTCCTCCTCAAACATCTTGTACACCTCTTTGTCCACGTCATAGTGGCGCGAGGAGTACACATTGACCACATCGTCAGACTTCTGATCAAAGCCCTCTTCGCCGCTCGAGCAGGCGGTGAGGGTGAGGGCGGCTGCGAGGCCGGCGGCAACGAGACGGCGCATTTCGCTCCTTCTAGATATATGGGACTTAACTTAGGCTACGGTAACCAGACCCTACACGAGTGTCTTAGGTTTGCCTAGCCCCTGCTTTCGGCGCCCCACCTACCGCTTTCCCGACGCTGCCGCGGGGGTAGTGGCGCGTTGCAAGCCGCTTCCCGTGGCGAAGTGCAGCAGTTCTAGCAGGCGAAAGGCAGATTGCCACGGGAAAGTGCACAGGCGAGGCTATAGGGAAAGCTCGTCCAGCAGCGCATCAAAGGCGGGTCCCACCTGGGCCCGCCACAGCGTATGCACCCGCGCATCGGCGCGGCCAGGGCCGCCGTTAATCACTGAGACTTCCTTGCCCTGCTTAAGGGCGTCGAGCACGAAGCGATAACCGCTCATCACCGCAAGGGATGAACCCGCAACCAACACGGACCGAGATGATGCGAGCAGAGCTGCGGCCTGTTCACGGCGTTGCCGGGGCACCGGCTCACCGAAGTACACCACGTCCGGTTTGAGCAATTCGGAACCGCACTGCTGACATCCGACGAGCTTGAAGGTGCTCACCTGCTGCTGGCTGAGGGTGACATCGCCATCCGGATTGACCATCGCCGGGTCCAGCTCGATGCGCTGCAGATAGTTGGGATTTGCTTGCTCAATGCGCTGGTCAAGGTGGTGGCGCTCTTCTTTTGCCCCGCAGTTGAGGCACACCACGCGGGCAAGATCCCCATGAAGTGCGATGAGATGCTCGCTGCCGACCGCTGCATGAAGGCCATCGACGTTTTGAGTGACTACACCGCAGATATGTCCGGCGCGCTCGAGTTCTACAAGCGCAAAGTGGGTGCGGTTTGGCTGGGCCCGATCCAGATGACGCCAACCTACGAAGCTGCGCGCCCAATAGCGCTGCAGGGCTTCGACGTCGTGCCGGAACTCTTGGTAGGTCATGGGGCGATGCCGGGACAAGGAACCGCGCGGACCGCGATAATCGGGAATGCCCGATTCAGTGCTCACGCCCGCGCCGGTGATCACCATGACCCCACCTTGGCGGAGCTGTTCCGCGATGGCCGAAAGTGCCTGCGCCGGTGAGGTGGGCTCGGTAGTTTCTTCTACAACTCGCGCAATGGAACGAAGCGCAGAATCATGTGCCATTTGGATGGCGGGATCAAATGAGGTGGACCGCACGAGCATGAGAATACAGCGGGGCGGGTTCCCCCACCCAAGCAAAGACCCCGCAACCAAGGGCTGCGGGGTTCACGTGCGGCTAGTTACTTCTTGGAAGCGAAGACGCGCTTGACTTCGGCGCCGAGGTTTTCATCAACCTGGCTCCAGTACCAGTAGCAGCGCTCCTCGGTTTCGGGGGAAACGCCCTGCATGGCGTTGGTGATGTTCTCCACCAGGTGCTCGCGCTGGGTGTCATCGAGCACTTCGCGGTAAAGGATGCCGGGCTGGATGAAGTCATCATCCTCGGGGTGCTGCACGTAGGCGGCGCGCACCAGGTCGGTGCCGTGCGGATCCGGGTTCACGAACAGGTCGTGGGCTTGGCCGAAGGTTTCGCCGGAGTTCGAGGTTTCGCCGTTGTCCAGGTAGCCCGCGCCCTTATCAAAGCGATTGGGGCTGTAGGTGGGGGCGTCGGCGGGGTTGAACTCGAAAGCCATGTGCCCCTCGTGACTGTAGGTGTTCACCGGAGTCAGCGGGCGGTTGATCGGAAGCTGCTGGTAGTTAGCACCAATGCGGGCGCGCTGCGCATCGGCATACGCGAAGGCGCGAGCCATGAGCATGCGGTCGGGCGAGAGGCCCACGCCTGGCACCAAGTTCGCCGGGTCGAGCGCAAGCTGCTCGATTTGGGCGAAGAAGTTCTTGGGGTTGCGGTTGAGGATGAAGTACCCGACGTCGATAAGCGGATAATCCTTCTGCGACCAAGTCTTGGTCAGGTCGAAGGGGTTCCAGCGGTAGTTTTCAGCCTCGTCGTGGGGCATGATCTGCACCTTGACGTCCCAGATGGGGTAATCGCCGCGCTCGATGGCGTTGAAGAGGTCTTCGCGCTGGTAGTCGGCGTTCTTGCCTGCCATCTCCTCGGCCTCGGCGTCGGTGAAGCAATCCCAACCCTGGCGAGACTTGAAGTGGTACTTGATCCAGACGGGGGTGCCTTCCTCGTTGATCCACTGGAAGGTGTGGGAACCAAAGCCGTCCTGGTGGCGCGAGGTCTTCGGGGTGCCGCGATCCGTCATCAGGTAGGTCACCTGGTGTGCGGATTCAGGGGTGCGGGTCCAGAAGTCCCACTGCATGTCAGCGTCGCGCAGGCCATTGGCACCAAGGCGCTTCTGCGAGTGGATGAAGTCGGGGAACTTGATGCCGTCACGCAGGAAGAAGGTGGGGGTGTTGTTGCCGACGATGTCGTAGTTGCCGTCCTCGGTCCAAAAACGCAGGGCGAATCCGTGCACGTCACGCCAGGTATCGGGCGAACCCTGCTCACCGGCGACGGTGGAGAAGCGGGCAGCCATCGGGGTGACGGCGCCCTTTTGGAAGAGCTTGGCCTTGGTATACTTGGATACATCCTCGATGATGTGCAGTTCACCAAAAGCGCCGTGGCCCTTGGCGTGGGGGTTGCGCTCCGGCACGCGCTCGCGGTTGAAGTGCGCAAGCTTTTCAATCAAGTGGAGGTCATTGAGCACGTTGGGACCTTGCGGACCCGCAGTGATGGAAACGTTTTCGCTGGGCACAACTTGACCGCCGGCGCGGGTGGTGTGGCTGGCATTACCCGTGCGCTCGCCCTTCGCCAGGATTTGATCGGCTACTGATTGTTCGTTCTGGGACATAGGGAAGGCCCTCCTAAGGTTTTCCTATGGATTGTTCGTTGATTGATAGCCTACATATGATTAACCGGCGCTTCAAGGCCTCAGGTGACATTCACATCAAATCCCAAGGCTTCTGCTAGCTTTTCGACGTCCCCCCGCCCTTTCCCCTACAGCGAAATCCACCGGAAGTTCTACTGCTAAACTCACAGGCACCATGAACCCCAACAAACAGCAGCACGATGATGCCGTCACGACCCTAGCGCTTCGCGCTGGTCGCGGCGACCGCGCTGCACTAACGGAGTTCATTAAAGCAACCCAGGGAGATGTCTGGCGCCTGCTCGCCCATTTGGGAGGACCCGGCATTGCCGACGATTTAACCCAAGAAACCTACTTGCGCGTGATGAAGTCACTGCCCCGCTTTGCGGCGCGCTCATCCGCTCGCACCTGGCTCCTTTCTCTCGCACGTCGCGTATGGGTGGACAATATTCGCCACGACATGGCCAGGCCGCGGAAATCGGCCGCCGAAGTGGAAGATTTCGAGCGCACCCCGGGCTCCGATTCCCGCTGGTCCGAGTGGGTAGATGTTCGCATCCTGATTGAAAACCTGCCCGAACAGCAGCGTGAGGCGCTGATCTTGACGCAAGTGCTCGGCTACACCTACGAGGAAGCCGCCAAGATTGCCGACGTGCGCGTTGGCACCATCCGCAGCCGCGTCGCGCGCGCCCGCAAGGAGCTCATCGAGGCGTCCCAAAACCCCGACAACGAGCGGCGCTTCGGCAACTAATCACCCCCACTCATTACCCCCGTTTCTCAATGATGTAACGCGGGGAAATATTGCGCGATCGAGGCACATATTCAATATTTTTTCTCTTTCCATGGCAATCGAAGCGTGGATTGATTGTGCTTTTGTTTTCTAAAAATTGGCATCCATTAGCAGAGCTCAACCTAAAGTTTGAAGATCCGTGTCACGTCAATTGTCCGCCGCGCCTGGGCCTGTGCTGCATATTTTGCAAGGGAAGCATTTCATAAATATATGCAGTATTTCCAAATTGGTGACTCCTCACACAAAATCGAACGGTTTATTTTCCGGAACAATGGTTTATGTAAAGTTCACTTTGGGCCGTTTAATGGCTTTGACCTGGCAACTTAGGCGACCCTTGCCGGAAAATGAGGCGAAAATGTGAAAGCGGATCGAAGATTTACGCCCGAACCTATTGCGTAAGTTTCAAAATTGATTTTATACTCAATGCCACGCACTCCTGAATTTCACTTTCAGTTGTTTTGGAGGCGTGAACATTTCCCTCAACCTTTTAGGAGACGTCATGAAGATTCAGAAGTTCGCAAGCGCTGCATTGCTCACCGCTGCTGTATCCGTCGCAGGTGCCGGCTTTGCCAACACCGCACACGCTGAAGAGGCCACTACCGCCCCTGCAGACACCGCAGCCGTCGCCGTCGCTGATCCCGCCGAGGACACCACCCCGGTTGAGCCCACCACTCCCGCCACCGAAGAGCCTGCTACCGAGACCCCGGCTGAGCCTGCCACCCCTGAGGCTCCTGCGCAGGGTGGTTCCTCCACCGCTGGTGCTGACGCATTCTCTTCTCAGATCAGCCCCGACAACGTCACCAACTTCTTCGGCAAGGCCGTTGACCTCGTCGCTGCCATCCTCGGCTTCGTTGGCAAGGTTGTCTAACTCATCCCCTTCACCCCTCTAGGAGCACACCATGGGCGCAACTGAATACCCAATGGAAAATGTCCCGCTTGATCCGACCCAAGATCCCACCCCGGTATTCCACTGGTTCCAAGAAATTGGGCCACACCTCGTAGACGCCGCAGTGGCGATGCTCGGATTCGCAACCGGTGTGGTCTAACACCACCCTCGCCCTCGTTTGAAGGAGACGTCCAGATGAAAAAGCCACTGCTCGCAACCGCAGCCATGATCTCCGCAATGGCTGTGATCACCCCCACCGCTTCTGCGGCAACATTTGATCCCCTCATTTCTTCCACGGATGGTCGGCCCTGGTGGGACCCGACGAAGGTCATTGAGGTTCCCGTGGATCCTTCGCACGCTGAAGGACGCGTCGATAGCGTGTCGTTCACTTCCCTCGAAGGCTCACACGATCTGGAGGTGCCGCCGGGAGTCATCACCGAGGCGTGGGTCAGGGCAGAAGCCTCCGGTTTCACGCCCGGACTCTATTACACGGTTCGAGTAACGCTGCGTGAAGCAGGCAGTGGCCAGGACTGGGGCGTGTACACGTGGCTCACGTACCGCGCTACTGAAGATGGCAAACTGCACATCAAATTGAAGGTTCGTGTTCCTAACCGGGCACAGTCGGGTGAACGCATCGTCGCAGTCCCCACGGTGTACAGCGCCAATGATGTTCGCCAGGACGGGCGCCCCAAGAAGCAGGATCCCAACTGCGTCTTGCAGTGCAAGCGAGTGCCTCCGCTTGCCGCATGGACAAACTACAACGACCCCGAAGCGACAATCACGATCGCCTAACTATGTTGAAAGGATTTCGACCATGGAGGTTGGACCCGCACCGTTCCCCGGTTACTTTGACCAGGATGCAGCTCAGTTCGCTGTTGCGATTGTCAAGACCATTCTTGGCACCATCGGTCAGGCTTATGGTTTCACCGTATAGCCGCTAAATCACTACGGGGCGGGCAGTGCATGGATCGCTGCCCGCCCCGTTGTTTGCTGTTTTAGACCAACAGCTCAGCAATCTGAATCGTGTTCAGAGCCGCGCCCTTGCGCAGGTTATCGCCTGCAACCACGAGGACTAGACCGCGATTATCGTCGACGGACTGATCCTGGCGGATGCGGCCCACCAGCGAAGGATCGATGCCGGCGGCGTCGAGTGGCGTGGGAACGTCGACAAGCTTCACACCCTCAGCGTGACCCAAGATCTCCTTGGCGCGCTCGGGGGTGATGGGGCGATCGAATTCGGCGTGAATCGTGAGCGTGTGGCCAGTGAACACGGGGATGCGCACGCAGGTACCAGCCACCTTCAGGTCTGGGATGTTGAGGATCTTGCGGGACTCATTGCGCAGCTTCTGCTCCTCGTCCGTCTCGTTGGAGCCGTCGTCCACAAGGTTGCCCGCAAAAGGCAGCGCATTGAAAGCGATGGGCTTGACGTAGGGACCGAGATCCTCAGGATCCATCAATGCGCCATCGTGGGTGAGCTCAACGTCGCGGTCGCCAATTTCGGCAGTCTGCTTCGCCAACGTCTCCACACCGGCCAGGCCGGAGCCAGATACCGCTTGGTAGGAGGAAACGTGCAGGCGCACCAATCCGGCCTCCTCATGCAGAGGCTTCAGCACGGGCATCGCGGCCATAGTGGTGCAGTTCGGGTTCGCAATGATGCCCTTCTGTGGGTGACGCGCCTCATCGGGGTTCACCTCAGACACCACCAGCGGAACCTCGTCGTCCTTGCGCCATGCCGAGGAATTGTCCACCACCGTGGCCCCCGCTTGAGCAAACACCGGTGCCCACTCCTTGGAGGTGGAACCACCGGCGGAGAACAGCGCAATATCGATGCCCTGCAAGCTTTCCACTGTCTGCTGGGTGAGGTCCTCAACCTCTACTTCTTCGTCCTTGAAGGTCAGCGTGGTCCCAGCGGAACGAGGAGAGGAGAAGAAACGGACAGTGTCGAGCGGAAATGCTCGATCTTCCAGCAGGGCGCGCATAACGCGACCAACCTGGCCGGTGGCCCCTACTACTGCAACGGTGGTCATGGTGAAAGGTTCCTAACTTCGAAGGTGATTAGCGGCCGGTGCCTGCGTACACGGTTGCCTCGGTCTCCCCACCGAGCTCAAATGCCTCGTGGAGCACGCGGGTTGCCTCATCCACATCGGCTTCGCGGATCAGCACAGAAATGCGGATTTCCGAGGTGGAGATGAGCTCAATGTTGATACCGGCATCGCGCAGCGCCTCGCAGAAGATTGCGGTGACGCCGGGGTGGGACTTCATGCCCGCGCCCACCAGCGACACCTTGCCAATCTGATCGTCGTACACGACGTTTTGCCAGTCGTTCTTTGCCTGCAGGTTGCGCAGCAGTTCCATGGCGCGCGGGCCGTCGGTGCGCGGGCAGGTGAAGGTGATGTCGGTGCGGTTGTCCTCCAGGGAGGAGATGTTTTGCAGCACCATGTCGATGTTGATCTCAGCGTCGGCAAGCGCGCGGAACACGTCGGCGGCAGCGCCGGGAGAATCCGGGATGCCCAGGACGGTGATCTTTGCTTCGGACTTATCGGTGGCTACACCAGCGAGTACTGCTTCTTCCACAGGAATTTCCTCCATAGATCCGGCCACCAGGGTGCCGGGGTCATTGCTATACGACGAACGGACGCGCAGCGGAACGCCAAAGGCGCGAGCGTACTCGACGCTGCGTAGAACCAAAATTTTCGAACCAACCGCAGCCAGCTCAAGCATTTCTTCGAAACACAACTGGTCGAGCTTTTGTGCGTTTGGCACGATGCGCGGATCAGCGGTGTACACACCATCGACATCCGAGTAGATCTCACACACGTCCGCGTCCAGCGCGGCAGCCAGTGCCACGGCGGTGGTGTCCGAGCCTCCACGGCCTAAGGTGGTGACGTCACGCGACTCACGATTCACGCCCTGGAACCCTGCGACCAGGCAAATCTTGCCTTCATCCAGAGCTTCACGGACGCGCTCCGGTGTGACGTCCACGATACGCGCGTTGCCGTGGCGCTCAGTCGTGATCACACCTGCCTGCGAGCCAGTAAAAGACTGCGCCTTAGCACCAAAGGATTCGATCGCCATGGCAACCAAGGCGTTCGAAATGCGTTCTCCAGCGGTGAGGAGCATGTCCATCTCCCTGGCCGGTGGAACAGGATTCACCGCAGCAGCGAGATCGAGCAGATCATCGGTGGTGTCACCCATCGCGGAGCACACCACGACAACGTCGTTGCCCTTCTTTTTCGTGGCAACAATGCGTTCAGCTACGCTGCGGATTCGTTCGGGGGATTCCAGCGAGGAACCACCGTATTTTTGTACGACCAGAGCCACAGGCGCCGCCCTCTCTTTCCCTAATGAATGTCGGGCAATAGTTTACAGCCCACCGGCGCGTGTGAGCCAGGCAGCACCCCCAAGCCCCGTTATAGTTATGGCAATGTTTGGCAATCTCGCGGCGATGTTCTTCGCGCTCCTCTCAGCACTCACCATCGCTTGGGGCACCGTGGTTCGCCACCGCATTGCCGAAAACTCCGATTCCCCCTTCATACAAGCTATTCGACGCCCCGCCTGGTGGGCGGGCACCTTCCTCGCCCTGGCGGGTTACGGCTTGCAGGTTGTGGCTCTTGGCTTCGGCACACTGCTGGTTGTCCAGCCGATCCTCGTGCTTTCACTGATGTTCACCCTGCCACTATCCGCCCGTTTCGAAGGCCGCCGTATTCCAGCCGATGAGCTACTGTGGGCATTTGCCCTCACCGTGGCGGTGGCGGTGCTAGTGATCCTCGGAAACCCCGAGGCTGGTGATCCGCAGCCACCCTTGGAGCGCTGGATTCCCGCGATGAGTATTGGCGTGATCGTCTTGGTAACTCTGGAGCGCTACGGGCGGCGCCAGATTAGAAATGAAAAGGCACTGTGGCTTGGCGTGGTGACTGGCGGCATCTATGGCTATGTTGCCGTGCTCTCCAAGGCCACCGTGGATATTGTGACGCACGAGGGACTTGTTGCCCTGCTTACCGCCTGGGAAGGCTACACACTCCTAGCCGGTGCGATCATTGGCACAGTGGTGCAGCAATACGCCTTCAACGCAGGAGCGTTGAAGAATTCGCTGCCCGCCATGACCATCGTGGAACCCATCGTCGCCTTCGCCCTCGGGTACGTGGTGCTTGGAGAAAAATTCCAGGTCAGCGGCCTCAACTGGATTTTCATGGCCGCGGCTCTTGCCACCATGATCGTGTCCACCATCGCGCTATCGCGCAAAGGGGCTAAATAGCCCAAGTAAAAATGCCCACCATGTAGGCGGATACGAGCACGCCAGCCAAGGTCCACGCCAACATCCCCCACGTTGGTATGCGACGCGCAAGTGGGATGAGCAGCACGATGGCTGGCAGGAGGAGGCGAGGTCGAGAGTGCATGATGCCATCAGAAAGCAGCACATTCGCCGTGATCGCGGCACCGAAAAACCACACGAACCACTCCAAATGCCCGCGATAAACCCACCACGCACCCAACACCACGGCAACTGCCGCGCCGACCATCACCACCGAACTGATGATGTAGCCAAAGTTGCTGTGCCAGGTGAAAATCCACTCCACGGTGGCCTTGCCAAAGTCCACGCCTGAGTTCCAGCCGCGCTTCTGCAGGCCGAAGTAGCCGCCAAGATCACGCGAATGTGCCGACGCCCAAAGTATGTATGCCACGAAGGGAAGGGCAGAAGCGATAAGCAGGAGCCAGTTTCGGAAGGTTTTGCGCTGATACACCAAGATCAAAGCGGCGAACACCAGCCACAGATCCACCGCAGTCAAGCGCAAGAAGCCACTCGCCGCCACGAGTATTGCCGCGGGGAGCAGACGACGCCCACGCATGAAAACCAACGCCCAGAAGGCGCATGCCATGAACAGGCTTTCCGTATATGCCATCTGCATGGTGATCGCCATGGGCGCGCCGAGCAGCAGTAGCGCCGAGGCACTGGGCCTAGCGGGCAACGCCAGGCGCATAAAACCCCAGGTAGCGAGGATGCCCGCGACGCAGGCAATCCCCACACCCACACCCACATAGGTCACGCTGGGGATCCAGTGCAGCAGCCAATAGCAACACCGGATGAGTGCCGGGAACCCCGGGAAGAATGCAAGGCGTTGTGCATAAGTGTCCGGATCCGCTGGCCGAACACCGTCGGGGCTGAAATAGCCAAAGCGAGCAATTTCTGAGTACTGCTCACCGTCCCACTTGCCCAGATAATCCACTGCATGCTGCGGATTCATCGCCAAAAGCAGGCCGAGGCGCAGCAGGGCGGTCAATGCGAAAAGCAAGGCCGCCTTTGGCAATAGCTGGCGCGAAGTCACGGGATCACTGTACTTGTTGGGGGCGGGGGAACGTCGAAAAGCTGTTTTTGAGATTGCACGTCTCATTTTTGTGTTAGTGTGTGAGGCATGCAACGCGCGGAACTCTTGCTTAGACGCCGCGGCGGGTCACAAACACAGCACTGAGCTGGCTCCCGTCGCGGAGAAACCCATGCCGGCTCAACAACAACAAAGGAAAAACCATGAGCCCCACCGACACCTTCTTCTCCGCACCCCGCTCCATCGAAACCCCCGCAGGCGACTTCAACCCCGGCCAAGCAGCCTGGAACAAACAACGCGGCTCTGCCATGGCCACCCGACGCTACCAACCCTTCCACCAAGAAGTCGAGCCAATAGACCTGCCCGACCGCACCTGGCCGTCCAAAAGAATCGAAGTAGCGCCGCAATGGTGCGCCGTAGACCTACGCGACGGCAACCAAGCGCTCATCGACCCAATGAGCCCCGAACGCAAACGGCGCATGTTCCAACTCCTGGTCAAAATGGGCTACAAGGAAATTGAGGTGGGATTCCCCTCCGCCTCACAAACCGACTTCGACTTCGTGCGCGAGATCATCGAAAAAGACATGATCCCGGAAGATGTGACCATCCAAGTGCTCGTCCAGGCCCGCGAACACCTGATCCGCCGCACCTTCGAAGCCTGCGCCGGGGCGAAAAACGTGATCGTGCACTTCTACAACTCCACCTCAAAACTGCAGCGCAAAGTGGTGTTCAGAAAAAATCGCGAAGAAGTGAAGAAGCTCGCCACCGACGCCGCCGGTCTGATCAAAAACTTGGCCACCGAATACCCCGGAACCAACTGGCGCTGGGAATACTCCCCCGAGTCCTACACCGGCACCGAACTGGAATACGCCAAAGAAGTGTGCGACGCCGTGGTCGAAGTGATGGACCCCAGCCCCGAGCAGCCCATCATCATCAACCTGCCCTCCACCGTGGAAATGATCACCCCCAACGTGTACGCGGACTCCATCGAGTGGATGCACCGCAACCTCGCTCGTCGCGACTCCATCATCTTGTCCCTGCACCCTCACAACGATCGCGGCACTGGCGTAGCAGCGGCCGAGTTGGGCTACCTGGCCGGCGCGGACCGCATCGAAGGATGCCTGTTCGGCAACGGCGAGCGCACCGGCAACGTGTGCCTGGTGACTCTGGGCCTGAACATGCTGACCCAAGGCGTCGACCCACAAATTGACTTCTCCGACATCAACCACATCCGCCGAACCGTCGAATACTGCAACCAACTGCGCGTCCCAGAACGCCACCCCTACGGCGGCGACTTGGTGTTCACTGCCTTCTCCGGCTCGCACCAAGACGCCGTGAACAAGGGACTCGACGCCCTCGCGGCACGAGTACGACCCGGCGCCACCCACACCGACGTGGCGTGGGACGAACTCCAAAGCGAAGTGTGGGAAGTGCCCTACCTGCCTATCGACCCCAAGGACGTCGGCCGCGACTACGAAGCCGTTATCCGCGTCAACAGCCAATCTGGCAAGGGCGGCGTTGCCTACATCATGAAGACCGACCACGGCATCGCACTACCCCGCCCCATGCAAGTGGAATTCTCCTCCGTGGTGCAGCGCGTCACTGACAGCGAAGGCGGCGAAGTGAACTCCAAGAATATGTGGGACATCTTCGCTAGCGAGTACCTGGACAAGACAGAACCGCTGGAGGCCCTGAAGATCTCCGTTCGCGGCGACGAGCACGCCGAAGTTGAGGCACAGGTTCGCTTCCAAGGCGCCACCAAGGACATCTCCGGCGTGGGTAACGGCCCCGTGGCCGCCTACTGCAATGCACTGGAATCCTTGGGCATCGACGTTGAGGTGCAGGAATACTCCCAGCACGCACGCAGCGCCGGCGACGATGCTGAGGCCGCCGCCTATGTGCTTGCCGACGTCTCCGGCACCCCCGCTTGGGGCGTCGGCATCGCCGGGTCAATCACCTACGCTTCCCTCCAGGCAGTCACCAGCGCCGTCAACCGCGCCGCCGCCGCACCTGCCGTCACCGGTGGGGTATAAATATCCTGCGACTTTTCATTTGAGTCTTCGACCGTTGCTCAAAGACCAGGGTGGGTCTTCGGAATAGGATTCCAAAGACCCACCCTGAATTGTCTTAAATTCCTGTAACGCAGTTGACTTCGTTCCAAAAATCCCGTTTACAGCAAGCATCGATACACAGAGCAAAGAGCCTTCTCTCGCCGCCAGAAAAGCAAGGAGAGAAGGCTCGACGTCAATCAATCCGCTCAGCGTTATTAGGACTGCTTACGACGACGACTGAGAAGGAGGCCACCACCGACCAGCGCCAGACCCGCTACAACAATGCCGAGAACGGAAGCACCGGTGTTTGCGAGGCTGCGAGAGGAGGAGTGATTAGCGACAGCGTCTTGTTTTTGATGCGTGGTGTCATTTCCAACCGCGTGATTGTTGGAGTCAGACTTTGAGACGTGGTCGGATGAAACAACCTTTCCGTCCTTGTCCTGTACGAGCACCTCCACAGTTTTCTCAGATTTGGTGCCGTTGGAAGCGGTTACCGCGAGAGTAACGTGGTAGGTACCAGCCACGTTAATGTTGACGTCGTTCGCGATCACCTGAATGGAACCAGTGAGGTTGCCGTCAATCTTAGAAGAAGCAGTCGCGTGAAGAACCGCGATAGGATCGTCGAAGTTGATGCCAATATGTAGGTTCACGACCGTAGCAACGAAGATCGTAACCGAAGAATCTTCTTTTTCATCCTTCGGTTTTACATGGACATCCACAGCTTTCTTAGTGGAAGCGCCGTCCGAGTCTGTGACCCGAAGTACGACCTGGTAATTACCCGGTGTATCGGGATCAACCGTATTGGAGACAACTTCAATCTTATCGCTGAGGTCGCCGTCCTCCTCGTCCTGAGCTGTAGCTTTGATAACATCAACCGGATCGGAGAAATCTGTTCCTTGATCAATCTCGATACTATCCGGTGCCTTCAGGATTGGAGCGGCATTGAGCTCAACTGTTTTCGGGACAATCTTGATCGGCACGATCTGTTCATGGCGCGCCCCTGCACTATCGGTGACAGCTAGCACCACTGTGTAGTCACCGGGCCGAACTGTATCGACGTCATTTGAGACGATTTCAATCTTGTCTGTGAGATCGCCGTCTTCGGGGTCGAAAGCTGTGGCATCCAGGTCATCTGGCGAGAAGTTCGTACCAACCGGGAACGTCGTCGGACCATTCACCGTGATCGCGGGAACCTCATTGAGTTTCTTCTTCGGAGTAATAGTGATCGGGATGACCTGCTCATGGCGCGCCCCTGCACTGTCAGTCACCGCATACACGACCTCGTAATCACCAGGGGTAGCAGTGTTGACGTTGTTAGAGATGATTTCAAGTTGATCAGTGAGGTCGCCATCTTCAGGATCCGATGCACTCACCGAAAGGTCATCTGGCGAGAAGTTCGTACCAACCGGGAACGTCGTCGGACCATTCACCGTAATGCTTGGAGTTTTGTTCAATTCACGTTTTGGCGTGATGGTGACATATGCCGTGTGGGCAGCTCGATTACCGAAGCTGTCATAAACTGCAAACTCGACTTGGTACTCGCCGGGACGAACCGTGTCGACGTTGTTAGAGACTACCTCCACCTGATCACTGATGTCGCCGTCTTCTGGATCAATGGCAACAGGATTGAGATCCGAGGGTGAGAACTGGGTGCCTACCGGAAACGTAGTTGGGCCGTTGGTGCTAAGAGAAGGAACTCGATCGACTTTTACCGGAGTAGGCTGGGGTTTTTCTTCGTCAGAGGAGCCGTCCTCAGTAGTGTCGGACGTTGGGGGTTGAGTTACTTCAGACGTTGGTGCTTCTTCCGCAGCGGCTGATTCTTGAGGTTCAGTTTCCGTGACTGCAGGCTCCGTTGAATCTGAATCGTTAGCGGCGGTTTCTGCTGGCACTTCGCTTTCAGCATCAGCAGCGGGGACATCTTCCACTGTTTCCGCCGGGGCAGCACTGACAGTTGGCTGCTCGGATTCGACGGCTCCTGCTACGGGAGCAAACGCGACACCGGTACCGAGCATTAGAGATGGCACGGTGATCGCGGCAATCGCCTGAACGCCAAACCTTCTTGAACTCTTAGACATACATCCGACCTTTCTTAGAGCTTCGAGGAGGGGACAATTTCAGGTTAAATCGCCAGTACTCGTTTTTCTACCGGAAGTAATCGATTTTCTCGCATTTATGGCCGATTTTGAGCAGTAAACACCCCCATAATTGGCTACAAATCCAACAACATCAATGTCCTGTTTTTAGGAAAGTGGCACTCTCTGGTGCAGGTTTTCCAAAAAACTCATTTTGCTCCGAAAATTTAATCAAAGCTCTCAAGCGGGGTTAGCTGATGTAAAGTCCGAAACTCCCCTCCTTATAGACTGGGTTCATGAGTGATGGGCAACGCAGTGAACAGCAGGCGCAGCAGCTAAGTCAGCGTCGCCGACGCGGAAGACGCTTTCGTAGCAACCAAGCTCAACCCACAACCGCTAGGCGGGATCGCGCCACCTCCAGACGCAATGCTGGAGAAAAGCCTCAAAGACCAGTTCAGAACGGCAAAAACGATACGCCCCCTTCCCACAATCAGAATCAAGTTGCGCAGACTTCTCAGCAAGAGCCACACAACCAACGCAATAAGCGATCGAAACCGAAGCTGAATACAGCCGCTATCGAACACGCCCCTTATGTGGCTCTTTCGATTCAGTCCTCGGGCATTCATCCCTCTACCTCCAAGCTGGTCAGCATCGACGCGGTGACGTTTACTAAGGACGGTGAGCAGGTGGAGCAGTTTCATGTGGTGCTCAATTCTGGTTCGGATGCGGGTCCCTATCATCTGCATGGGTTAAGGGAGGACGAGATTGCTCAGGGGAAACGTTTTGGTGAGGTGCTCAAGCGCGTTGACAAGCTGATTGACGGGCGCGTCCTTCTGGTACATAACGCGCCGCGTGTGTGGGGATTTATTGTGTCGGAGGCCAGGCGGGCGATGGCGGAGGCAGCTAGGGCGAATCGGCAGCGTGGTAGGCAAAAGCGCAGGCAGCGGGTTGGGCATGTGCCGCAGCCGAAGGAGATTGTGGATACGTTGGCGTCGGCGCGCAGGCAAGGGCTGCAATTTGCGGACACGCGCGTGCTGAACGTGGCGCGGGAACTGGGGCTTGAGGCGCCGGACGCGAAGGCAAACATGGCGCGCACCAAACTCAGTGAGGCGGAGACCAGCCGCGAGCAAACGCTCATGATTGCCCGGATGTTCTTTGTGCAGCGCGCGTGGCAGATTCTGGCGGTGCACAACCCGGAGGACCTGCGCGCGGACAAGTTCGGGCTGCAACGCTCCGACCTGCGCATTGATGCCACCCATATGCCGCGAGAGTTTGAAAATCCGGGCGTGTACACCCCCGAGCGTGGCTTGGTGCAGGGGATGGAAGTGGTGGTGGCGCCCGAAATTGCCATGGACCCGGACCGCATCATCGAAGCTGCCGTGCGCGAGAACCTGGCTTATAACGAGAAGCTGACGCGCCAGACTTCGGTGGTGGTGTGCAATAAGCGGGAAGACCTGGTGGGCAAAGCGATGCACGGCGACCGCAAGGGCATTCCGCTGCTCAGCGACGAGGAGTTTCTGCGGGCGTGCGAGCAGGTGGCGCCGGGCAAGCGTTTGAAAGACTAGAATTGCTCGGCATGACGTTACCTTCTGTGTCATTTGGCCGGATTCGCAGTGCTGTGGCCGTGGCTGCGGCAAAGCTCGCTACTCAGGCTTCGCGCGCCACGGGTCGCGGTTCTGGTGGCATGATTGGCGGGTTGATTGCGGAGAAGATCGACCCGAACATCATGGTTTCCCTCGGCGGCGAGCGGCCGGTTGCGCTGGTCACGGGCACGAATGGCAAGTCCACAACCACTCGCATGTTGGCTTCGGCGCTGCGCACTGAGCACACGGTGGCCACGAATGAGGGTGGCGACAATATGGACGCCGGTATCATTTCCGCGCTCATGGCCGGCCGCGATGCTTCCCATGTGGTGCTTGAGGTGGATGAGTTGCATGTGCCGAAGGTGGCGGAGCGCCTGAATCCGCAGTGCTTGGTGTTGCTGAATCTTTCGCGCGATCAGTTGGATCGTGTGGGAGAGATCAACAAGATTGAGCGCGCCCTGCGCGAATGCGTGAACGCTCATCCTGATATGACGGTGATTGCTAATTGCGATGATGTGCTGATCACCTCCGTCGCCTACGACGCCCCGAACGTGGTGTGGGTTTCTGCGGGCGCGGGATGGCTCGGCGATGCTGTTTCCTGCCCGCGCACTGGCGGCCACATTGTTCATGATGGTTCGGATTGGTATGCGGTAAAGAAGCTTGTCGACGGCCGCACGTTCCGACGCCCCACGCCCACGTGGGAGATCACGCCCCAGGGAATCCGCCGCGCCGACGCCGAGCCCGTGGCGCTGAACTTGGCGCTGCCGGGCAATGCCAACCGCGGCAATGCCACCCAGGCTGTAGCTGCGGCGGTGGAGCGTTTCTCGGTGCCGCTGGATAAGGCTGTGGCGGCGGTGGAAACTGTCGATGACGTGGCTGGACGCTACTCCACTATCACCTTGGGTGAGCACGAGATTCACCTGCTGTTGGCGAAGAATCCCGCTGGTTGGCAGGAGGCGTTGTCGATGGTGGATCGCAGCGCCGATGGCTTGGTGATCGCCGTGAATGGCCAGGTGGCTGATGGTGAGGATTTGTCCTGGCTGTGGGACGTCAAATTTGAGGAGCTCGAAACCCTCGCCGTGAAGGCTTCCGGTGAACGTGGCACCGACCTCGCCGTGCGCCTCACCTACGCATCAGTGCAGCATGAGCTGGTCAAAGATCCTGTGGAGGCCATCGAGGCGTGCCCGCCCGGCCGGGTGGAAGTGCTGGCCAATTACACCGCGTTTAGGGATCTTAAGCGCGCTCTCGAAGCCAAGAAGGAGGCTTAAATGCTCACCATCGGACTCATCCTGCCCGACGTCCTTGGCACCTACGGCGATGACGGCAATGCTCTCGTGCTTCGCCAACGCGCTCGCATGCGCGGCATCGACACCGAAATCAAGCCGATCAAACTTGGCGAGGCCGTCCCCGAATCCCTCGACGTCTACTGCGTCGGCGGCGGCGAGGACACGGCACAGGTGCTTGCCTCCGAGCATCTCCGCAAAGACGGCGGCCTGATCCGCGCCGCGAACGCTGGCCGCCCCATCCTGGGCATTTGCGCTGGCCTGCAAGTTTTGGGCACCAGCTTCCGCGCCTCGGAGGGCATCGTTGAGGGCGTTGGGCTTATCGACGCCACCACCGTCTCCCTGGAAAAGCGCGCCATTGGTGAGGTGCAGTCCTCCCCCACCGGTGCCGGGATCACCGCAGCACTGGATCAGCCACTGACCGGCTTTGAGAACCACATGGGCGCCACCATCCTCGGCCCCGACGCCTCCCCGCTGGGGCGCGTCACCCGGGGCGTGGGCAACACCGACGCCCTCGGCGCCTCCGAGTCCCCCGAGCAAGTAGGGGTTGAGGGCGTGGTGCAGGGCAATGTGATCTGTACGTACATGCACGGTCCGGCACTTGCCCGCAACCCACAGCTCGCAGACCTTCTACTCGCCCAAGCGATGGGCACCACCCTGGCAGAGCTGGAACCGCTGGACATTGAGGTTGTGGCGCAGCTACGCAAAGAGCGCACGCGCTAGGCAGGATCTGGCCGGTGTGCCGAAGCTAGGCGGTACCGCTGCTTTTTGCTGATCGGTGCTGAGCCCGGTTTCATTTTGAAGCTGTTGCTTCGTCAATGAACGATCGGCTCTAGCCAGGGCACCAAGGATGCCCTGCTGCTTTTCTTGCATCGAAATGTGCTTCTTCTCGCCAGAACTTGTGGCTTTACGCAACGGCTCACCTCCCGCCATCTTGTAGTAGTACTCCACCGCGCGGCCAGTGCCTTTAAGCTCTGCCAGGCCAAATTGCACCAATTCTTGTAGTTCGCTGCGCACCTGCGTTGAGTCCATAGGGAACATTCCGGGGTAGGTGGCGTTGGTCATCGGCTTGCCTGATTTCATTGTGACCAGCGCATGCTTCTGTGCTGCGGTGAGGGTGGCGGCGCCCGGAATCTCGTTGAGCCACTGCAATTGCTCGGCGCTCAGGATCGACAAGGGCGTAAGGATTGCCTGGAACTGCACCACTTTGTCCCGGAGGTAGGGTTCTGGCAGGAATGCCTCGGCGAGCGCTTGCCGGGCTGCTGGAATACCAGTGCATGCGCCTCGATCAAGCGATGACCAATAAGCCGAGCACATGTCTAAGAGCACTGGGTTGCGCACATATCCCGTCTTGCCTAGCTGGCGCTCCGTGATGCCCCAAAGTCCACCGGGATTGCTCAAAATAAGCTTCGATGGTGCCTTCACAACCTGTGTGAATGCACCAAAGCTGGCGTTTGAAAGATCACGGTGCACAATGGCGTTGGCAATCAACTCGCGGATGGCAACCGCAGGCAGTTCCGGCAGATCGGGGGCGGGGCCGTGAAATTTACACGAATCAATAAGGCGCACCTCAGACGCATTTCCTGGACCAGGCTGTACATGAGCTTTGATGGTGAGGTGCGCACGCCCAGGGTATAGACAGCGGCGACGGTGGTGCACCATCTTCATTCGCCACCACATTCGTCGGCAACAATTGCTCGTCACGGCTCGATCTGCGCAGCGTCGGAGAGCTCGACCATTGTGCATCGAGGTACTATTCCAGCAACTCCAGATCGCGCACAACGTCTGCCTCCAAGACGGGATCACGATCGTAACGAGGTTGTTTGCCAGCGCCCACAAGGTGAAGCGACTCCAGGGCAGAAAGCCGGTAGTCGCCATCGGCTGAGCGTGTGTAGGCGCGACCACGATCGCCCACCTTGAAAGGCTTGAAATCGCTCGGCTGTGGCGGAATTACGCAGGTAATAACAGTTTCGCCTTCGATCTGGTGAGCTTCAACTGCGCCGAGCTGCATTGGAGGGCGAATTTTGTTGCGCGCCTTACTGCCTAAAGCATCCACAGCGGCCTTCGCGTCCCACACACCACGGAGATCGAATGCACCGCCATTTTCAGCGACACCGAGGATGATCATGCCGCCTTCAGAAGTACTGGCGAAGGCGGCTAGCGTCTCGTCGATCGTGTCCGGCATCCCCCGGGATGCGTCCTTCACTTCGATTCTTTAGGAGTCATTGCCGAACTCGCGAAGCAACCAGGTAATCCCCAAAACTTCAGCATCATTCATGATCCGAGAGGATCAATGATGATTCAGGATTCAACAATGATGAGTTTTCTTAAAGGGTGAGTCGGCCACTGAGCGCGCGGGAAAGCGTGAGCTCGTCTACGAATTCCAAGTCGCCGCCCAGCGGCATGCCGGATGCGAGCCGTGAGATGGTGAGGTCCGGGAAGTCGCGCAGCAGACGCGCCAAGTAGGAGGCGGTGGCCTCCCCTTCGGTATTGGGGTCGGTGGCGATGATCACTTCGGTGATGCGCGGTGGGGCGTCGAAAAGCGGGTGTTCGGGGGTGGAATCGGCGAGCTCGCGGTCCTGGACCACTTCGCCGATGCGCTGCAGGAGCTGGGTGATGTTGAGCTCGCGGGGGCCGACGTTGGCGAGGGGGTCCAGCGCGCCGCCGAGGACGTGGTAGCGGCCGTTGAATTCGCCGGTGCGTTCGATCACCTGGATGTCTTTGGGTTCCTCGACCACGCAAATCAGGCCGCGGTCGCGGGAGGAATCGGCACAGATGCGGCAGACTTCCGCGCGGGAGATGTTGCAGCAGATACGGCAGAAGCTCACGCCATCGCGGACCGCACCGAGGGCGTCTTGGAGGCGTTGAATGTCGGTGGGTTCGACGTGGAGGAGGTGGAAGGCGATGCGCTGCGCGGACTTCGGGCCAACGCCGGGCAGGCGCGAAAATTCGTCGATGAGATCCTGCAGCGGGCCTTCAAACACGGCGCGGTCCTTTCTTTGCGGGCATAAAGAAAACGGCCAGCGACGTGCCGGCCGTCAAAGTGAAACTTAGAACATACCAGGCATGGTGTCGAACATCTGCTGCACCGGGCCCATTTTCTGCTCGGCGAGTTCGCCAAGCTTGGTGTGCGCATCTGCGAATGCACCCATGATGAGGTCCTGCAAGGTGTCAACGTCTTCAGGATCCACGATCTTGTGATCAATGTGGATGCTGCGCATCACGCCGTTGCCGCCGAGGTCGATGCTGACCAGGCCATTGCCTGCGGTACCGGTGACGGTGGACTCCAGAATCTCCTGTTCAGCGGCCTTCAGTTGCGCCTGCATCTGCGCTGCTTGCTGCATCAATTCGTTCATATCTGGCTGAGTCATATTCTTTGCCTTTCCTCAAATTTTCGCTCGCGACAAGTGTACTCGACCAAGCCTAAAGCGGCTTGGCACCAAGCTCCTGGCCCAACAAATCCATTGCGACGGTGAGCGCGTCGCGGTGATCGGCGCTCTTGGCCCCATCGCGTACCTCGCGCAGCATTTCTTCTTCTTCCTGCTCGCGGGTTTGCTGTGGCTCGGGGATTGGTTCTGGCGTAGGCACAAGGTCGGGGGCGTGCTTAGGTTCGGGCATGCCCTCGTCGGGGCCGTAGCCGTAGAAATCGTCGGGCTCCGGGGGCAGGGGGCTACCGTCGGAGAAGGTGGCAGGCGCAGATGAAGGTTCAGCTACTGGCGCCCGTTGGGGCTCTGGTGCAGGCTCCGGTTCTGGCTCGGGATCGGCGTTGCGGCCAATCTGCACCGGCTCGCCCCAGCCATCCTCTGACTCGGGCTCGGGCTCGGGCTCAGATTCCCGGTCGGGCTCACTGAACCCCGCGTCTTTTGGGCGCTGCCCCACCACACATTCCACTGCAACTTCGCGCCCGGTGATTTCCCGAATGGCCTCTACCAGCACAGTGTTATTGGAGGGATCATTCAGCCGTCCCGCCAGCGCCCCGGTGTTGTGGCCAATGATCAGCGTACCGTCGCGCTCGCCCAGCACTCGCGCCTCGGTGAGCATGATGCCCGCCACTGCTTTCTTCTTGTGCACGAGCTTGCGAATCTCAGCCCAATGCTCTTTCGCCAGCTTATCGACGCTCCCCTGCGCCTCATCCACCGGCGCCTTCTCGGGTGACTGCGGCTCGGGCTCGGAGGTTTCTGGCTCCGGCACTGCGACTGGCTCCGGTTCGGGCTCGGGTTCTGGTTCCGGTTTTGGTTCTGGTTTCGGCGCGGGCCGCACGGCTGCTGCTTCAGCCTGTTCGCGTTGCTTACGCTCGCGTTCTTCGCGTGCGCGACGCAGCGCGTCGCGGTCGTACTTGCTGGGCGCACTCTTAGGTCCCGCTTCAGCAGACTCAGCAGCGGCGGACTGCGCAGAGGCGGCCACGGCGGGTGCGCTGCCGCCGATGAGCATCTTGGCGCAAAGAATTTCTAGTAGGAGCCGTGGCGAGGTGGCGCCGCGCAGGTCAGTGATGCCGTCATTTACCATCGCCGCATACCCGGCGATACCGCCCTCGGGGAAGGCGGCGGCCTGCTCTTTCAGCGTGTCGTGGCGGTCTGCTGGCGCGTCCACCAGACCGGATTCGAGGGCCTCGGGCACTGCTTGGAGCACCATGAGGTCACGGAGACGGTCCAGAAGATCGGCGGCGAAGCGCCTGGGGTCAATGCCCGCCTCAATGACCTCGTCTACTACGGCAAACAGACCGGCCTTGTTGGTGTCGGCGAGGGCTTCCACGGCGGCGTCGATAAGCGAGTCATCGGTGACACCCAAGAGCATGCGGGCCGTTTCGTAAGTGAGGCCATCGGGGCCGGAACCCGCCAAGAGCTGGTCTAGCACGGAGAGCGTGTCGCGCGGAGAACCGCCACCAGCGCGGAGAACCAGGGGATAGACGGCGTCGTCTATGTGAGCATGCTCGGCGGCAGCGGTGCGCTCGATCAGCCCACGCATGGCTTGGGGCGTGAGCAGACGGAAAGGATAGTGGTGCGTGCGCGAACGGATCGTGCCAATCACCTTCTCCGGCTCCGTAGTGGCGAAGATGAAGATGAGGTGCGCCGGGGGCTCCTCAACTATCTTGAGCAGCGCATTCGCACCCGAGGTGGTGATCATGTGCGCCTCGTCGATGATGAAGATGCGATAGCGCGACTCGGCGGGGGCATACATAGCGCGGTCGCGCAACTCACGCATATCCTCCACGCCGTTGTTACTCGCTGCGTCCAGCTCAGTGACGTCCAAAGTGCCAGGCCCATTGGGAGCCAGCGCCACGCAGGAAGAGCACTTGCCGCAGGGAGCGGAAGTAGGGCCTTCAGCGCAGTTGAGGGAGCGGGCGAGGATGCGCGCAGAGGAAGTCTTGCCGCAACCACGCGGGCCAGAGAAAAGATAGGCGTGATTAATGTTGCCACTATCCAGCGCGCGCGAAAGCGGGACGGTTACCTGCTCCTGGCCCACAACTTCCGCGAAGGAGCCGGGGCGATACTTCCTATACAAAGCCACGTCTTAGAGCCTACCTACCCACCCCCGAATTGCTTCCAGCGCGCAAGAAAAACGCAGCTAGCGCCGCCAATCTAGGAGATCCACGCCTTGCTCACCTAACGCCTGCTGTAGCGCAGGCACCCCGTAGGTGGTGGCGTACTCGTATTCCTCGTCGGTGAGCAACACCAATTGCAGCATCACCACCAGGCGCCCGCCCTCGCTGAAGCGGGGCACCTGCTCGCCCCACACATAGGGCACCACGAACACGCCGTGGCGCACGCTGCAGCCATCAAGCTCCAGGTTCGGCACCATCGTGCCAGGCTGTGCAGGTACCACGCCTGGCAAATCGCGGTTGAAAGACTCCAGCTTGGTGCACACCTGCTGCAAGGCGCTTTGCGCCAGCGTAGAGCTCACGCGCCCCACGGTGAAGATTTCACTGCGCACGTCGGCGCCCTCGTCCTGGGAGTGCAGGCCAGTGTCCACCTCGTTGAAGTTCAAGGTGGTGGCAAGCAACTCTTCGCCCAGGTCGGAAACAGCCACGCGCACACCACAACCGGCCTCAGCAGGGACTTCAGCCAGCGTGCCGGGGAAAACGCCCTGCTGCCACAGCAGAGATGCCTCTAGGTCCATGTGGTGATGCTCCTCGTGGGGACGTCGAAAAGCTTTTTATGCCTCAAGGGCTGCCAACAGCACGCAAGTAGCGAACCCGTGCATCGCAACCTCCAGCTCAGACACCGGGGGCAACGAAGGGGCGAGGCGAATGTTCTCATTCTTCGGATCCTGCTTCAGGGGGAAAGAAGAACCCGCACCCGTGAGCGCGATACCAGCCTGCTTCGCCAACTCCACCACACGAGAAGCCGTACCCGGCGACACATTCACGCTGATGAAATAGCCGCCCTTGGGCTGCGTCCACTCCGCAGCACCGAAGGGAGCCAGGCGCTCATTCAGGATCTCCAGGACACGATTGAACTTCGGGGCGAGGTTATCCGCATGCTTGCGCATCTGCTCATACACACCCTCCGGGCCGCCGAAGAACTGGGCGTGGGCGAGCTGGCTCACCTTATTCGGCCCAATGCCGCGAATGTTCGCGTGCTCCGCATACCAATCCAGGTTCTGCTTCGAGGAGGCGAAGAACGCAACGCCCGCGCCAGCCAAGGTGATCTTGGAGGTGGAACTCATGAACCAGAAGCGGTTCGGGTGGCCGGCCTCCGCGCCCATGCTCAGCACATCGTGAACTACCGGGAAAGAATCGGTGAGCGTGTGCACCGCGTAAGCATTGTCCCAAATGATGCGGAAATCGGGCGCGGCCGTCTCCATGGAAGCGAGCTCACGGCAGACTTCCTCCGAGAACGTAATGCCCGTGGGATTGCCGAACACAGGCACCGTCCACATGCCCTTGACCTGCGGGTCCTTCACCAGCTCACGAACCACGTTCATGTCCGGGCCCTGATCCGTCAGCGGAACATTGATCATCTCAAAGCCGAAGTGCTCCGTGATGGAGAAGTGGCGATCATAGCCAGGCACCGGGCACAGCCACTTCACCTTCTCCTCCTGCGACCAGGGACGCTCGGAGTCATTGTTGCCCCAGATATAGGACCAGGAGATCAGGTCGAACATAATGTTCAGGCTGGAGGCGTCACCCGCCACAATGTTCCCCGCCGGGATGCCCAGCACCTGCGCCCAAATGTTGCGGATCTCCTCGATCCCCACCAGGCCGCCATAGTTGCGGGTATCTACACCGGATTCAGTGCGGTAGTTCTGCCCCGGCAGGCTCAGCAGATCATTGGAAAAATCGAGCTGTTCAGAGGAGGGCTTGCCGCGCGTGAGATCCAGGTTCAGATTGCGAGCCTTCAGATCCTCATACTGTTGACGAATCTCATCCGCATGTTCCTGCAGCTTCTGGGTATTCAACGCATCGATGCTCATGTGCAGCCCTTTCCTCTTCGTGTGCACTGGGCTTTAGTGTAACGGCTCCCCCGGCCATTAAAAAGGGACTCCGCACACCCGCCAGAGCCCACTGACCCTTGCTGCATTCCTGCCCTGGGGGAGTTCATGGGATAAACGCCATGCGAAGTCCTGCCCAAGACAATAGCGCAGCCCCGCCCCATTTTCCATTTCTCCTCCGCCCCCTTCGCTTTTCGACGCCACCGCCCCCAACCACCAGCCATTTTGCGTAGGAGCTTTCCGTGAGTACACTGTTGTCGGTACGCACTTCGCGCGCTTATGCGCAAGAAGTGCTGACGCTGGAGGATTCGACTAGCGGCCTATGTCACACGCCTGGAACGCGTGCGGGTTTCACGACCCTCGTGGGTTCAAATCCCACATCCTCCGCCAACGAAACACCCCGAGCCTCGGCTCGGGGTGTTTCTGCGTTTTAGGTGTGAGGTGGGGGCGCAAGTGTTGGCACGATGTGGCGCGTGCACTTTCCCATGACAATCAACGCCCAATCCCCGATTCTCGCCGCGAATGACACTGGAAAGTGCACGCTCCGTGCCCCGGCCACCCCAGTTCCAGCAACCTGTGTGCACTTTCCCATGGCAATTAACACCAAATCCCCGATTCTCGCGGCGAATGACATGGGAAACGACCCATCCCAACACCGGGAACCCAGCCCAATCCTGAGCCAGCGTGCACTTTCCCATGGCAATCAGCTCACAAACCAGAATTCCTAGCCCGAATGACATGGGAAACGGAACACCCCAGCCACAAACCACACCCAATCCCCAACCAAAACCGAGCCCGTGCACTTTCCCATGACAATCCGACAACACCCCACGTCACCGACTCCCGAATGCCATGGGAAACGGCACCAACTCGAAACGTGCGACATGGCAAGCGTAAAGACGGAACAACCATTCGCCTGCATCTCCGCGGGTGCCTTGAACCCCTGGTACCCCCGTAAAGAAGCGAGGTTTTGAGAGCGTGCAAAAAGGACCGGCACACGGCCGGCCCTTTTCTCTACTTACTCAGCATCTGGTTGCTTCCCGGTGATCTTGGGCAGCGGAATGCCCATTTGCGTGGCTTTGTCCATGAAGCCTTGCATGATGTCGATGGGTAGCGGGAACACGATGGTCGAGTTTTGGTCTGCGCCCAATTCGAGCACCGTCTGCAGGTAGCGCAGTTGCAGTGCTGCGGGCGCTTTTTGCAGCTCTTCGGCTGCTTGGCGCAGTTCCACGGAGGATTGCAGTTCGCCGTGTGCGGAGATCACTTTGGCGCGGCGTTCGCGTTCGGCTTCGGCTTCGCGGGCCAGGGCGCGCTGCATGGCCTCCGGGATTTCCACGTCCTTGATTTCCACAATGCGTGTTTCCACACCCCAGCGGGTCGTTTGCCCGTTGATGATTTTGCGCAGATCTTCGTTGAGCTCTTCGCGGTGTGCGAGTAGATCGTCAAGGTCGGCGCGGCCCAGCAGGGAACGCAGTGTGGTTTGGGCAATCTGAGAGGTGGCTACTGCGTAGTTTTCTACCTCTAGCACTGCCTTCAGCGAGTCGAGTACTTCGAACATCACCACAGCGTTAACGCGCACGGAGACGTTGTCCTTGGTGATGATTTCCTGCGGCGGAATGGTCAGCGTGACCACGCGCTGATCCACACGTTCCAACTTGTCTACGCCGGGGATGAGGAAGTGCAGCCCGGGTTCCATGAGTGGTTTGACGTGGCCGAAGCGGAAGGCGACGCCACGTTCGTATTGCTTGATCACTTTGACTGAGTACGAGATCAGCACCACGAGGATGGCGATCACAATGCCGATCATGATCGGCCAGAATACGAGTGCGCTCATGGGCGTTTCCTTTCTTCGGCGAGTTTGCGCGCATCGGAGCCGTAGCGCCTTGCGTAGCGGTCCACGGCCGCTTCGATTTCCGCCTGGCGGTCATCAAGGTGCGGCACGTGCACGGCGGTGGGGAAATTGGAGGGCGTGTTCCACAGGTGTTTGGCCAGCGGAATCGTCCCGCCCGCCATAATCACCAACACCGCCCCAATCAGCAGCAAGTCCGCCAGCGAGTGGTATTGGATCAGTGATACGAGCGGCAGAATGAGCCCCATGAGTGCCACCCCCAGGGCGATGCCGCGGTGGAATCGCCCTGAGTCGGAGTGTGGCCATGGGTCGAGTTGCCGGGTCACTTCACGCCCATGGGCGCTGGCGGTGCAGGTCTGTTTTACGGGGCAGTTGTTGCACACGGTGGGGTGCGCGCGGTAGCGCATCACGCGGTTTTCGGGGTCAAAGCTCGAGGGCCACAGCCAGTGGTCTTCGGGGCATTGCCATGCGTCGTGCTTTTCCACGTAGCGGAAAGTTCCGGTTCGCATGTCCGAGGTCCGGTTGGAGGTGTGTTGCGCCATGCGGTCGAAGCCCCACGCCACTCCTAGTAGGAAGATGGCGTAGGCTGCGGCCAGCCACGTGAACAGGTCCGGCGAGCTCACTTTTCGACGCCCCCACGTCGCTCATCTTGAATGCGGTTGTCCACGCGGGCGTGCCCACCAGAGACGAGTCCTACCGGCGAGCCGGCGGGGATGTCGGTCCCGGAGGCGTCGTCAAGCTCAATGACGGAGTACAGAGCGTTGTCGGGTTGCGTATCTACGGTGGGGATGTCCTTGTTGTGGAGCAGACCTTTGAATGCCATCCAGAGCATAGGGAAGATGCCCGCTAGGAAGAGGACGTCGCCGGGAAGGCGCAACCATTCCAGGATCGCGTTGCCAGGCTGGGTGATGTAGCCGAGCGACCGCGCTTCCACATAGCCTTCGCCAACCGAGTGATAGAGCTGGACGATGCCCAGCGGCAGCAGGGAGATCACGACCATCCACAGCAGGCCAATGTTGAGCAGCCAGAAGCTCCAGCCCATGAGCTTGTCATTCCAGTGCTTCTTGGGCAGCAGGTAGCGTAGAGCAAAAACGCCCAGGCCAATGGCCATGAAGCCGTACACGCCCATCATGGCGCCGTGTGCATGGTTGGCGGTCAGCGCGGTGCCGATCTGGTAGTAGGACACGATGGGCAGGTTCACCAGGAAGCCGAAGATGCCGGCACCCAGGAAATTCCAGAAACCCACCGAAACGAGGAAGAGCACAGCCCAGCGGTGTGGGAAGGGACGATCGCCGGAGGCACGCTGGCGCGAACCGAGCTGCAGGAAGGTCCACGCTTCGACGGTGAGCAGAGTCAGCGGCACCACCTCGGCAGCGGAGAAGAATGCGCCCAGCGCCATGTGCTCCACTGGGGTCCCGGAGAAGTAGAGGTGGTGCATGGTGCCGATCACGCCACCGACGGAGTAGAGGATGATGTCCAGGTAGATGATGCCAAGGGCGATGCGCTCTCGGATCACGCCGAGCAGCACGAACACGTAGGCAACCATGATGGTGGTGAACAGCTCCAGGAAGTCCTCCACCCACAAGTGCACCACCCAGAAGCGCCAGAATTCGGCGACGGAGATGTGGGTGTCAGATCCGGCGAGCATGCCCACGGCGTAGAAGCCAGGGATGGTGAGGCCTGAGAAGAAGAATAGCCATGGCATGTTGGACTTGTGCTCACCCTTGAGGCGGCCGTGCAGGGAGCGGAAGATCATCGCGATCCAGATGAACATGCCTGCGGTGAGCAGGATCTGGAAGAAGCGCGGCAGGTCCAGGTATTCCCACTGCTGCGAAAACAGCGAGCCCTCGGGCACCTTGCCGAAGGCGGAGAGCCACTCGAAGGCCATGGAACCGAAGACCACGAAGGCGATGGCTCCCAGCAGGATCCATGCCAAAACGCCCTGCTTCTTGGGTTCCTTTTTGGCAATGAACGGCGCGAGGAACAGGCCCGCTGCGAGTAAGCCGCCGGCGGTCCACAGCAGGGAGAGCTGCAGGTGCCAGGTGCGCGCCACGTTATAGGGCAGGAGTTCTTGGAGCGGCAGGCCGAAGAAGCCGGTGATTTCTGCGCGGTAGTGCTGGACTGCTGCGCCCAGGAAGGATTGGATGAGGAAGAGCAGCACGATCACGAAGAAGAACCAGGCCACAACCTTTTGTGATTTGGTCAGGCCAACTTCGCCGGGCTGCTTGAAGTCCAGATTGAGTTGTTCTTCAGAGTGCCAACCGATCTGCTTGGACCAACGGCCGTAGATGGCGAAGATGAGGCCGGTGCCGCCGATCAGGGCGATTAGGGAGAGTACGGACCACACCACGATGTCGGCGGTGGGGCCGTTTTCTACGCGCGGTTCGGCGGGCCAGTTGTTGGTGTAGGAGTAGTCCAGGCCGGGGCGTTCAGCGGCGGAGGCCCAGGCAGTCCAACCGAAGAAGGCGGTGAGGTCCCGGATGTCCTCTTTGCTGGTGATGAAGTCTGTGGGCAGTCCGTGTTCGAAAGAGTCTTTGCCAAAGTAGTCGGCGTAGTACTGCTGGGCTTGTTCGTATGCCTGGATCTGGTGATCAGTCCATTGCAGCACGCCGGTGTCTTCGTTGTAGCGGTTGGTGCGGAACTCTTCTACGACCGCGTCGTGCGCGTCGGTGCCTTTGGGAAGATCCTGTTGGGCGAAGTCTTCGCCGGCCAGGTCCGTTGCCATCCGCAGGTATTCGGCGGTGTAGTCGGCACCGAGGTAGGCGCCATGTCCGAGCACGGATCCGTATTGTTGCAGGCCGCGGGCTTGGAAGATTTCCTGACCGTGGGTGATTTGCTCTTCAGTGATGATCGTGTCGCCGGTCTTTTCGGCAACGATCTTCTTTGGCAGGGGCATCGAGGCGTCGTAGGTGCGATACGCCAGGAAGCCCATGACAAAGAATCCAAACAGCATCACGAGTGCAACGCCTTGCACCCATGCTTTGCTCATGCTCAGGACCGGCTTTGAGCGGTCTTGAACGTCGGGGTTCGCCTTCATGCGGGTTCTTTCTGCTGAGGGGAATGGGTCAGCCCTTATTATTTACGAGTTGCCCCGTTTTAATTAGTCCCACACGGAATTTACCCGAAAAAGGGGTGAACAATTCGTGTAGTTTGAAGGCATGCGTGAAACCTTCCAGCAAAACAAAGCGATCCTCAGCTTCGCATCACTATTCAGCGGCTCAGTGGCCACCATGCTGCTCATGGATCACTCCAGCAACATCGCCGCCATCGTCGCGGCGTTCATTGCGCTCACTGCCCTCAGCTTCCTCGCCATCACCCTGGTGTGGCGCTACGCCTCCCAAAAATAAGGCTCGCGCGGCAACCTCCCCGGCTCAAACTTCGCCAGCAGCTCCCCCATCGTCGTGCCCTCCAAGCTTATCGACGCCCCCAGCGCCCCTACCACGTCCGCCACCGAGGAACCATCAGCGAGCATTTCCCGCAGCGTGACCGCCCCATCGCGTTTGGCTAGCCGCTTCCCTTCTTGATTGAGCACGAGTGGCACATGTACGTATTCGGGCACCTGGATGCCGAGCAGCTTGGCTAGATGTGCTTGGCGCGCGGAGGAAGAGAGGAGGTCGTCGCCACGCACTACCTGGTCAATGCCCTGCTCTCCATCGTCCACCACCACGGCCAGGTTGTAGGCCCAGTCGGGTTGTTGGCCGCCGCGTCGCAAGATCATGTCATCTACCTCCCCCGACTGTGCGCCGAGGTAGTAGTCGTGGAAATCTTCGGAGGCGGTGGTGGCACGCAGACGTATCGCAGGCACGCGCCCCTGCGCCGCAAGTTCCTCGCGCTTGGTGGCGCGCTGCGCCTCACTCAAGTCTCGGCACGTGCCCGGGTAGTGGCCAGGGATCGCGTGCGGGGCGGAGGCTGCATGTTGGATATCTTTGCGCGAACAGTAGCACTCGTAAGTATCCAGCTTTTCCAGCGCCGCCTCGTAGAGGTGGAAACGCTCGTGCTGGAAGGTGAGCGTGTCCCAATCCAAGCCGATGAGTGCGAGGTCTTCCAATTGCCGCTGGGCTGAGCCTTCCGAGGAACGCTGCGTATCGATGTCCTCAACTCGCATGTGGAAAGCGCGCCCCGTGCGCCGCGCAAATAGCCACGCCAACATGGCGGTACGAAGGTTGCCAAAGTGCAAGTCTCCGCTTGGTGAGGGCGCAAATCTTCCCGCTGCGTTCGTCATGCGTCCAGGCTATGTGAGAGCATCATGTTCGTGACACACCGACCCTCCTACATTCCAGTGCAGAAGAGCCTGTACCCCGTGCTCGTCGCCCTATTCGTGGCGATTTATCTGATCTCCAACATCACCAGCACGAAAGGCATCACCATCGGCCCATTAGTCACTGATGGCGCCTTCTTCCTCTTCCCCGCCGCTTATGTGATCGGGGACGTGCTCAGCGAATGTTATGGATTCAAGGCTGCACGCCGTGCCATTTGGACGGGATTTTTTACCACGATCCTCGCCGTGGCCGCCTTCTACATCGCCATTTGGCTGCCCGCTGCCGACTTCTACGAAAACCAGGAGGCGTTCTCGCTCGTTCTTGGTTTGGTTCCAAGAATCGTGCTGGCATCACTGTGCGGCTACGCCATCGGGCAGATTCTGAACGCCTGGGCTCTGACCACGATGAAGAAGCGCACGGGAGAAAAGTCCCTCTGGCAGCGCCTCATCGGTTCCACCATCGTGGGCGAATTCGGCGACACACTCGTGTTTTGCCTGATTGCGGCACCGGTCATCGGTATCACCACCACCGCGGACACGATGAATTATGTGGTGGTGGGATTCTTCTGGAAGACACTGGTAGAGGTGCTGGTCATGCCCATCACCTATGCGGTCATTGCGTGGGTGAAACGGAGGGAAGACTACCTGCCTGCCGTGAGCTCATAAGCAAAATGCCCCACCCCTCCAACAAGGAGAGCGGGGCCTTCTGGATATCTGTCTAGGAGCGCTTGCGGCGCGCAATCATGAAGATGCCCAGCCCCATCAGTGCGGAGCCAATCACAGCTGCCCAGATCACGTTAGCGCCGGTGGAGGCAAGCCCTCCACCACGGGAGCTGCTGCTCCCGCTGCTACCACTGCTGATTCCGCCTGAGGTGGAGCCCCCATCGGTGCTGCCTCCGGTGCTCGGCGGCGTAGTGCCGGGATCCGGCACTGGGGTGGGAATCTCGGTGCTAGTGGGCTCGCAGTTGCCAATGCGCACCCGCACGCGGTTGGTGGGTACGCCGGGATGCTGCCTTGCGTCGAAGGCTGGGTAGCCCTCGGGAAGGAAGTAGCCTCGGTTTTCCAGCTTGGTGCCGGGGGCGATGTTTTCGCCGGTCACTTTCGCCTTCAAGCTCCAGGTGAGGGTAGCTTCTGGATTTCCGGCGCGGTGCTTGGCGGCTTTGTCCAAGCCGGACTGTGTGAGCGCCATGGTGGCCACGCCGTCTTTGAAGCTCACGTTGTAGTCCTCGGCCGCGAGCGCTTCATCGTCCACGAGCACGGCAGAAGTGCCGTCGAGGAAGGAGAATTCTGCGGCCAGCGGGTCGGCGATCTCGGCGCGGTTGATGCGACCTTCGCGGTCGGGGGCGGGCAACGTCGCGGAAATGGCGAACTTCACCTCATCGCCAAGTGCGGCACAGGTGGCGCTGGCGGCTTTGGATGCGTTCAGCGTCTGATCCTTGGCGTTCACCTCAACGGTGTAGAGCCACTCTTGTTGATTCTGGGGATTGGTCATGGGCACCGTCACCACGAATGGCGCTGCCACGCTCAAGTTCTTGCGGCCTGCACTGGCGGGATTTTCCGTGACCAGGTAGGCGCCAAGGGGAAGGTCGGTGAAGGTTGCGGCACCGTCCGGGCCGGTGGTGGCGGTTTGGATGCCGCCAAGCACGCCTTCGCGGGAGCCTTCGGCGAAGTAGTCGGAGATGTCGGTGGCGGCGAGCTTCTCCCAGTCCTCGTTCTTTGTCAGGTCAATGTCGGTGATGCGCTGGATCTGGAAGTCGATGCCCTCAATGGGGTCGCGAGAGAGGTCCGCATTAGGGTTCGTCGGATCGCCGTATTGGGTCAGTGGATCACCCGCGGACTTGTGCACGATGAGGGTGCCGGTGCGGGAGACGTCGATAAGCGAAGAAGGGTTCGCCAATGCTGTGCTTGTGCCGACCATGCCGATGAGGGCCACGGCGAAGGCGGCGAGGAATCGCAAGAGCGTGCGCATGGGTTACTCCGTCTCTTCTTGTGCTTTATTGCGTTTGATTCCGCGGATGGTCCAAGTGACGGCGGCGATCACCACGATCAGCGAAAGCGCGAGGGCGAGGATCATCCACCACTGCCAAGGGTTGTGTTTCTGGTTGAGGATTTCGCGCGCCTCCGATTCGTCGATAGGCACGCGGTGACCCGTGAGCAGGAGGCGGTGCGAGTTCACACCGTAGGGGGTGCAGGTGATGAGGGTGACCAGATCCTGGCCCTCGACGGGGCGCAGGTTGTTCGTCTCGTTGGGCAGCACTACGCGGCGATTGTCGATCTCGTACTTCATCACGCGACCCGCCACGTAGATAGTGAAGGAATCGCCCTTGTCCAAGTCCACGAGCTTGTCCCACAAAGTGGCGTTGGGCAGGCCGGTGTGCCCGGTGAGTACTGAGTGACTGCCTTCGCCACCGACGGGCAGGGAGGAGCCGTAAAGGTGTCCGATGCCTTTACCCAGCGTCTTTTCGTCGGTGCCGTGGTAGATGGGCAGGTCAGAGTTGATCTTTGGGATAATGATGCGCCCCATCACATCATCCAGATCAAGTTCCTTGAGGTACTGCTGATATTCAAGATTTGATTCATCAACGCGCGCAAGCCAGGGATCCAGCACGGGGCCTTGTGCGTGGGTGCGGTTCCACTCTTCTGCGGAGGCCAGCGAAGCTGCTCGTTCTTCCTCGGTGGTTTGGTCGTTGATGCGCGAGGTGTAGGCCTCGGCTTGCTGCGTCTGCGTCACATTCCGAACCCACGTGCCGAGCACCGGGTACATCACGATGGCGAAACCGAGCAGCACAACGAGCAGCGGCATGATCCGCTTCATCACGGAGCGCTGTTTTGTATTGTTTCCACCCTCGTGGCGTTCAAGCGACGCAGTTGTCACAGTAATCCTCTTTGGATTTTGAGTTATAGGAAAAGCTTAAGGAAGGTGGCGGGGCGCCAAGCTTGTCGACGCCACACGCCGCCCATTCAGGCCGCACTCAAAGGAGTGCTGAGAACTTAATTAGGCCTTGTTCTCGCGGCGGTTGTTACGCACCATGTACAGTGCGCCACCGGCCATGATCAGGCCACCGAGCACGAGGAGCATGGTCACACCAGCGCCACCGGTCAGCGGCAGGTTAAAGCCACCGTTGTTCTTGACGTTCTTCACGTCCAGGGAGGTCAGAGAAATTTCTTCCTGGCCGTCCTTCTTCACCTGGAAGTAGTGAGGCTGAGCGAGCAGTGCGTAGCCGTCAGCAGCCTGGGTCTCCACAAGACAGTAGCCGTTGGGGTTGCTGGTACCAGCTTCACCGTTTACCCAGTCGTTCACGTGAAGGGAGTTGATGTTTGCCTTACCACCGGTCACGGTGATGTCGGACTTCACCTTGTTGCCCAGAGCATCGGGAGCATCGCATTGGTACAGATCGAACTTAACGCCATCGAGCTGTTCGCCATTATCACCGGTCTTGGTGATGTCTACGTTGCCGTAGTAGGTCTTGGTGCCCTCTCCCGGAGGAATAACGTTCGGGTTGTCAGGATCCGTGGGGTTCGGATCCGGGGTGTTGTCGCCTTCACCCTTGGCGTTGATCATCGCGCGGTTCTCAGCGGCGGAGAGGTCGCCTGCGTTCGCGGGATCCTTCACGGTGAAGGTGAAGTCGGCGATCACTGTGCGCTCCTCGCCGGTGAGAGCGTTAGCCTTCTGGAGGCCGGTGTCGGTGAGCTTCACCGTGGCGAGACCACTCTGAGTGGTGTCCAGGGTGTAGTCGGCGGAGTCCAGAACGGTGCCGTCGCCCAGAGCAACCTTGGTTACCTGAGGATTCTCGATACGGTCAGCGGGGTAAATATCGGTGAGCTCAACCTTTACGAGGTTTTCAGCAGAAGGCAGCTTACCGGTTACCTGGTAGTCGATCTCGTTGCCGACCGTGGTTGCATTCTCGTCATTCACGGTCTTGGTGATGACGTCGGTCTGCTTCTTGTTCTTCGGGTAGACGTGAACCTCGTACATCCACTCGTTCGAGTTGGTCGGGTTCGTCATCGGAAGAGTGACGTAGAAAGGCTCAGTGGTGATCTCGTGACCAGCGGGAGCAGAGGTCTCGGTTACCTTGTAAAGGCCGAGCTCAAGATCGGAGAAGTCAGCGGATCCGTCAGATTCAGTAGCCTTGGACTGAGCGGCACCGAGCTGTGGCTGAAGCTCGCCCTTCTGAATCTGAGCAGCCTGCTGCCAGCCCTCGTTGGTGGTCAGGTCGACGTTGGTGACCTTCTCAACCTTGAACACAGCGCCAGCCAAGGGATCTCCAAGAGACCCGGTATCGATCTGCGTACCGTTTCCAGCGTCACCAGGGGTGTCATTCGAGAACTTGTGAACGTGCAGGGTACCGCGCTGGGAGGCATCGATGGTGGACTGGGTCTGCGCGAAGGCGGGAGCCGGAGCCAGAGCTGCGGATGCGCCCGCGCCGGTCACTGCGATTGCGCCGGCGGCGAGGGCTGCTGCCCAGCGGTGCTTGAGAGTTGTCATATTTTTCCTCTTCTGAGTCTTTCGAGGTGTGGTCGGAATTCAGTGGCAAAGATTTGCTCTGCCATTGGATCTCGGGCGGGGGCCACGAGGAGTTGCCACGGGTGATGCGATTGTGAGTAAGTTCGCGCCCGCGAGCACGTCGGTGCGCTTTCACTTACTCGCTATTGCACCGGGGACGATCCTGGATCATTGCTGCTCCTTCGTTGGTTGTGGACAGTTGCTGTTGAGTTGTGTTTGGAGTGTTAGGCGTAGCGTCGATAAGCCCAGAACGCGCCTGCTGCTGCGACGAACCCGCCGAGCATGAGGTAAAGGTTGTGGCCGTATCCGCCTGACTTCGGAAGGACGCCAACAGCAATTGGAAGCTTGAACACCCAGGCGTCGTTCTCGGAGCTGACGGGCTTGGCTTGGCCACCTTGCTCAGCCGGAACGTTGTAGGAGGCGAGGACGATGCCGCGGTCGCCGTGGTACTCGCCTTCAGCGGGCACGATCGGGGCGGAGGCAGTCCAACGGCAGATCAGGGTCGCGTCCTTGGCAAGCGGATTGGTCGGGGTAATGATCTTCGTGGTGCCCTCATCGCGGAGGGATGCGCCTTCGCAGACGAGACCCGCCATGTTGATTGGCCCCTGCTTGGCACCGGAGTCCTGGTCCAAGTTGAAGTCATCCAAGCGGAGCTCAGTCAGCGGAGTGGAGCCAGAGTTCTTCACTTCGTAGGTGATCTGAACTTGGTCAGTGCCGCCCATGATCGCGGTTGCTCCGTCCTTGGTGTTGGCGTCCGCATCGTTGATGCGCTTCTTCAGCTCAACACCGGGAACCGTAGCGCTGACGCAAGCGTCGGACTTCTGCGTATCGTCATTTGCCTGATCAAACTCAGCGTGGTTGAACAAGCCCTTGGAGGTATTGCCTGGCTCGCAAGTCAAATCATCCTCATTCACAGCGTTGGGATCATTGACGGTGTAAGTGACCACGACGCGTGCGGTGCGCTTCTGGCCTGCATCTACTGCGGTGAGATTTTGCTGATATAGCGTCCAGGCACCGCCATCGCCTTGAGTGAGGGTGATCTGCTGCGCGACCAAGGGGTTAGAGCCCTCGGGGAAAGCAACGACGTTGGTGACGCTTGTGCCCGCAGGTGCCTGCGGCATTTCGCGAATGATCGGAGGCTGACCACCGGAGGTGCCAGTGTTGCCGACCTCGATGAGGTACTCAACGTTGATGGTTTGGTTGGGCTCGCCAGTGATCACGCGAGCTTCGCCATTGCCGAACGGCGTCTTCTTCAGCGCGAACTTGGGTTCACCCTTGGAGTTCTGCACAGTACAGGTCACGCGGTGCTGCTCACCTACGCCGGAGAGGCTGAAGGCATTGTTTGTTTTGTCACTGGTGACAACGATGCCGGAGCCGGAGCCGTAGAAGATAGGCACGTTGCTACCGTTTTTATCTACAGCGGTGCACTTCGCCAACGTCTTGTTGCCATTCACGGTCTGCTCGTAGAGTTTGAAACCGTCGCGCTGCGTTTCGGTGACCTTCATGGCACCTACACCGGCAGTGGTTGGGTAGTGCAAGGTTGCTTTGCCCTGATCATCGGTGGCCACAGTGAAGTTACTCTGAACATTCGAACCGTTCAGCGCCTTATCAGCAACGAACTCGAAGCCAGAAAGAGGCTGACCGGACTGCACCTTGCCGGTGCTGTCCACGATTTCCTTTTGCAGGTTCACCGTGCCCCAGCAGCCCGAGGTGAGGGCGTCGATTTCGCTCGTGAGATCTGAAAGATCACGGTTTGCGTCGCTCACCGAAACGCTGATGTTCTGAAGAACTTCCCGGGGCCGGTAATAACGCTTCTGCGCCAAATCTTGCAACGAATTCAGGTGCTGAACCTTCCGGGATCCTTCCACGCCGACGAGGACATCAGAGCTGGAAAGGCTGTACCAACTTGTACCCTGCTTCCTCAGCATCTCCGCCCGATTTGTGGAACGAAAAGCTGCTGGGGGCAGGTAATCCTCCTCGAGGAAATAATCACTCCATCGGCTATTAGTCTCTGGTACAAACATCTGAACTGTCGAGTCGGTTTGCGCCCACACCGAAAAGATCGACCCGCCAGAATTTTGATAGTTCCGGGCGGCTGAATACGTGTTTGTGAGATCCTCATTAAATGTCTTCGTCGCTAGGTTTCCGTTTGTCCTATTGGCCATGATCGGCCGACCGTCGCCAACAAGAATCGAAACGTTTGTGCCTTGTGATTGGGCAAGATCGATAGCAGCGGCATAGTTAGAACCGCCCTCTTTCCAATACTGATCCAGGTTCGCTACGGCATTCAATGCCTGTTGCACTCCGGCAGCATCCAGCGACGTGCGAGGTAGCGCTACCGTAGCGTCCTTAGCGAAAGGGATGATAGTGAACGAGGAACCAGAATTGGCAAGGTTCTTGATCATTTGATTGGCGGCATCTTTAATGCGCTGCTTCGCGGCAGAATCACTCGTGGACAAAGAAGTATCAATAAGCAAAGCAAAATCTAGACCACACTGATACCTTGGGTCTGCACCAGCAGTTGCTGCGCGGGATGAACGGCGTGACACTGTTAAAGTTGGGCGGAATGGGTCACCCTTCACGTCGATTCCAGTAGCTTCCTCAGCCTCAGCACTTTCCGCAGGCGCTTCTTCAGTAGCCGTTTGCTCCGCAGGTGCCTCATTGTTCGTCTGCTCAGCGGTCGTTTGATCTTCCGCAGGCGCGGCTGCTTCTTCTGAAGCCGCGCTCGCATCCTCGGTCACAGCTTGCTGGGCTGCGTCGTTCGTCGCGGATTCACCATCGCTGGTGCCAGCATCTTCGGTTTCGCTTGCCGTTTCCGTTTCCTGCGCGTGCGCGGGAGTGGGTTCAATCCAGGCGATAGTGGAGATAGCGATGGCCAGCGCGGCAAGGAAAGCGAGCACCGTCTTGATGGTGCCCAGCTTTTTGCTTGCGGGTTCAGTGGTTACTTGCAACGAACTGCCTTCTACGTCGAGCGCGGGACATGGGTGTCCCAACTCCAGTTTTTCTGATCTATCAAATATTCTATCTGACGTCTTGAACGAATGCGTTACCAAGAAGGGTGCTCTAACCTACATTTATAGTTTTTGCCACAAATGTCCTTTGTTGATATTTCCATACCTTCACAGGCAGATCGCTTGCAAGTTTTGCAAACCATAAGAAACGGTTAATTCATGTCGCCTGTCACACACCCCTTTACAGGGGTAGACAAAAGTCTGCACAATGGTTGCTTTGACCGCCTTCCGTCGAGGTGACGAAACTTCACCCGCCAATCGCACTCCGCCTACCGTCTTGAGAACTAGCATGTATCCGCATGTCTCTTGTTCAGTCGGCGAAGTCCTTGGTCCAGCGAGGACTCTCCATCGTGATCATCGACAACGGCGACTCCTACACACAGATCCTCGCCTCTGCCTGCGAACGCGCCATCGGCGTCAACCCCCGCATACTTTCAGCGCAGCTCACCTCAGCTCTCCCGCCCGCGGACGTCTACGTCATCGGCCCAGGCCCCGGCCACCCACGCGATGCTGGCCCCCTCGCTTTGAAAGCTCTGCAAAGCACCACACCGGTCGTGGGCATTTGCCTTGGCCATCAACTCATCGCCCACCACTACGGCGCCATCGTCCAACCAGCCGAGCATCCCAAGCACGGCATGAGCAGCCAAGTGCAGCACGACGGTGGAGACATGTTCACCGGCCTACGCTCTCCCCTGGAAGTCATGCGCTATCACTCCCTCGACGTCAGCGATCTCCCCTCCTGCTTAAAGGCGCTCGCCACCGCGGAAGACGGTGGAATTATGGCACTGAGGCACGTCGAAAAGCCGCAATGGGGCCTGCAATTTCACCCCGAATCAGTAGGAACCCCAGAAGGCATCACGCTCATGCGCAACGTCCTGCTCCTGGCGCTCAACCTGCGCGAATGGGCCAAACAGCCGTACTTCGCCTGGCTCGAATTTGAAGGGCACACCACCATCGCCTGCGGCAGCTCACGCACCGAGGGCGAAACCGTCATCGGCGCCTGCACCTACGAAGCCACCAACGGCACCGATGCGGGGCAGTGGCAGGAAGAACAAGCCGTCTGCTTCACCCCAGAAAAAATGGTGCAATTCCCCGGCACCCTGCCAAAGATCCCCGGCAAACCCACCGCCCACTCCCAGATACAACTGCGCCACAGTCGCGAGGAATACCGCGAACTCATCGCCCAATGCCAAGCCGCCATCCACCGCGGCGACTCCTACGAACTCTGCCTCACCACCTCCGCCAAAGTCACCCTCCACAACCCCGACCCCCTGGAGCTCTACCTGCGCGCACGCGGCGGCGCGATGAACGGTCTGCTCATCACCCCAGAAGTCACCCTCATCTCCGCGAGCCCCGAACTCTTCCTGCGCTGCAAAGACGGCGTAGCCACCACCCTGCCCATGAAAGGCACCCGCCCCCGCGCCGCCGACCCGGAAGCCGACGCCGCCCTGCGCAGCGACCTCGAAAGCAGCGTCAAGGACCGCGCCGAAAACATGATGGTCACCGACGTTCTGCGCAATGACCTCACCCGCTCCTGCGACCCCCTCTCGGTGGAAGTCACGCGCCTGTGCGAGGTGGTCAGCTTCCCGCAGTGGCACCAAATGATCTCCGAAATCACCGGCCGCCTCCGCGTCCCACCACTTGAAGCCCTCCGCCTCGCCTTCCCCGGCGGCTCCATGACGGGCGCACCCAAGCAACGCACCATGGACATTCTCCGCGAAATTGAGGGCCAGCCTCGTGGCTGGTACTCGGGCGCCATGGGCATCATCCAGGGCAACGACGCCACCTTCTCCATGCTCATCCGCACTGCCGTCCTCCGCGGCAACACCCTCACCTACGGCGCAGGCGGCGCCATCACCCGTCTCTCCGACCCCGACGAGGAATACGACGAAGTCCTGACCAAACTTTCAGCCCTGCACAAGATGCTCTAAATGTTCACCTCCTTTTTGCTTATCGACGCCCACGCCCCCGCCCTCACCCGCCACCGCCAGCGCCTCGCTGCCTACGGCCCCCTCGAGCTTCTCGACATCACCCCGCTGCACACCCCCGGCGCGTGGCACCCCAAAATCGCCTGGGACGGCCAACGCTGGGACATCCAGATGCGTCCCGCACGGCCCCGCGAGGTGGTCGGCCACATTAATCATGCCGCACATGATCAACGTTGTGCACCCACCACCAAGGGCCCCGACATCCCCTGGCTGGAGTCCACACTCGGCCCCGGCCGCTCCGAATCGCTCCTGATTGACGCCCACGGCCGCGCCATCGAAAGCACCTACTCCTCATTGATCGCGTTCGAGGGCAGCACCGCCTGGTACTCCAACCACACCCGCGCCCTTCCATCCACCACGCTGCCCGGCGCGCTCCAGGTGCTGCGCGATGCGGGATTTAACGTGCGGGATACACCCGGCTTCGAACCCGGGTGGCTGTGGGGTCGCCCCGCGCTCATGCTCAACGCATTTCATGGCGCCCGCGAAGTGTATTGGGGGCAGCTCGAACAGCAACGCGCCCCCATCAGCGCGGCGGCGGTGACGGAGGCGCTGTGGATGGGGGCGGAGAACGTCGAAAAGCTTAGGTGTAGTAGCGGCCCAAGAACTCGGCCTTGAACTCGGCGTAGGTGCCGTTATCGATGCTGGCGCGGATATTGTCCACCAGGCGAACCATGAACTCGACGTTGTGCATCGTGCAAAGCGTGCCCGCCAGAAATTCCTTCGCCTTCAGCAGATGGTGCAGGTAGGCGCGCGAATAATTCTCCGAAACGTAGCCGCCGAACTCCTCATCAACGCCAGAAAAATCGCGCTTAAAACGAGCGTTCTTGAGATTCAGGCGGCCATCCAGGGTGTACACGCCGCCGCGACGCGCCAAACGGGTCGGCGCCACGCAATCGAAGGTATCCGCACCCGCCTCAATCGCCGTGAAAAGATCGTCCGGCTCCGAAATCCCCAACAAGTGACGAGGCATCTCGCGAGGCAACTCATCACACACCCAGCCCACAATCGTGCCCAGGTTCTCCTTCTCCAAAGCGCCACCGACGCCGAAACCACCAAAACCGCGACGCCCCTCATCCAGAGCCTCCTGGTGTAAATCGAGCAGCCCGCGCGTAGCCTGCCGACGCAAATCCTCATACTGCGCGCCCTGCACCACACCCCACAAGGACTGCCGTGGCCGATGCGAACGCTCCCTAGTGAGACGATCATGCTCAATCAAACAACGCCGCGCCCAACGATGCGTGCGCGCCACCGAAGACTCCTGATACGCGCGCGTATCCACCAGCGTGGTGAGCTCATCGAAAGCAAACATGATGTCGGCGCCCAGCCCGTGCTGAATCTGCATACTCACCTCAGGGGTGAAACGATGCCGCGAACCATCAATCACGCTGCGAAAATCCACGCCATCCTCATCCACATGCGCGTAGCGATCCTTATGGCGGGCGCGAATGTCCTTCTCATCCCAGCCCTTAGTATCCATCGCCAGCACCTTCTTAAAACCCACGCCAAGGCTCATCACCTGGAATCCACCCGAATCCGTGTAGGTGGGTCCATGCCAGTTTTCAAACTTTGCGACGCCACCCGCCTCATCCACCACATCCTGCCCCGGCTGGAGGTACAGGTGGTAGGCATTGGACAGGATCGCCTGGGCGCCCGTTTGCCTGATCTGCTCGGGTGTGAGCGTCTTCACCGTGGCCTTCGTTGCGACGGGAATGAACGCGGGAGTTTGGATGTCCCCGTGCGGCGTGTGAATTACGCCGGTGCGCCCATGCTTGCCGGGCTGCTCTGCCTGGGCCTCGGGCAACTCGGTGCGCAGATCAAAGGAAAGATCCTGGTCGAGGGCCGGGCTTTGTCCAACTTGGCGATTCTCCATGCCCGCAACCTTAGCGCCTCCCCGCCCGCTCCCCCGCCTCGAACCCCTGCGCGAGCACTTTCCCATGACAATCTGACGCTGACCCCCGCCGCTGGCCATCAACTGACACGGGAAACAGCACCACTCACCCCAACCCGAGCGCTTTCCCATGACAATCCAGCACTAACCCCCGCCGCTAGCGACCAACTGCCACGGGAAACTGCCCAACTCCCTAACCGCGCCCACCAAGACTGGTGAAAAAGAAAAAGGAGAGGCAAAGTCCCTTTGCCTCTCCCTCAATCTTCTTTGCGCGGGCGCGTACGCGCCCGCCTACGCGTCCATCTTCTCGGCTTCTCTTTCAGCGGCCCTGCGGTCTTCCTGTTTTGCTTCGAACTCGCGCTCAAGGGCGGTTCCTTCAACGTCGATGCGGGGCAGAATTTTGTCTAGCCATCGTGGCATGTGCCAGGTTCGTCGGCCCATGAGGAACATTGCGGCTGGGACGAAGGCCATGCGGATGAAGAAGGCGTCGAAAAGAACTCCAGCTCCGAGTGCGAAGCCGAAGATCTTAATAAAGGGCAATGGTTGTCCAATGAAGGCAACGAACACAGAGATCATGATGAGCGCTGCTGCTGTCACCACTCGGGCGGTCGAGGTGAATCCTTCGACGATCGATTCTTCAATGGGGTTGTTGCGGGGATCGCCAAGTTCGGTTTGGCTGCCTTCGGGATTGGCGACGTAGTGTTCTCGCATCGCTGACACTAGGAACACCTGGTAATCCATGGCGAGGCCGAAGCACACGCCGATGAGGAAGATGGGCATGAAGGCGATGATTGGCCCGGGAGTGTTCACCAAATCCCACAGACCTTCCTGCCAGAACAGCACGGTCACGCCGAAAGCGGCACCGATGGAAAGCAGGAAGCCCACACCAGCGACAATCGGTACCCAGAAGCTTCGGAAAATGACCATGAGCAGCAAAATCGCAAGGCCAACCACGATGCTCAAATACAGTGGCATCACACCGGCGAGCCTATTGGTGATGTCCTGCTGGATCGGCACGAGCCCGGTGATGCCTGCGCGAACGCCGGTGGCGTCTTCAACCGCTTGTTCTTTAGTGCGCAGCGTTGAGATCAACTGGTTGGTGGATTCGTCCTCTGGGTTGCTCTCCGGGGTGATGAGCATTTGGGCACCCAGGCCGTCTTCGGAAAGTCCGATGATCTGAACGTGCTTCACATCAGGCGTGTTGGAATAGTTCTGCACGATGTACTGGAAAGCGGCATTGGCTGCGGCCTTGTGTACGTCTAATGGGGCTTCTTGCGCTGTCAGTTCCACGGGAGGCTCAGCCGGGGCAGGCTCAGCCGGAGGAACCTCCCCGGCTGGAGCCGGTTCCCCCTCAACCGGGGGAGCTAGAGGCGCCTCCTCAGCAGGCGGCGCGGGCTCAGCCCCAGGCTCACCTTCAGGCGCGGGCGGCGCCGCTATCGCCGCCTTCTGTGCCGCTTGCGCCTCTTGGGCACGGATGAGGGGTTGGAGAACGGGGGCGTCGTCAAGCACTTGGTGCGCATCGACGGCCACGAGCATTTGGGCGTTGATGCCGTCGCCGAAACCCTCGCCTAGCAGGTCAGCGGACTTTCGTTGGGTTGTGTCCACGTTGGATGTGGTGTCGGAGGGCAGTGAGAGGTGCAGGCGCGTGGCGGGGTAGCTCAGGGCGCCGAGGCCCACGATGCACAAGACGATCACGAGCGCGGGGACGCGGTGAACGAGCTGCACCCAACGCCTGCCCATCGTCTTATTGGGGGCGGTGCGTACATGCTGGCGACGGCTGCGGCGGGATTTGAAGCCGCGGTCGCCAAGAACGCCCAGCAGCGCGGGCACCAGCGTCAAGGACACCAGCACCGCCACCAGCACCGTGAAAGCGGCGGCGAAACCCATGTAGCTGAGGAAGGTGATTCGGGCGACGGCCAGCGCCACCAACGCAATGATCACGGTGAGGCCCGCGAATGTGACGGCCGAACCAGCCGTGCCCACAGCCATGCCCGCGGCTTCCTGATTGGACATGCGCAGGCGTTCGCGCCGGTAGCGGAACATGATGAACAGGGCGTAGTCGATACCCACGGCCAGGCCAATCATGACGGCCAGTGCCGGAGTGGTGTTATTCAGGTCCACGAAACCTGTGGCCAAGGTGATGGCGAGGGAGCCGATTCCCACGCCCACCACCGCCGTGATCAGTGGCATACCTGCGGCGAGCAAGGAGCCGAAGGTGAACACCAGGATCACCGCCGCAACGGAGATACCGATGATTTCTGAGGTAGATGAAATCTCGATGGGGTCACCGAAGCCCGGCCCACCGGCCTCCACCTGCAGCCCCTCAGCCCGACCAATGTCGAGCGCCTGGCTCACCACGTCGCGCTCGGCTTGGGTGACTTCGCCGGGCATGGGTTCGTCGATGGAGAAGGTGGTGTAGCCGATGGTTTCGTCATCGCTGAGCAGGCGCAGGTTGTGCGCGTCGGCTTTGGCGCTGAGCTCGGGCACCCCATTTTCGGTGAGCTGGTTGTAGACGCCCTGCTCAATCTGGGGGCTGAGCACAGCGGGGTTGCCGAAGCGTTCGGTGCCGGTGATTTCTTTGAGGTTGTCGCGGATGTAGTTCACCACTTTGTCCATGGCCTCTACGTTCTGCGGCTCGGTGAGCTTTTGACCTTCGGGCGCTTTGAACACCACGTTCACGCCGGTGCCGCGCAGGGGGTTGCGGGCGTCGGGGAATTGCTCCATGTAGATTTCGGTGGCCTCTTGGGAGGGCGTGTTCTTGATGGCGAAGTTGTCTACAAACGCTCCGCCCCAGGTCACCGCCGCGCCGCCGATGGCCCCGAGGATCACGAACCACGCCGCGATCACCAGCCATTTGGCCTTGAACGACCATGCGCCGATTCGGTACAACAGCTTTGCCACGCGCTTGCTCCTTGGTGTGGGGGAAATCGGGGTTTAGCTTATCCCAGCCCTATGATGTGGCACTATGAGCACTCTTCACCGCCGGGTTCGTCTTATCGTCGCCATCGCGATTGCGTGGAATGTTGTGGAGGCTGTGGTGTCTCTGTGGGCTGGCCGGGAGGCTGATTCTGCTGCCTTGGTGGGCTTTGGCCTCGACTCAGTGGTGGAGGTGCTTTCGGCCGCGGTGGTGGCGTGGCAGTTCCGCGCCCCTGACCCGGAGCAGCGCGAGGAGGTGGCGCTCAAGCTGATCGCGTGGTCGTTTTTCTTGCTGGCCGCCTACGTCACCTTTGAGGCTCTCTTCTCCCGTGAGGCTGAGCCTTCCACCCCGGGTTTGATCATTACGGCGTTGAGCGCGCTGATTATGCCGGGTTTGGCGTTGTGGCAGCGTCGCACAGGAGAGCAGCTCGGTTCGGCTTCCGTGGTGGCGGATTCGAAGCAGCGCATGATTTGCGCACTCCTTTCCTTCGCGGCCCTCGCCGGCCTGGTTTTCAACGCTTGGTTGGGTTGGGGTTGGGCGGATTCGGTGGCTGCACTGTTCATCGCCGCGTTCGCTGTCCGCGAGGGCCTGGAGGCTTTACGTGGCGATCCCTGCTGCTAGGTACTTCGCAGTCACGCCTTTTTGCTTTTCGACGACCCTCGCCGGCGTCCCCTCAACAACCACCCGGCCGCCTTCGCTACCTGCTCCCGGCCCGAGGTCGATGATCCAATCGGAGTGCGCCATCACCGCTACACTGTGTTCGACGCACACCACCGTCTTGCCTTGATCCACGAGTTGGTCCAGCAGCGCTAGGAGTTGGTCGACGTCTTTGAGGTGCAGGCCGGTGCTTGGTTCGTCGAGGATAAGCACCTCGGCGGCTTCGCTCTTTTTCGCCACCATTTGGGAGGCGAGCTTCAGCCGTTGCAGTTCGCCGCCGGAAAGCGTGTTGAGGGGTTGGCCGAGGGTGATGTAGGGCAGGCCGACGTCGACAAGCGAAGTGAGCACCTTCTTGATGCTGGCCTGAGTGAAGAACTCGCGGGCGTCGGCTGCGGACATGTCGAGCACATCGGCGATGTTGCTGCCGTTGTAGGTGAGTTCGAGCACCTCGGGCTGGAAACGGCGGCCCTCGCAGACGGCGCAGGGCTGCTCGACGGGCGGGGTCATGGGCAGCTCAATGTAGGTCACGCCCGCACCCTTGCATTCGGGGCAGGCGCCCTCACTATTGGGTGAGAAGAGGCCGGGCTTGACGCCGTGCTCCTTGGCAAAGAGTTTCCTGATTGCGTCCAACACACCCGTGTAGGTGGCGGGGTTGGAGCGCCTGGAACCGCGGATGCCCTGTTGATCGATGTAGGCGATGTCGGGGTGCGCCTTGAGGAAGCATTGCACCATCGAAGACTTGCCCGAACCCGCCACGCCCGTGATCGTGGTGAGCACGCCGGTGGGAATACCCACCGAGATGCCGCGCAGATTATTCTTGCGCATGTCCTCAACGCGCAGCTCCCCTTGTGCCTTGCAAACCTCTTTTTTCAGCACAGCCGGGCGCTGCAGATACTGCCCCGTGGCGGACTCTGACTGCTGCAGATCCGCCACGCTGCCCTCAAACACCACCTGGCCGCCTTGTCCGCCCGCGCCGGGGCCCAGGTCGATCACGTGGTCTGCCACCTCGATCACCTGCGGCTTATGCTCCACCACGAGCACGGTGTTGCCCTTGTCGCGCAGGCGCTGCAGCAGCCGGTTGAGGTTGTGAATGTCGTGCGGGTGCAGGCCCGTCGAGGGCTCATCAAACACATACGTCACATCCGTGAGCGCCGAGCCGAGGTGCTTGACCATCTTCACGCGCTGCGCCTCACCACCAGACAAACTGCCCGCCGAACGCTCCAGCGCCACATACCCAAGGCCGATCTCGACCATATTGTTCAGTTGCTTGCTTATCGACGCGACCAACGCCTCAAACCCCCGCAACCGCAACGCATCCACCCACGCCGCCGCCTCCACGATTGGCATGCGGCACACCTCACCCAAGTCCACGCCCTCGATCTTGATCTCGCGCGCCTGCGGCGAAAGCCTCGTGCCGTCGCAGTCGGGGCACGGCTGGAACGTCACCACGCGGTCCACGAACTCGCGCACATGCTTCTGCATGCCCTCACGATCTTTCGACAACACCGACTTCTTGATGCGCGGCACCAAGCCCTCGAAGGTCATGTTGATGCCCTCCACCTTCACCTTGGTGGGCTCGGCATACAAAAAGGCGCGGCGCTGCTCCTCGCTGAAATCCTTGATGGGCACGTCGCCAGGGAAAAACTCGGTGCCAGCGAAAAGGCGCACATTCCACCCGCCAGCGTTATACCCCGGCGCCTTGATGGCACCGTCGTGGATGGAGGCGTTGGCGTCGAAAAGCTCATCCAAGTCCAAGTCCGACACCGTGCCCAAACCCTCGCAGGTGGGGCACATGCCGCCGGTGACCTGAAATTCGCGAGTCTGACGCTTGCCCTTCACCGCAATCTCGCCGCTGGCCTGCACGCTCGGGGTGTTAAAACTCAGCGCCTGCGCACTCGCCGGGGCAGGAGTGCCAGCGCGGGCGAACAGCACCCTGAGCAGCGCCAACACATCAGTCACCGTGCCTACAGTCGAGCGAGGATTCGCCCCCAAACGCGCCTGATCCACCGCAATCGCCGCCGTCAAACCGCGCAACTCATCCACATCCGGGCGACTCAAATTGTCCATGAAGCCTTGAAGGAAGGCGGGGTAGGTCTCGTTAATCATGCGCTGCGATTCCTGCGCAACCGTGTCGAACACCAGCGAGGACTTACCCGAGCCCGACACACCCGTAAACACCGTGAGCTTTTGCTTAGGAATTCGCAACGAGACATCGCACAGATTATTTTCGCGCGCGCCAAGAACTTCGATGAACCTAGTTGACATGTCGTACACCCTACCCCCGGACACGCGAACGCCCCCTTCGCGATGAAGGGGGCGAAAGCAGATGGCGGTAGCGGCGGGATTTGAACCCGCGGTTGGGAGTTACCCAACACTCGCTTTCGAGGCGAGCACCTTCGGCCGCTCGGACACGCTACCGCGCAACAGCTTATAAGTTGGCCGCGCCAAACCTCAAATTAGCCGCGCAAACCGCGGAAAAACTCCTCCATCAGCGCCGCACACTCCCGCTCACGCACGCCGCCGATCACCTCCATCGTGTGCAGCGCCAGCGGATCACGCACCACATCCAACGCCGAACCACACGCCCCCGTCTTCGGCTCGAACGCACCAAACACCAACCTGCCCATACGCGCCCCCATGATCGCACCCGCGCACATCGCACACGGCTCCAACGTCACCACCAGAGTGCAACGGGAAAAACGCCAACCATCGCCCGTCTTACCCAACGCCTGGCGGATCGCCAGCATCTCCGCGTGAGCCAGCGGATCCGCATCCGCCTCACGGCGATTCACACCGCGGCCAATCACCTCCCCGCGTTCATCAAGGACGATCGCCCCCACAGGCACGTCACCCGGCGGGGTGTTGACGGCATGGTCTAGGGCCAGGCCCATGAGGGCGTGGGATTGGGGGCGCAGGGGCGTCGAAAAGCTAAGCATCAACGGCGGCGGCAAGCTCCTCTTCACAACCCAGCTCCTCAGCCAAGCGCTGCAACTGCTCCGAAGCCCACCAATCAGTCTCATCACAAATCACAGCCATGACCTGCTCACTCACCCCCAAATCGGCAAGAATATCGAAGTCACCCTCCGCCCAAGGCTCATCTCCCTCCTCAGGTTCCACACCCAAGGTTTCCAGAACCTCCAAAGCAAAATCGTCCTCGCTCGCCGCCGAAGCATCAGAAATCAGCAAACGCACACCCTGCGGAGTGGGCCGAACGAGCACAAAATAATCGTCCTCCACACACAACATGGCAAAAGCAGCAGACTCCGAACGCAAACTGCGCACCGCCTGAATCGAGGTGCCAAGCTGCTCAAAACGATCACGAAACTCGCGCACCTGCCACTTACCCTCGCCGCGCACCACCGTCACCGCAAAATCCTGCTTCATACGCCATACCGTAGTCGGAATATGCCACACTTGTCAGGTGACGACATTCCGCATCTCCCGCCCCATCTGCGTACTCGGACTCGGCCTCATCGGGGGGTCACTGCTCAGAGCGCTTGTCGACGCCAACGTGCCCGCCTTCGGCTTCAACCGCTCCCCCTCCGGCGCCCGCGCCGCCGCCAAAGACGGCTTCGATGTGAGCTCCGACCTCGAAGAAACACTCACCCGCGCTGAACGCGAAGGCGCACTGATCGTGCTGGCCACCCCCATGACCGCCATCGCCGGGCTACTCGACGCCATCAGCGCGCACGCCCCAAGCTGCGGCTTCACCGACGTCGTCAGCGTCAAAGGCAGCGTGCTCACCGAAGTCAAAGAACGCGACATGCAAGAACGCTACGTGGGCGGACATCCCATGGCCGGCACCGCCAACAGCGGCTGGGAAGCCTCCGACGCCACCCTCTTCCGCGGCGCACCCTGGGTGCTGACCTTCGATTACGCCATCGAACAGCGCGCACCAAAAACCTGGATCCAACTCTGGACCGACGTCGCCCTCATGGCTCAGACAGTTGGCGCCGAAGTCATCCCCGCGCGCGTCAAAGTCCACGACCGCGCCGTCGCCCGCATCTCCCACCTGCCCCACATCCTCGCCGAAGCCCTGGCAATCGTCGGCGACAACGGCGGCGCCCTCTCCTTGTCGCTGGCTGCCGGCTCCTTCCGCGACGGCACCCGCGTCGCCGGCTCCGCCCCCTCCTTGGTGCGCGCCATGTGCGAAACCAACTCCGAAGCCCTGCTCAACGCCCTCGACGAAGCCATGGTCTTGCTTGCCGACGCCCGCGCCCACCTCGCAGAAGCCAACCCCAACCTCGAGGAACTCATCGACGCCGGCTACCGCTCCCGCATCCGCTACGAGGCCCGCTCCGGACAATCCTCAGCAGACTCGGTGAGCCCACTGAGCATCTCATCCCGGCCGGTGTTCCGACTCCATCCGGGCGCCCCCGGCTGGGTCAACCAGCTCAAACAGGCAGAAAACATTGGCGCCCGCGTGGAAGTCCTGAACATCGGGTAGACCCAGGGTGGCGCTGTGCACGTTCCCATGCCATTCCGACACCAACCTGCCCAATCTCGGCCCAACTGACATGGGAAACGGCCCACCAAACCCCCACGTGCACGTTCCCATGACGATCTGCCACTCGTACTAACCAACAGCACCCAACTGCCACGGGAAACTGCACAAACAAGCCACCCCAAACCCCCAAACGTGCACGTTCCCATGCCATTCCAACACCAACCTGCCCAACCTCAGTCCAACTGACATGGGAAACGGCCCACTTCCTAAGAAACCCAATCCCCCAACCCAAGACAACCCGCTCAATTCCCCATCCGAGGCATCTCACGCCCTCCTGTTGTCCTTGCTCTTCGCTCGCATTCCCAGAATCCGCAGCAAATCCACGACAAAAACCCAGTTCACACACCTAAAGCATGACTGGCACTTAGTTCAAGCAAAAACTTAGCGCCAACGCTGCCCGTAACGCAGTTGCGAGTGCCATTTCCACACGCCGGTCGTTTCAACGTGGGTTAAAGCGGTTGCAGGCAGACGTGGCTGCAGGGCGCGCATGACTTGCTCGACGCAGGTATCGAATTCGGTGTCGATGCAGGATGCTGAGTAGCGCAGGACGCGATAACCGTGCAGCTGCGCGGCATTGCCTTTCCAGCGATCAGCCTTAAATACCTCTTCGCCGCTGTGGTAGTCGTAGCCGTCGATTTCAATGATCAGCTTGGCCTTCTCGCACACGGCGTCGAAGCGGTAGGGGCCGATGGGTTTGTTGTGGCGCAGTTCCACGCCCAAGTTGGCGAGAGCGGCGAAGAAGCGCCGCTCAGTGTTGGAGTCGCAGCCGATGGGGGAAAACCTCAGGTCACGTTTGAGTTCCCGGCCGAGCCGGGGCGTGTTAGCTGAGTCGTTCAGGCAGCGCTGAAGACCTCCTTTGCCGGGATAGGCGCGGGCAATGAAGTGTCGGCGATCTTCAGGGGTGAAGTCGAGTTGTCTCGCAGTTTCAACGGCATTCGCGAACACGCCTTCGCTGGGTTTCTTACGTAGGTTCCGGCAGTGCCGCATGCGGAAGTATTCGTTATTGATCAACCCTCGCCCGCGCGGTACCTCCACATGCAGCGGCAAGCTCAGGGGTCGCCCTTCATGGTGTTCCTGGGCGGTCACGCCCGTGATGCGCGCAAATGGTTTATGCTCGCGCAGCCATTGCAGCAGCATGTCGGGCGTTGGCCGCCCACGGCTGTAGTGCCCGCGGAAGATTCGCACGAGCGCCCCGCTGCCGAGCATCGCGTTCAGTGCTCGTCGGCCGATGCCTTGTTCCCTGAGTTCTGCAATGTGTTCGACCCCCACATGACAATTAGACGTGTTTTTCGCCCCTGAGGTTCCGAAGCCATTGTTCGTGCAGGTCAGTGCGTCCGTTTTCTTCGGGGTGGAAGGAGTAGGCCACGTTGCGCCCGTGCCGCACGCCCACGATTCGCCCATCCGCCAGCCTCGCGATCACCTCGGCGTCGCCTGCGGCTACGACTTCGGGGGCGCGGATGAATGTGGCGGGTTGGCCGTCGATAAGCTGCTCAAAGGAGTCTTTTTGGGTGCCAAAAGCGTTTCGACGAACACGCACGGGCAACACCGCAAGCGTTTGCTGGGCGGGGGCCGGGTTTTCCACTTCGGCGAGGTAGATCAGGCCGGCGCAGGTGCCAAAGGCAGGCAGACCCGATTTCAGGGCGTCGCGCAGGGGCTCGGCCAGGCCAAAGGCGCGGGCGAGTTTGTCCATGACGGTGGATTCGCCGCCGGGGATGACGATGCCGTCGAGGCCTTCGAGGTCGGTGGGGAATCGCACCAGGCGCACCTGGCAGCCGAGGCGCTCCAGGACAGCGCGGTGTTCCTCAATGCCGCCCTGAAGTGCGAGGATGCCGATTACCATCCGCGCTCCGCCAAACGGTGCGGGGCGGGCACGTCGGCGACGTTGATGCCGACCATGGCCTCGCCCAGGTTGCGGGAGACTTCGGCGATGAGCTTGGGATCATCGTAGGCAGTGGCGGCCTTGACGATGGCCTCCGCGCGCTTCGCTGGATTGTCGGACTTGAAGATACCCGAGCCCACGAACACACCCTCGGCACCCATTTGGCGCACGAGCGCGGCGTCGGCGGGAGTAGCAACGCCACCAGCGACGAACAGGACCACGGGCAGCTTGCCGGTCTCTGCGACCTCGGCTACCAAGTCATATGGTGCCTGGAGCTCTTTGGCCGCTACGTAGAGTTCGTCGCGGTCGAGGCGCTGGAGTCGGGCGATTTCGCCCTTGATGGTGCGCAGGTGCCTCACGGCCTCGGAGACGTCGCCGGTGCCAGCTTCGCCTTTGGAGCGGATCATAGCGGCACCCTCGGTGATGCGGCGCAGTGCTTCGCCCAGGTTGGTGGCGCCACAGACGAAGGGCACGTCGAAGTCCCACTTGTTGATGTGGTGGGTGTAGTCGGCGGGGCTGAGCACCTCGGATTCGTCGATGAAGTCCACATTCAGGGCCTCGAGCACTTGGGCTTCGACGAAGTGGCCGATGCGGGCTTTGGCCATCACTGGGATGGAGACGGCGTCGACAATGCCTTCGATGAGGTCGGGGTCGCTCATGCGAGCCACGCCGCCTTGGGCGCGGATGTCGGCGGGTACGCGCTCGAGCGCCATCACGGCCGCTGCTCCGGCGTCTTCGGCGATGCGCGCCTGCTCAGGGGTCACGACGTCCATGATGACGCCGTTTTTCAGCATGTCTGCGAGTCCGCGCTTGACGCGGGTGGTTCCGTGTTGTTGTTCAGCCATGAGAGTCATTCCAACACGCAAAGTGGTTCAATGTAAGAGCCATATTCAGCGTGTTGCGTTAGACCACTTGGAGGAATTGTGCGATCCGAAGCCGCCGCAGAACTCACCCTGCACCTCGACGAACACGACACCCGACCCCTCCCCGTGCAGCTCACAGCCCAGATCCGCGAACTCATCACCGCCGGCCAACTTTCGCCAGGCGACCCAATCCCATCCACCCGCGCCCTCTGCACCCAATTGGGGGTATCGCGCGGCACGGTCGTCGCCGCCTACGAGCAACTCAGCGCCGAAGGCTACCTCCACTCCGAACGCGGCTCAGGCACCCGCATCCACCCAGGATTGCAGCCCCTCCCCGCGGCCACGCAGGAGGTTCGGGGACGGGAGGCGTCGAAAAGCTTATCGACGCTCACGCCCGGCATCCCCGACGTCAGCACCCTCATAGACCCCACCTGGAGAGCAGCGTGGCGCGAAGCCGCGAACAACACCGAGGCACTGCCCGTGGCCGGGTCGATGGCGCTGCGACGCGAAATCGCGCACCACCTTCGGCACATGCGCGGCGTGATCGCACACCCCGAACACATCATCGTCACCTCCGGCGCACGCGAAGGACTCATGGTGCTGCTCCACGCGATGGGGACGAGGCTGCGGGTGGGAGTGGAATCACCCGGCTACCCAAGCCTGCGGCGCGTACCCGAACTTCTGGGCCACCAACTCGTGGAAGTAGGAACCGATGCCCACGGCGTGCGCGAAGACGCCCTCCAACCGATGGACGCACTGATCTGCACCCCAAGCCACCAGTACCCCCACGGCGGCTCCCTGCCCGCCCAACGCCGCACCGCCATCGCGCGCTGGGCCGAACTCAACAACGCCTGGATCATCGAGGACGACTTCGACTCCGAGCTTCGCTACGAAGGCCAACCACTGCCTGCACTCACCGCCCTAGCGCCCGCCCGCACCGCACTCCTGGGCACCTTCTCTACCCTGGTAAGCCCCACAATCGCCTGCGGCTACATCCTCGTGCCCCCTTCGCTTTTCGACGCCACGCTGCGCATCCGCACCCTACTGAGCCAACCCGCCGGCGCCATCACCCAACGAGCCCTCACCCACTACATGGCCACCGGCGCCCTTCGGCGACGCACCCAAAAACTGCGGCGCACCTACGCCCGGCGCCGCGACATCGTCTACCAGGAGCTCGGCGGTCTACACGATGCTGAGTTGCGGCCGATCCGCGGCGGACTGCACGCGGTGATCCTCTGCTCCAGGCCGGCGGGTGAGGTCGTGACCGGCTGCGCGGCGCGAAGCCTGGGAGTAACCGCGCTCGACGACTACTGGGGCGGCGCCGCAAGCAGCGAAAATGGTGTGGTGATCGGCTTCGGCGCGCTCGAGGACGACGCGCTACGACGAGCTCTGCAGACACTCGCCTACGAACTCCAGCGCGGCGGCTAAGATCCGGCGGCTGGGGGGTGGGTTGAGGTTTGGCTCGGGTCTGGCATAGCGAAAGGCCCCGGTTTTCACCAGGGCCTTTGAGTTGGTGCGCCCGGAGGGATTCGAACCCCCAACCTTCTGATCCGTAGTCAGATGCTCTATCCGTTGAGCTACGGGCGCGTGCAACGGATATTCAATCTACTCTACCCAAACGATGATCAACAAATCTGCAGGTCGGTGGGGATTGCGGCGGCGGGAGGGGTTCATGGTTGAGGGTTAGTGTTGGGGGCTTTCCGGCGCCCGATGACGCATGCTGACGCGTGCACGTTTCCATGTCAAAGTGACGGCGACAATCCCAATCCCATTCAAACTGACATGGGAAACGACACAGAACACGACACCCAAACCCAAACCGTGCACGTTCCCATGTCAAAGTGACGGCAACAGCAGATCTACCCACCCAACTGACATGGGAAACGGCCGACATCAAGCCAAAAAACCTTCAGTGATAAACCAAACATTATTAACACGTTATTTCCCGTTTTATTTCGACATATGCGAATACACTTAAATACATCACCTCTCCCCTATTAAAGGAGGTTGCAATGGGGATTAATCCTGATTTCCCCATGTGGCTCCGAGCCACACATCTCATCAATTTCATCTTGATTGGCATGCTTTTGCGGTCAGGCTTCGAGATCCTTAGTTCAATGCCACGCCTCTGGTGGTCCAATGATTGCGCCCCGGGCAAGGAGTGGCTGAAATTCACAAAGCGAGAGTTACCCCGGGAAGAGGGGGTCTACACCTCGCTTATGGATGAAAAATCTCTCTCACCGATCATCTCACTGCCCGGCAGGGAAAACGTCGGCCTTGGACGCCATTGGCACGGCGCAGCCGTGATGCTTTGGGTACTGAACGGCCTCGTGTATGTCACTCTGCTCCTCAGTACAGGATTATGGCGCCGAATCGTCCCTACGAGTTGGGAGGTGTTCGGGGATGCTTGGGAGTCCGCGAAGATTTACGCCGGTTTTGGTGTGCCTTCCCTGGAGAATTTTCAGCCTTACGATGCGTTACAGATGCTGGCATATTCGGCAGTCATCTTCGTGTTTGCACCGATGATGATGTTTACCGGTGTGGCGATGTCCCCCGCTATCCGCGAGCGCTTTCCCAGGTACGTCAAAATGCTCGGCGGCCATCAGGGTGCGCGTTCGCTGCACTTCCTTTCCATGGTGTGCATTTCGGTGTTCATCATCATCCACGTGACCCTGGTGTTTGCCGTGCATCGAGAGCACAATTTGGTGCACATGGTGTTTGGCGATGTGGACACAGCTCGTTATGCACAGGCATTCACCGCGATTACGCTCACCATTGCGGCGGTGATCATTTTTTGGATCGCGTTGAGTTACTTCACCTTGGCGGATCGCGCTCGGGCACACCATTTCCTGGTTCCTTTCACTGAGCTGGGCCGCAAGTTTTTCTTGAACCCTCTCAAAGCTGCCCCAAAGAACGCTTTCACGGACGCGGACATTTCGCAGTTCCACTGGACCAACGGTTTGCCGCCCACCGAGGAGGAGTCGCGGGAGTGGCTCGCCGCAAAGTCGGACGATTGGGAAAGTTATAGGGTTCAGGTGGGCGATCGTTCGCTCACCTTGTCCGATCTCGAGGCTTTGCCGCAGGCTAGCTACATCGCCACGCATACCTGTATGCAGGGCTGGTCGGCTACATCGCGCTGGGAAGGCCCTCGCCTTCGGGATCTTTTGCCTCCTCGCCCCGAGGGCGCGAACTACGTGTTGATCGAGTCCTATGGTCTGGCCCAGCAGATGTATGACAATCGCCCCCGCGAGCCCTTTTATGCAGTGATCGAGGCGTCTACCGCCCTGGAGGATCGCACCATTTTGGCGATTCGTCGCAATGGTCACCCGTTGGAGGTTCATTTGGGGGCACCTGCTAGGCTTCGCGCTGAATCACAGCACGGTTACAAGGCCGTGAAGTGGGTGAAATCGATTCAGTGGATCGCGGATTACGCCGATTATGGTGATGGCCGCGGCGGCACCCGCGAGGACTCCGCACTTCAGGCGTTTAATGGAAGGATCTAGTGTCCCCTCATATTGTTTCGTCCAGCTTTGAGGTTGCGGGCATCGGCAGCAACCGCGATGTTCAGCGGGCTAGGCAAAAGCTTTTCGACGTCTTTGCGTCACACAATATCGGCCAAGTCGCCTTCGAATTGCGTGGCGGAGGCCAACCGGCCCTCATGGTGCTGAAGCACCCGGAAGGGGCGGCGCTGGACGTCGAAAAGCTAAATGAAGCGTTGAAGCCCTACCGCATCACCTAGGCATGTTCCGGATATTGGACTTGGCCAAATCCAGCAGCTCGCCGAAGCCGCCCTGCAAAGCGGTGCGCGCGGAAGCCTTGGCAAAGCCCGTGAGCACGTCCATGGTGATGTCCGGCGGGACGGAAAGGGAATCGGGGTTCGTGACCACATCCACCAGGACGGGCCCTGGATGCGCCATGGCGCTGGCCAACGCAGTGCGGACCTCCTCGGGCTGTGTGACCCGGATGGCGTGAATGCCCACTCCCTTGGCAATCGCCGCGTAATCCACCATCCCGTTGTCTGTGCCGAAGCTGGGCATCCCCTCCACCATCATCTCCAGCTTGACCATGCCCAGGGTCTGATTATTGAACACCACCATCTTCAGAGGCAGCTCGTGAAGGCGGACAGTGAGCAGCTCGCCTAGCAGCATGGCCAGGCCGCCGTCACCACACATGGCCACCACCTGGCGGTCCGGGTGGGAAAGCTGCGCGCCGATCGCCTGCGGCAAGGCATTAGCCATGGTGCCGTGGCGGAAGGAAGCTAGCAGCTCGCGCCCACCCGGATTATTGATATAGCGCGCGCCCCACACCGTGCACATGCCCGTGTCCACCGTGAACACCGCATCAGCCGCCGCGACCTCGTCGAGCTGCGCGGCCACGAACTCCGGGTGCAACGGCACCTGCCCGTGATCACTGCGCGCGTAGGCGTTGACCACGTGCTCCTTCTTCTTCTCATGCACCTTGAGCATCTTGCGAAGGAACGCGTCATCCTTCGCCTCCACACGCGGGAGGAGCTGCTGCAGGGTCACTTTCGCATCGCCGTGCACGGGATAGCTTGTCGACGTCCTACGTCCCAACCTCGTGCCGTCCACATCGATCTGGGCGACATTCTTTGGGAGGAACTCGCGGTAGGGGAAGTCTGTGCCGATGAGAATGGCCAGTTCGGCCTCGTGGATAGCATCGTGGCAGGCGCCGTAGCCCAGCAGGCCGGTCATGCCGACGTCGAAGGGATTATTCGGCTGGAGTCCCATCTTTCCTCTAAGCGCGTGCCCGATTGGGGCCTTGAGCTTCTCGGCGAGCTCCAGCAGTTCCTCGCGAGCCTCGACCGCGCCCACGCCCGCAAAAATAGCGACGGTCTTGGCCTCGTTGATGGCTTCCGCCAGCGCCTCTACCTGCAACTTCGGCGGCATGAGGGTGGGATGCTCCTTGGAATACCGGCCATCAAGAGAGGAATGATCCACCGCGTCCAACTTGGACACATCACCCGGCAGCACCAGCACCGACACGCCCTTGCCCAGCAGCGTGGACTGGATTGCATGATGCAGCGCCTGCGCGCCTTGCTCGGGGCTGTGCACCATTTCGCAATAAGCGGAGGCGTCCTCGAACACCTTGGTGGGGTGCGTTTCTTGGTGGTACTCACTGCCGATGTTTGGGGTGGGAATGTGGCTGGCCAGTGCCAACACCTTGGCGCGGTTGCGATGCGAATCGTAGAGCCCCTGCAACAAGTGCGTATTGCCTGGTCCGCAAGACCCGGCGCACACTGCAAGCTCGCCTGTGAGCAGACTTTCGGCGCCTGCCGCGAAAGCCGCCGCCTCCTCATGGTGCACGTGCACCCACTCGATGCTGGACTTAGAAATCGCGTCCGTGATCGGGTTCAGCGAGTCTCCCACAAGGCCGTAGATTCTACGAACACCCTGCTGCTCAAGGTGCTCGACCAACTGCTGCGCAAAACTTTTCGACATTCCCAACCTTCCAAATCCATCAAGCCACGGCGCGCACTATCGCCCCTCAGATTAGCCTTTAATGATGAATCCTGGCTGTGGTTAGGCTAGATGTTTGCTGAACTCTCAAGGGTCTAACCGGCCGACACTTCGCGGGCCTGTGCACTTTCCCATGTCAATCCGACCGCAAATCCACCCCAATGCACACAAACGGCATGGGAAACTGCACAGCACAACTTCGCAGCCACGAGCTAAGTCCGGCCAACCCACCGCCAAATGCGAAATCCCCAGCTCGCGCTGGGGATTGTTTGGTGCGCCCGGAGGGATTCGAACCCCCAACCTTCTGATCCGTAGTCAGATGCTCTATCCGTTGAGCTACGGGCGCATGCTTCACCAGGCCCGGTGAAACCCTCCTCTAAAAGAAGAGGTTGGCGGAGACGACAGGATTTGAACCTGCGGTCCCTTGCGAGACAACTCCTTAGCAGGGAGCCCCATTCGGCCGCTCTGGCACGTCTCCAGCAGTTCCTTCACCGCGATGGTGAGAACCTTGAACGATCTTACAAGCGCGCCGGGGGAATGAGCAAATACACGGCGCGAAGCATTTAGAATGGCTTGCATGTCGAATCTTGAACAGTCCAGTCAGCGTTTCCACATCCGCAAGGATCTTGGCGGCATCCCGAAGTATATGCCGGGCAAGGATGCGCCTCAGGCTGTGAAACTTTCGTCCAACGAGGTCACCCATCCTCCCCTGCCTGGGGTTGCAGAGGCGATGACTCGCGCGACGGCGGAGGCGAACCGCTATCCAGACATCGCCAACGTGAAGCTGCGTACTGCCTTGGCGGATTCTCTGGGGTTAAGTTGGGAACAGGTAGCCGTCGGTGTGGGCTCTTCGGCGCTGTGTCAGCAGCTCGTTCAGATTTCCGCAGGCCCCGGTGATGAGGTGATTTATCCGTGGCGCTCTTTCGAAGCGTATCCAATTTTTGTGCAGGTCACCGGCGCTACGGCCGTCCCGGTCCCCCTGGACAACAACGGCGCCAATGACCTCGATGCGATGGCCGACGCCATCACGGACAACACCAAGCTCATTTTCGTGTGCAATCCCAATAATCCCACCGGCGCCGAGGTATCAAAGGCAGCCTTCGAGCGCTTCCTTAAGCGGGTGCCCAGCGATGTAGTCATCGCTCTCGACGAGGCCTATACCGAATACTTGCGGGTTGAAGACACGCCTCTTTCTACCGAATTGCTGGCGGATCACCCGAATCTTATTGGCCTTCGCACTTTCTCTAAGGCCTACGGCTTGGCGGGCGTTCGCGTGGGATACGCCTTCGGCCAAGAGGCAATTATCGACGCACTGAATCGCGTGGCCTTGCCATTCGGCGTGAACGTCGCCGCTCAGGCAGGGGCGCTGGCGTCGCTTGAGGCTCAACAGGAACTGTTGGAACGCACGGAAATCGTTGTGCGCAATCGCGACCGCGTTGCCGACCACCTCGGCGTGCCTCGTTCGCAGGCGAACTTCGTTTGGCTTGAAACCACCGACGGTCAACGGATTGCCGAGCAGCTCTTTGAGCAGGGAGTCATCGTGCGCGCATTTCCCGAGGGCGTGCGCATCACGGTCACCGATGATGAGGAAACTGATCGCCTCCTAGCCGCCTGGGACGCAATCGATCACTAGCCTCCCGCGAATGGCGGCAGCACGTCTACCCGCTCCGCCTGGCTGACGTCCACGCCCTGATCAGCATTTGCACCATCCACCAGGAAGGTGCAGCGCTCAAACACGTCTGCAAGACTTAGCCCGCTGTCGGTGCTCAGCGAGCTTTGGGCTGCCAGGTGCTCGATGAGCTGCTCCAGCGTGCCACCAAATTCAAGGTGCTCGACGCCCACACCCCGGGCTGCTTTTGCTGCTGCGAAATAGTGGATCTCCATACGTTGCAGCATATCGTTAGATTGGAATGGAAATATCCGTGTCAATTCCCAAGGAGTAGCAATGCGCACAGCTCGGGTCTTGGTGGCCTCCACCAGAGCAGCGGCAGGCACATACCAAGACACCACCGGACCTCTACTGGTACAGTGGCTAAGGGAACAAGGTTTCGAAACGTCAGATCCTTTAGTGGTGGCGGATAGGGAGGTGCGCGGGGGCGTCGAAAAGCTGCTTGGAGCAGATGTTGTAATTACCACGGGTGGGACGGGTATCAGCCCGGACGATCAGACCGTGGAGGCTGTGCAAAAGTACATTGATCGGCCAATGCCGGGAGTGATGCATGCCATTTGGGAGCACGGGCTACGGAACACGAAGTTTGCGGTGCTGTCGCGGGGTGTAGCAGGGATGGCAGGGCGGACGTTCGTTTGCACGTTGCCGGGAAGCCACGGGGGTGTGAAGGACGGGATGGCGGTGCTGGAGCCGCTGCTCGGTGCGATTGTGGACACCGCTGCAGGTCAGGCGCATGAGGGCCATGACCCCGCCTACGTGAAGGCGCAGGCCGGAATAATTGACGCGTTCATCACGGATCACCCGATCGACGCGGGCAAGGCGCGCGAACTCACGGCCACTCGCGCGATGGGCGCGGTGGTCACCTTCGACGGCGTGGTGCGCGATCATGACGGCGGCGAGCCGGTTGCGGATCTCACTTATACCGCGCACCCCAACGCTGCTGGAGTGATGCGCGCGGTTGTGGAGCGGATCGCTTCTCAGCATCCAAACACCCGCATTTTCGCGGTTCACCGGACGGGGGCGCTGCAGATTGGCGACACCGCTTTTCTGGTGGTCGCCGCCGCCGCGCACCGCCACGATGCGTTTTACGCCGCCATGGCCGTTGCCGACGCCGTCAAGGCCGAAGTTCCCATCTGGAAGGAACAGCACCTCAGCGACGGTCGAACCCAATGGGTGGGCATCGAATGAGGTACGCGCGCCAAGAAGCCTTGATCGGCGACCGCCAGCAGAAGCTTTTCGACGCCCACGTCACCGCCATCGGTGCAGGCGGCCTCGGCTCCCCCGCCCTTCAATACCTGGCGGCCGCCGGCGTGGGCCGAATCACCATCATCGACGATGATGTAGTGGACGAATCAAATCTGCACCGCCAGGTGCTGCACAAGACGGCTGACGTGGGGCGACCCAAAGTCGAATCAGCCCGGGAGGCGCTGTTGGCACTGAACCCTGACGTACGCATCGAAGCGGTGCATCAGCGGCTGCGGTGGCCAGAAGCCATGGATCTGATCAGGGGCGATTTGGTGATCGACGGCTCCGACAACTTCGACACTCGCCACATCGTGTCGACCACGTGCGCCCGCAGAGGCATTCCCCACATTTGGTCGGCAATCCTCGGCTTCGACGCACAATTATCTGTCTTTTGGGCAGGTCACGGCCCCATCTATGAGGATCTCTTCCCCGAACCCCCAGCTCCCGGCGCCGTCCCAAGTTGCGCCCAGGCCGGCGTGCTCGGCCCTTTGGTGGGCATCATGGGCTCGGCAATGGCGATGGAAGCCATCAAGATCATCACCGGGCTCGGCACCCCGCTCACCGGCCGGCTCGCCTACTACTCATCCTTGGAGCAAACCTGGGATTTTGTCCCTTTGCGCAGTTCACCGGCGATCCTCGAGCACGTCCTGCACTCCGCCCCCACCTCACAACCCCACGCCCCCACAGTGACCAAACCCGATTTTCCGCTTATCGACGTCCGCGAACCCCACGAATACACCCGCCACCACATCCCCGGCGCCCTCAACGTGCCCCTCTCTGCCATTCAAAGCGGAGCCAGCGTCCCCGAGAACGCCGTGCTGTATTGCCAGGCGGGAATCCGCTCGGAACAGGCGTACTTTCTGCTCAGCGAACAAGGAATCGCAGGACTGCGCAGCTTGCGCGGCGGCATCGACGCCTGGCACGCCGATTAATTCCGCCCGTGCCGGTTCCCATGTCAAAGTGACACCGGCTCACCCCCTCTGACACCAACTGCCACGGGAAACTGCCCGACCGTGCACGTTCCCATGTCAAAGTGACATCTATTCAGATCACCAGCCACCAACTGCCACGGGAAACTGCCCGACCGTGCACGTTCCCATGTCAATCAGACACCAACACCTGCCCCTAAGCACCAACCGCCACGGGAAACTGCACACCCGGCCGACTGTGCGGTTCTCAGTGACGGATCGATCAGAACAGGTGGCGGCCTTTTTGTCGCAGCCTAATGACGGGGTTCTTCTGGCTCGGCCCCAACGCGATGACGTTGTTGGTGATTGCGTTGGCTACCTCGATGTCGCGGGACGTAAGTGGCGTTTGGGAGAGTTCGGCGGTAGGGAGCCAGGCGTCCTTCGGGTCGGGGGCTCCGAGGTCGATGCGGCGGTTGTTCTTGAGGTCGATGTAGTAGCCGCGGGTGGCCATGAATCGATCGCGGTGGCCTTCGAAGCTGTCGCGTCGCCAGTCGGTGACCCGGTAGACATAGGGGCACCAGCCGTAGCGGGAGGGTACGAGGTAGGTCGTGTCGGGACTGATGGACCAGTGTCCGCGGGCGGAGCTCCATACTTGGCGGTAGTCGTCGGCGAGTGACATGCCTAGGCGCAAGCGCTGGTACCGGTCTTCGTCGATGGGCACTTCATCGCTGTGGGTCTCGAGTTCGGAAAGGTTTACTGCATCGGTGATGTGAACGCCCATCCAGGCCTCGAGGGGATCGGTGTAGTCGCCAGTGGTGTCGCGGTGGAAGCTCTTGGGCACCGCGAGGTTGGCATCCTCGGGCAAGCGTTGGCGCACCGCGTAACCCCACAGGCGAGGGTGGCCCATTCTGAGGAGCACCACCGTTTCGGAGGGCAGGTCCGCATGGATTTCGGGGCGGGTTTTCACCTGCCCGCTGACGATTCGGTCGAGGATTTCTTTTGCTTGTCGTGCTTCACTGCGGGCGGCTTCGGTTGGTGAGATTTCCATTTCGCCAAGTTGGGCGATGAGTAGAAGTTCGAGGGCGTCGGTGACGTCGAATAGCTGTGCAACGCTGCTGGTGGCGGGCAGATCCGCGTAGCCGAGGAGAGTGGCGATTCTGCGGATGAGGTCCGGGGAGACGGTGATTCGGTTGCGGGCGCCTTGAAGTTGCGCGGCGTTGAGTTTGTTCATGGTTCCCACTTTCGGGGGCTGAAGGCTTGAGCCAAACCCGCGAAGGATTCGGCGAGATCATCCACTTCCAGCCCCACACAACTGTAAAGTTTACGCCTTTAACATAACCCAGTTCGGGCGCGGAGTCCCAGTTTGCTCCCGGTCGGTGAGAGGAATAGCTACGCTCAACTGCGGGAAAATACACTGAAGGAACATTCATGACCAACCAACAATGGGGCAACCCTCGGCCCCAGAACACGCACCGAGCGCCGATCCTGGCGCTGGTAGCGATCGTCGCAATCCTCGGAGTTGCGGTGGTCTGGTTGCTGGTGAAAGGTCAAAGCGAACCTACTACCGATGAAGCGACGCCGATTGCAACGCAAACGATCGCGAACTCAGCCACCGAAACAGAAAAAGTAATTGAGACCGCACAGGCAGCCCCCGATACCCAGGATCGTTGTTCTTTGAGAGAAATCCACGACGATGAGGCAAAGGGATGGATCAACAAGGTGGTGTACTGCGATGGAGAATGGCTTGTCGCCGGCCAAGACGGCACTGAACGTATTGGTCACTTTCACTGGGAAGGATCCTGGCAGATCATCTCCAGCGATGGTCGGGTAAATGGCTACCACTGCTTCAACTCCGACACAATCAAGAACCTGGGAGCCCCAGCCGGATTCCGCCAACTCATGGTGCAATGCGATGAAGGTCCCAAACCCAAAACAAACAGCACCCTCGCCCAAGCCGCAGAATCTCCTGCCTGCAATGGCCAGTACATCTTGATCCTGGAATCAGTGATCCAGTACGAATACGACGATCTTGACTCGAAATTGAGCGAGGCCCTCGCTAAGTATCCCGGCGCGAAGTACACAAAGCCGGGCGCGTGCAGTTCCCTGCGCGGCAACTACAACGGCGGCTACGTGTATCCGATTTATTACTCCTACGGCAGGGACGTCGCGGCGCTCTGTCAAGCTAAAGCCAAATTCGGAGGCAATGCTCGCTCGCTGAACAACAATTCCGATTTTTCTGACCCTTGCTAAGGATTTTCCATGAAATACGACCTCTATGAAGACCTCAACCTCGACCGCTCTGCTGATTCCTCCACTATTGCGCAGCTTCTGTCTCAGCGTCTGAGCATCACAGCCTCCCCTGAGGAGCAGGACAAGCTCAGTACTGCCCGCGCGATTCTCGGCAATCCCAGTAATCGTTCGGTTTACGATGCAGAGCTTGACGACGCCTCCCGCACCTCACTTGATATCTCTCGCCTCCGGGAGATCGCCGCAATGAACGCCCCTGCGCAGCAGGGCTGGAACCCGGCACCACGGCAGCAACTGCAATTTGACACCAACTGGTTCCCGGTTGCGCCCGGCCGACAACGCAGCAGCTCACTCATGTGGGCAATCGGCACAGGTTTGATCGTGCTTGCGTGGGTGTATCTGTTCTTGAAGATGGCGTTTTTGAGTTCTGCTGTGCAGCAATCGACGGGTTTCACTGGACTGTTCGAAGCCGCTGATGCGCTGGACTCCGCCTCTGCGACGGCTTTCAATGTGGTGCTTTTCACCGTTTGCACCGGGGTTGGACTTCAGTTGCTGTGGAATATCCGTATGGTGATGGGGCGTCGTAAGGGCCTCAGCGAATAGAAGTGCTCCGATGGCTCGGCAGGTGCAATACAATGTGCACCATGCCGAGCTTTATCCATTCGCGACTCATTCCCGGTATCGCGCTGAGCACATTGCTGAGCTTTAGCCTCGCGGGATGCATTGATCCGAGCGATATCGTTTCGGGTAAAAAGCTGGAATCGGGCGTAACCACCGCTACCGAATCCCCGGACGATTGCAGCGCAAACGTTCCAATGGAATCGCTTGAACAGCACGCGGAGGAGCTCCCCAAGCTCAACAACCAGGCCTGGCCTCTCGAACTCGCCCGTGTGGATCAGGAAAATCCCTGCGCCACCTTGTCCTATATAGCGATTCCGCTGGGCAGGGGAACCGTGTCAACCCCCATGCAAGTGGCATTGTTCCACAACGGCCAGTTCCTCGGACCCGCTACCGAGCACATCTACAGCTTTGCACCGGAAATTAACCGCATCAACGATGCGACGATCGCTGTCACTTACCGATTCCGTGAGGAAGGTGAATCCAACGCCGAGGCAAGTGGATACACCACCGTGGTATTCGAATGGGACGAGGACTCCCAGAAAGTTCGCAGCACAGGGGAGTTTCCGCCGAGCAACTAGTTGGAACATTTTGCGCTCGAGCCGCTCTTATCGCCCAATTCAAGCTGTTGGATCTTATGGGGCGAGTGGCGACCTGTTACGCGGGAGTAGCTTCCCAGATCTAAGGCTCAGAGTGGAGGATGAAGAACCCGATCAAGGCAATGCCCCCGGTAGTAGCAAAACTGTATCTGGTTTGTGCATGCGTATGCGTTGCGGAAACACCCCTACAGCAATACCGGGCGCATTGCGCTTCGTAGAGCTGAGGTTCGGGCGAAACTTGAGACGGAGTTTCCGGCCGGTTCCTATGGAATTACCCAGGCTTCCAAGCCAATCAGCTCGCATGTCATGCTCTGGGAACGCGACGAAGAAGCTTTTGAGCTTGTCTGTCATGAGTTCCCGAGTGCCAGAATTAGCGCACAGGGCTATGAAACGGATGCGTTTTTCTTATTACCTCCTGATGATCCCGAGTATGAAGGTCTTACTTCTTACGTTGTTTGGAAAGAAACCAGGCATGTAGAGAAACTCAGCGCTACGGATCCACGAATCTATGAGTGGGAACCCGTTTTCCTTCAGAACACGGTTTCTACCTAGCAAACAGCCATGAAGTAGCCACGTGTGTGGGGTGTCAGCCCCCACCATGACACCACCCCACACCATCCAAGAAAACCCCACCAACCAGGCAAAACACCAGGTTAGCGGGGGATCTCATTGTGCGGAGGCACAGGGATTTGAACCCTGGGTTGGTTTCCCAACGCTGGTTTTCAAGACCAGTGCATTCGGCCGCTCTGCCATACCTCCAGCGGCTCGCATTGAAGCGAACAGGCTCAAATTGTACCCCAAACGCTCATTTTCTTTTAACGTGGGTGCTATGAAAGCTATTGAAGTGCTTGACGATCAGCAATTGCAACTCACAGATGCGGAGAAACCGCAGCTCAAGCCGGGAGAGGTTCGGGTGAAGGTGAAGGCGGTCGGCGTAAATCGCGCGGATCTGCTTCAGGCGGCCGGGCACTATCCGCCCCCTCCTGGTACCTCGGAGGTCCTGGGTTTGGAGTGTGCAGGCGTCATTGAGGACGCAGGAGATACCGGCCGGGCTCAGGGTGAACGCGTGGCGTGTCTGCTCGCCGGTGGCGCTTATGCGGAGTACGTGGCGGTGCCGGAAGGTCAACTCATGCCCATTCCGGATGGCTACAGCTTTGAAGAGGCGGCGTCTGTGGTGGAAGTGGCGTGCACGGTGTGGTCCAACATGGGCATGCTCGCCGGCCTGGAGGCGGGTCAGACATTGCTCATCCACGGTGGTGCCGGCGGTATTGGCACCTTCGCTATCCAATTGGCTAAGCATCTGGGTCTACAGGTGGCGGTGACCGCGGGTTCGGAAGAAAAACTCAACATCTGCAAGCAGCTCGGCGCGGACATCCTCATCAATTACAAGGAGGAGGATTTCGCGGAGAGGTTGAAGAACCAGTGCGATCGAATCTTGGACATCATTGGTGCCAAGTACCTGGATCAAAACGTCAAGGCTTTGGCTCAGGATGGTCACATGGTGATCATTGGTATGCAGGGTGGTGTGAAGGGCGAGCTGAATATTGGCCGTCTGCTGAGCAAGCGTGGCACCATCTCGGCCACGGCCTTGCGTGCTCGTGAATTGGAGGACAAAGCTCGGATTGTGCGAAGCACCGTGGAGAATGTTTGGCCGCTGCTCGAAGACGGCACGATCAAGCACCACATTCATGCCGTCTTACCCTTGGAGCAGGCGCAGCGCGCGCACGAGATGCTCAAGGGTGGTGAAGTTACCGGCAAGCTCGTCTTGAGCGTCTAATGTTCAAGGCCGCTTAGGCCAAGCTCGCCACCACGCGAGCGAGCTGGTCAATGTCCGACACTGTGTTATAAGGGGCAAGTGCACAGGTGATGGCACCGGCGGTGTCGGACAACCCCATCGCCTCGAGCAGTGGATCGGATCCCGCTACGGCGGCCACGAGGCCGTTGGTCAGCAGGCGCTGCTGGATAGTGGAGGCGGGTACGCCGTCGATGGCGAACGTGGCCGTCGGCAAGCGATCAACGTCAGCTCCGGCGGCAAGCTCTCCGGTCACACCGAACACGTGCACCTTGTGCATGGATTGCAGCGCCTCTACGAGCGCGGCACTGAGCTGCTCACCGTATTCGCCCAAGGCGGCCACCGATTGCGCAAGGCGATTGCGGCGAGTACCGCGCGCCGATTCGTCCAGGTCGGCCAGGTGGTCGATGGCAGAGGCCAGGGCCGCCGCGAGGGAGGGGGCGCAGTCTTCTATGAAGGCGGCGGCTTCTATGCGCGGGAACATCGTGTAATCGCGAAACGCCAGGGCCGCGATGCCGGGCACACCGAAGGCGCGGCCATCCAGGGCGACAATGTCGGCGCCCAGGTCCTCATGACGGGCGCTGCGGTACGTGACGGTGGGAGTGGCGTCGACAAGCATCCAAGCCCTCGACGCCCCGCGAACGTACTGGGAAACCAAACTTGGGCTGTGGATGGTGCCCACCTGGGCGGCACCGGATTGCATGGCTACGAGGCGCGTTGAGCCGTCGACAAGTCCGCCAAACTGCCAGCTCGGGACCTCGCCGGTGCCAAGGTCGGGCTCAGCCCAACGAATGGGCGCGTCAAGGGTCATGGGGCGCGAATCTGCGCGAGACAACACCACCGTGGCGTCCCGGCGCAACAGGGGGCGGACGGCGCGGGAAAAGCGGCTGAGCAAGACGGGAAGGCTGGGGCCCAAAACCACTGCGTCGGAAGTGGTATCGCACAGATCCGCAACGGCGCGGCGGGCGGAAAGCAACATATCGCGGCCATGCGCAGCCGGAGCCACCGCCACCTTCGCGTGCGTGCCCATCTGCTCCAGGGGCGCTTCCATGCGCGGCAAGGTAGGAGCGCTGCGGAAAGCGCGGGCGGCGGCGGCCGTGACACGCTCGGGAATTTGGGGCTGCAAATGTGCATCGAGATAGGTCCAGCCGTCGCTCAGCGAGGTGTACAAACCCCTGATCCGAGCTACATCAACTGCCATCTCTGCCGCTCCCTTTCTCTCAAGCATCCTTCAAGCAACCGCAAAAATCCGCAAGCAACCGCAAAAATCCGCGTGATCAGCTCTGCTGCAACTGTGCCGTTCTAGTATGCCTGTCGTATTCAATCCGCGCACCATCCGGACTATCCTAGAACGTTGTGCAGGACAAATCTGAGAAAACACTAGAGGCCACCATCGCCAGGATCACCAGTTCGGGTGACGGCGAGCCGGAGCCTTCGCGCTCGCAAACCTTGGCAAGCGCCTGGCGTGACCTGCGCTATGGCTTCTCACAGCATGAACTCTGGCTCCAGTTGGGCTGGCAGGACATCAAGCAGCGCTATCGACGCAGCGTGCTCGGCCCCTTGTGGATCACCATTGCCACCGGCGTGATGGCACTGGCGCTGGGTCTGCTGTACTCGGTACTGTTCAAGATTCCTGTGGCTGAGTTCCTACCGCACGTCACCGTGGGGCTGATCATGTGGGGCTTCATCGCCGGCTGCATTAAGGAGGGCTCGGAAGTCTTTATCGCCAATGAGGGCCTGATTAAGCAGCTCCCCTCGGCGCTATCGGTGCACGTTTATCGCCTGGTGTGGAAGCAGACGCTCTTCTTGGCGCACAACATGGTGATTTGGGCGATTCTCATGCTCATTTTCCCGCGTCCTTTGGGTTGGGATTTGGCGCTCGTGGTTCCTGCGATGGCGCTGCTGATCGTCAACGGCGTGTGGGTGTCCATGTTCTTCGGCATCGTTGCTACGCGTTACCGCGATTTCTCTCCCCTGCTGGAGGCGCTCACTCAGCTCCTCTTCTACGTCACCCCCATTGTGTGGACCACGGAGACCCTCTACGAGCAGGGCGGTGCGGTTTCTGAGCGCGCGGCGATTGCCAAGCTCAACCCGCTGTATCACTACATGGAGATCATCCGCGACCCCTTGATTGGTAAACCGATCGAGTGGGAAAACTGGATCGTGGTGGGCATTTGCACGGTGGTTGGTTTGTTCCTGGCCATGCTTGCTATGCGACGTTGGCGTTTCCGCGTCAGCTACTGGGTTTAATCGAACAGGCAATAAGGAGTAGCTCATGGTTTCCATTGACACATACGACGCCTGCGTCGACTTCCCCATCTTCGACGCTAAATCGCGCTCGATGAAAAAGGCCTTCCTGGGTGCGGCCGGTGGCGCGATCGGGCGCAATCAGGACAATACCGTGGTGGTGGAGGCGCTCAAGAACGTCAATCTTCACCTGCGCGAGGGCGACCGCATCGGATTGGTCGGCCACAATGGCGCGGGTAAGTCCACGCTCCTTCGCCTACTTTCTGGCATTTACGAGCCCACCCGCGGCTCCGCACATGTGCGCGGCCGAGTGGCACCCGTTTTTGACTTGGGCGTGGGCATGGATCCAGAGATCTCCGGTTATGAGAACATCGTGATCCGCGGCCTGTTCCTCGGCCAAACGCGCAAGCAGATGAAGCAGAAGATGGACGAAATCGCAGAGTTTACCGAGCTTGGCGAATACCTCTCTATGCCCCTGCGCACCTATTCCACCGGCATGCGCATTCGTCTGGCACTTGGCGTGGTGACCTCCATCGAACCGGAGATTTTGCTTCTCGACGAAGGCATCGGCGCCGTCGACGCCGCCTTCATGGCCAAGGCGCGCAATCGTCTCCAAGACTTGGTGAAGCGTTCCGGCATCCTCGTATTCGCCTCCCACTCCAACGACTTCCTGGTGCAGCTTTGCGACACAGCCCTGTGGGTGGACCACGGCGAAATCCGCCAGGCTGGTGCCGTCGATGAGATCGTGGAGGCCTATGAGGGACCCAAGGCCGGAGAGCACGTCCGCCGCCTGCAGCAGCGCATCGCCGAAGAACAAGCTGAACAATCGAAGCCGGGAGCCTAACCATGCCCTTGAAGCCCACTGACGCCATCGCAGCGGTGATCGTCACCCACAACCGCCCCGAGCTCCTCACCCATTCCCTGAAGGTGGTGGCTCAACAATCCCACCCCGTCCGTTGGGTGATCGTTGTGGACAATGGCGATGATCCGCAGGTGGAGGCCTTGGTGGTGGAACACGCTGGCGAACGCGGCGTGTACTTGCCCTCCAAGCACAATCTGGGTGGCGGCGGTGGTTTCGCCTATGGCTTCTTGCACGCGCTCGCTTTGGGCGCAGACGCGGTGTGGTGCGCCGACGACGATGGGCGCCCAGAAGGCCCGGAGGTGCTCGCCACCTTGCTAGAGTGCGCACAGCGCCACGGCTTGGAGTCCGTCTCCCCCGTCGTCTGCAACTTAGAGCAGCCCAAGCGCCTTGCCTTCCCCCTGCGCCGTGGCTTGGAGTGGCGCCGTCAGCGCCACGAGCTCATGGATCCTGCTCACCCTGAGGACGATCTTCTGGAAGGCATCGCCTCGCTCTTCAACGGCGCGGTGTTCTCCGCGCATGCCTTGGAGCGCGTGGGTGTACCAGATTTCCGCCTGTTCATTCGTGGTGATGAGGTGGAGTATCACCGTCGCCTGGTTCGTTCTGGCCTTCCTTTTGGCACCTGCCTTCGCACCGCCTATTTGCATCCGGACGGCTCAGAGGAGTTCAAGCCGATCCTCGGCGGGCGCATGCACACGCAGTACCCGGATCACCCGGGCAAGCGCTTTTTCACCTACCGCAATCGCGGCTACCTGATGAATCAGCCGGGCATGCGCCGCCTCTTGCCGCAGGAGTATGCCCGCTTCGGCTGGTTCTTCCTTGTGCAGCGCCGCGACCCCAAGGGCTTTATGGAGTGGCTGCGCCTGCACCGCCTGGGGCGCAAGGAGCACTTCGAGCGCCCCTAACCCAGCACTAGCCGGCGGCTAGCTCGCCCCTAGCCGCGAGGCATGTTCACGAAGCGCGAGAAGTGGAGCTGGTGCGCCACGGATACGGTGCCGATGGGGCCTCCGCGGTGCTTGGCCAAAATGATGTCTGCCTCGCCCGCGCGCTCGTCGTCGGTGTTCTGAGAATCGGGGCGGTACAAGAGCATGACCATGTCGGCATCCTGCTCCAGCGAACCCGATTCACGCAGGTCAGCCACCTGGGGCTTTTTGTCTGTTCGGGATTCGGGGCCACGGTTGAGCTGCGAGATCGCCACCAGTGGCACGTCGAGTTCCTTGGCCAAAAGCTTGAGCTGACGTGAGAATTCGGAAACTTCCTGCTGGCGCGATTCAACTCGCTTGCCGGAGCTCATAAGCTGCAGGTAGTCGAGGATAATCAGTTGGATGTCGTGATCCTGCTTAAGCTTCCTCGCTTTCGCGCGGATTTCCATCATGGTGAGGTTGGCGGAATCGTCAATAAACAGCGGTGCTTGGTCGATGCGCCCAACGCGATCCACCAGGCGGGTCCATTGCTCCTGATTAAGGTGGCCGCCGCGCATATCGGAAAGTTTGACCTCAGATTCGGCGGAGAACAGGCGCATGGCGATTTCCTCGGAACTCATTTCCAGGGAAAAGATCACTGCGGCTTTGCCCTGATCGATGGTGCATGAGCGTACGAAGTCCAAGGCGAGGGTCGATTTGCCCACGCCGGGGCGCGCAGCAACGATGATCATTTGCCCGCCGTGCAAGCCATTGGTGAGCTGATCCAAGTCCGCGAAGCCGGTGGGCACGCCTTTGGCTAGGCCACCTTGAGCGTCGATCTCCTCAATCATGCGCATGGTGGGCTCGGAGATTTCCGAAAGCGACTTGTAGTCGGTGGCTTTGTTCTTCTTGGCAATCTTGAACACTTCTTGCTGGGCAAGATCAATCACCTGCTCAACTTCCGCCCCCTCGGTGCCCTCGTAGCCCATCTGTGCCACGCGCGTGCCCGCATGCACCAATTGGCGCAGCAGCGCCTTCTCCGCCACCAGCTCGGCATAGTAGCGGGCATTGGAGGAGGTGGGCACAGAGGAGATGAGCGTATGCACATAAGGCGCGCCGCCGACGCGCTCAAGCTGATTGCGGCGATCCAACTGGCCGGTGACGATCACCGCATCGATCTCCTTGTTATCGGAGTAAAGATCAATGATCGCCTCATAAATCATCTGGTGGGCTGGCCGATAGAAATCCTCAGGCCGCAGCAGCTCAATGATGTCCGCCACCAGGTGGGGGCTGAGCATGATGGCACCCAGTACGCTCTGCTCCGCCTCGATGTCCTGTGGCTCCCGACGTGCCTCACGGGCAGGACCACGCGGTGTTGGAGCATCGTCGGCGGGTGGTTCTGGTGGGAAGTAGTCGTCGTCAAAGCTGGGGTTGGTCACTGCTTCTTGCTTTCTGCTTGTGCGATGGCATCCGCGGCGCGAATGAGCGAGAGGTGGGAAAAGGCCTGGGGGAAATTGCCGGCGAGGCGTTGGGACGCTGGGTCGTATTCCTCGGCAAGCAGCCCAATGTCATTGGCGATGCCAACGAGCTGATCCATCCGATCACAAGCCTCCTCCAAGCGCCCGGAGGCTGCGAGCTGCTCAATGTACCAAAAGGTGCAGATGAGGAAGGGGTACTCGTCACCCTCGATTCCATCCATGCCCCCTTCGGTGCGGTAGCGGTAGACGAAGCCGTGGGCGTCGACAAGCTCTTGCTCAATCTTCGCTACCGTGCCGAGCATTTTCGGGTCTGAGGCTGCGATGAAGCCGGTGTGCGGCAGTTGGAGCAGTGAGGCGTCCACCTCGGTGTTGTCGTAGGTCTGGGTGAAGCTGCCCAGGGTGGCGTTAAAGCCGCGCGCCATGATTTCGTCATAGAGCGCGTCGCGGTGATAGCGCCAGAGTTCAGCGTCCCCGTCCAGACCATGTTGCTCCACTGCGCGGATGGCCTCGTTGAAGGCCGCCCACATCATCACCCGGCCGTGGGTGAAATAGTGCAGCTCGCCGCGCATTTCCCAAATACCGTGGTCTTTGCGGTGAATATTGTTAATCGTGTACTCGATGAGCCGCTTTTGCAGGCCCCAAGAAAACTCGTCCTCGGGGTATCCGGCGTCACGCAGCCTTGCTAGCGCCAGCATCACCTCGCCCACGACGTCCGCCTGGTACTGCCCAGCAGCGCCATTACCGATGCGTACCGGCGTGGAGTTCTCGTAGCCCTTCAGGTGCGGCAGTTCCTGTTCTGCCAACTCGCGCTCACCGCCGAGCCCGTACATGATCTGCAGATTTTCCACATCCCCAGCCACCGCACGTAGCAGCCAGTCGCGCCAATCGGTGGCGCCCTGGACGAAGCCGTGGCTCACCATCACTTCCACTGTTAGGGCGGCGTCGCGCAACCAAGTGTAGCGGTAGTCCCAATTGCGCACCCCGCCGAAATCCTCCGGCAGAGAGGCGGTGGGGGCAGCGACGATGCCGCCGGTATCGGAGTGGGTGAGGGCGCGCAGCACCAGCAGCGAGCGCGTCACCACATCGTTCCAGGGCGAATCCACCTCAAAGTTTGCTAGCCAATTGGTCCAGAAATCGTAGGTGAGCTCGAAGGCTTGCTGGGGCTCGGCGGGGGTGGGCACAGACTGCCAGGAGGGGAACCACGTCAGTGACCACGCCAGGGACTCCCCCTCGCTCAGGGCGAAATCTCCCACCAGGCGCGGCACCACGGCGCCGCCGGTGTGGTCCTCGTCCGCCTCGGTGGTGTCAAAGAGTTTGGGCCCGGAGATCATCAGGCCGTCGGGACCGGCGGTACACAGCAGCACTTCTTCGCCGGTTTCTTCCACCTCGGCGCTGCGGAACCAGGGCAGGGCGCGGGCGTAGGAGAAGCGCACGCGTAGGTCGTGCGTCACCGTCACCTCGCCCTCTAAGCATTCTACGCTGCGAATGAGATCCGCCTGCACCGAGGAAGGAGGTAGGAAATCGCGCACGCGCGCCTTGCCGGTGGGCGTTTCCCAGATCGTTTCCAGAATAAACGTGTTGTCCAGGTAGCGCCGTGAGCTCACCGCCCCGCCACGGATGCCCATTTTCCAACGTCCGTCGTCAGGGGTGCCTAGAATGGAGGTGAAGACGGCGGGCGAGTCGAATCGGGGCAGGCAGAGCCAATCCACGCTTCCTTCGCGCGATACCAGCGGCCCGGTTTGGAGGTCCGAGAGCAGCGCGTAGTCTTCCAGCGGCGTTGCCAAGTGACGTTCTGCTTGGTGCGTAGCTGCGGCGTTCATGCGCTCCATTATGGTGTACGACCCCCGATCGCCGGAAAGCCCAAGAGCTTTTCGACGCAACGTTATCCACAGGGCTCTGTGGATACTTTCGCGTTTTCCCCAGTAGTTTTCCACAGCCCTTGTGGAGAACCTGTGGAATCTTCCTCCTTGCGACCTGGCGTTTTCCACGTTTCCCCACTTGAAAGCCTGTTTATAAACTCTCCACGACCCTCAAGTGGCACTTGAAGGTCTGTGAATAACCCCGCTCAACTGGCGGTTTGACAAAGCACTTTTCAACAGTGTTTCCGCGAACTGGGCAAATGACCAACAAAGTTATCCACAGGGGGTAGATATGAAAAGCGCCTCCCCCATCAAAGGGGAAGGCTCTCTTCGCGCTGTTGTCATTGGCCCACGCTCAGCATGGCGCTGCGTGGGCGTCGTCAAGCCTAAAAAGCTTAGGCGGAAACGACCTTGAAGTTCACAGAAGCTTCGACGTCGCTATGCAGCTTGACGTCCACGGTGTAGGAACCGGTCTGCTTCACCAGGTTCTTCGGCACGATGATGGAACGCTTGTCCAGAGTCGGGCCGCCTGCCTTCTTCACTGCGTCGGCAATAGCCTCGGACTTCACGGAGCCGAAGATCTTGCCCTTCTCGGAGGTGCGCACCGGCACCTCAACGCCTTCGAGCTTTGCCAGCTCTTCCTTGAGCTCCTTAGCGTGCTCCAGGTCGCGCACGGCGCGAGCTTCCTGGGCGCGCTTGATGCCCTCAACCTGCTTCTGAGCACCGCGGGTAGCCACAATAGCCAGGCCGCGGGGAAGCAGGAAGTTACGTCCATAGCCGTTCTTGACCTCGACGATGTCGCCTGCGACACCGAGCTTGTCAACGTCGGCGGTGAGGATCAGCTTCATGATCCCTGCCTTTCGTGATGATCACCGCTCCTGCGCAACGCAGGGCCGGTGGAAAAGTTTGTTATTGGAATTCTCGTACAAGCGAGGCGATCAGAACGGGGGTTCCGAATCGTCTCCGGCAAAGCCGCCTTGCTGGGGCGCACTGTTCCAAGGGTCGTTCACCGGCCCCTGGTTGTTGCCGCCAAAACCGCCCTGAGCATTCTGGCCGCCGAAGCCACCCTGGTTGCCGAAGTTACCCTGGTTGCCGAAGCCACCCTGGCCACCTTGGCCGCCTTGGTTGCTGCCTTGGCCGGAACGCTGACCGCCGAAGTTGCCGCCGCCTTCACGGGAGTTACGGTCCACCTGCGCGGTGGCGTACTTCAGGGAAGGTCCGACTTCTTCAACTTCCAGCTCCATTACCGTGCGGTTTTCACCTTCACGGGTTTGGTAGGAGCGCTGCTTCAAACGGCCAGTGACGATCACGCGCATGCCCTTGGTAAGGGTCTGCGCGACATTCTCGGCTGCCTGCCTCCACACAGAGCACTGAAGGAAGAGCGCATCGCCATCAACCCACTGATTGCTCTGCGAGTCGTAGCGGCGCGGGGTCGAAGCAATGCGGAAATTCGCTACTGCTGCCCCGCTGGGGCCATATCGCAGTTCGGGGTCGGCAACCATGTTGCCCACCACGGTGATATTGACATCGCCAATTGCCATTGTGCTTCCTAACTATTCAGTGCTCTTGGGATTACTTGTCGTCGCGCAGCACCTTGGTGCGCATGACGGAGTCGTTCAGGTTCAGACGACGGTCGAGCTCGAGCACGGTAGCGGACTCGCATTCAAGGTTGAGAACAATGTAGATGCCCTCTTCCTTCTTGTTGATCGGGTACGCAAGCTTGCGCTTACCCCAAATGTCTACCTTTTCCACGGTGCCCTTGTCCTTGCGGACGATCTCCAGGAACTTATCCAGGGACGGGGCAACAGTGCGTTCATCCTGGGAAGGATCCAGAATAATCATGACTTCGTAGTGACGCATGGACCTCATCACCTCCTATGGTCTTTCTTTGTTTCGATCGGCCATACCCCGGCTGGGCATGGCAGGAGGGTCGTTGCGTCAGCAACCCCACCAAGATACCGCATCAGGGGGCAAAAGTCGATTTATCCAGCGGAGACGCCCACGGCAAGCCCCACGGGGATGATGGTGATAAACACCACCGCTATCCCAAACAGCGTCCACGTCAGCTTCTGCGACCGCCCGTAGGAATAGCTCAGAAACGCCGCCGAAAACAGCAGGAATCCAAAAAAGACGCTGGCGATGGTAAACCACATCACTGGATCAGACATGCGCGAAGCCCAGCTCCTTCTACAAAATCACGGAGTTATCTAAACAGCAGTCTTACACATCTGCCCAGGTACCGGCGCATTAACTCTCCGTGAGGGCCGACACGTCAGAGTCTTGCTTGTTGGGCAGGAAAAGCTGAACTAGATAGCCCACGCCCACACCGATCAGCAAGGGCACCACCATCACGTGATGGGCCAAAAGCAAAAGGATCAGCACGATGGTCAGAGGCTTGCGCAGCGTCACCGTCAATGCTGCACCGATACCCGCGATGGCTGTAGCAGCCAGTAGGTCGGCGGCAAGCACACCCGATTCGTTACCGGCAACCCACATTCCCGCGCAGGCACCGATGAGCATGAGCGGGAAAAATTCGCCGCCCTTCCAGCCGGCGGCCAAGGTGATGATCGTGGCGATGAGCTTGCCCACAGCAAGGCCTAAAAGCGCAAGGCCTGTGGTTTGGCCAGGATTGGACACAAGATCGGCGAGGGCATCTTGGCCACTGAAGCGAAGTGGCGGAAGGCTAGCAAGCAGCAACCCCAGCAGGATGCTCCAGCCGATGGTTCTGGCAACGGGGTGCCCGATGCGCTCATTGAGCACCTGATAGCCGTGGTGCAAGGCGCTAAAGCCCAGGCCAAACGCTGCGCCGATGATTGCCGCGAAAAGCGTTGGCACCATGAGGTGCACGGAGAAATCCCCGGTGGCCATGAAGTCCAGTTTGGCGTGGTGGCTTGGGGTGGCTTTGATAACGAGCAAGAAGCCACCCATGCCGGCAATGGCGGCCAGGACTGGCACTACTTTGTGGTTATCAAAGGTGTCGTCTTCATAGGTGGCACCAGCAGGTGGGGAACCATAGAGGGCACCCAGCGCTGCCGCGTTACCAATTTTTGCCAGCGCTACGGCTTGCTCGCGGGTCTGCGTGATTCGCATACCCACCAGGGCAGAGAGCTGTCCCACCACGCCCACCAGTCCGGCTTCGGGGCCGATAGCACCACCGGCTGCCACAGCGATGGTGGCGCCTGCGGCAATCAACGTTGCTTTGCCTCGGTGGAAGCTTCTCAGGTCTGCTGCCTGCTCGAGCTCTTGGCTGAGTTCAAGGTTGCCGATCCGGGTATTGATCACGGCGATGAGCACACCGGCGATCATCACCACAGCAATCGTGTACATCGCGCTGGGCTCGTCATGCCAGATCAAATGCTGAAGCCATTGCATCAGCGCATAGGTCAAGCCGGCGAGCACACCGGAGATGGCACCGTAGAGGATGCCGACGAAGATCATCCGCCAGGTCCACACGTTCTGGGTTGTCATGCGAAGTACTGTACGCGCTGAGCCCCGAAACACCCTGCCCAGAGCACAAAACCCGCCTCCCTGCAACAAGCAACATCACAAGGAAGCGGGTGAGCCATTCAAACCTTATCCACCGATAAGCGGCAGCAGCGGTGCTCCACCGTCACCTGCTGGCGGAGCAGGCTCAGGCTGTTCCTGGGCTGGTTGCTCCTGCGCCGGCTGCGCTGGAGGCTGATTGATGCCTGGAATTGGAATGTTGGGCAGTGCGGGCTGCGGGGATTGGGTGGTGGTGGTGGCGGGCGCGTTCGTCGTTGCCTCGGAGGTGGACTGCTGCTGTTGCGTGACGGTTCCGCCACCCTGATATGCAGGGCCGGTGGTGTAGCCGCCGGCTGCCCAGCCGATGGGCTCGGGATCCTTGAAGTACTCCACGTCATCATTGACCAATGCGCCATTCATGGCCGATTGCCAAATATCGGCGGGCAAGTTCGCACCGTACATGGGGCCACCCCATGCATTAAGCAGTGGCTCATTATCGTCAGTGCCTGCCCAAACTGCCGTGGCAAGCTGCGGAGTGGAGCCGATCATCCATGCATCTTTGTTATTGCCGGTATCGCCCAATTGGGTGGTACCGGTCTTCGCCGCGGAGGGTCGCCCACTGAGCGCGTGGCCATTGGAGAATCCAGCGATGGGAGCCATTGCGTCGAGCACCTGCGTAGCAACGGCCTCAGACACAGCGCGTTGGCCTTCGCCGCCATCGTGCTCGTAGAGGGTTTCGCCGGAGGCGGTCTCTACCTTCTCCACAAAGTAGGCGTCGTGGTACACACCGTAATTAGAAAGGGTGGCCAAGACGTGTGCCATATCCAGTGGACGCACGAGGTACTGGCCCAAGATGATGCCGTCATAGGGCTGCTCACCGTTTTCGGTCAGCGTCTTTTCCACGCCTGGAAGAGAATCGGGCACACCCAGGGCATGTGCCATATCAGCGGTGTCTTGGGTGGTGTTCTCAAGATCCTGCTGCATGCGGATGAAGCTGGTGTTGTAGGAGTTCTTCAGCGCTTCCTTCAATGAGCAGGTGCCACAAGATTCGCCACCCACGTTGGTAATGGTGTGTCCACCGGGCAGCGTGACCGGCGCGGAGGAATAGTAGGCGTTCGTGGGAATGCCCTGCTGCAGCGCAGCGGCCAGGCCAACGATCTTGAAGGTCGAACCCGCCTGCAGGGGCGCATTGGCGTAGTCGTAACCAATGGCATCGGCGCCGCCGTAGTAGGCACGCACCGCACCGCTTGAGGGCTCAATGCTTACCGACGCCACCCGCGTATTGTCCTGCTCGCCAACGAGGTTATTTTCCACCGCATTCACCGTGGCCTCTTGGGCGGTGGTGTCGATGGTAGTGGTGATTCGAAGGCCAAGAGTTTGCACTTCTTGTTCACTGATACCCAAGGTGCCGAGTTCTGCCACCACCTGATTACGGATCAGACCGTTAGGGCCGTCGGCTTCGCTGTAGGGCTGATTGCTGGCTGGGTCAATGGTTTCCGGGAACTGCATCTGGGAACGTGCGCCCTGGTCCAGCCAGCCCTGCTCCACCATGCCGTCGAGCACGTAGTTCCAGCGAGCCTCCGCCTCTTCACGATTCGTCCATGGATCAAGCTGGCTGGGGCGCTGAATGGCGGCGGCCAATACAGCGGACTGTTCGGTGTTAAGTTCATTAACGGGAATGCCGAAGTACGCCTTGGATGCAGCATCGATACCGTAGGCGTTGCGCCCGAAATAGATGGTGTTGAGGTAGGCCTGGAGCACTTCTTCCTTGCTCCATTCATTGGCCATCTTCACCGAGTACACGAGCTCCTTGGCTTTACGGGTAAGCGAATGCTCGTTACCAACCAGGGAGTTTTTCACGTACTGCTGGGTAATCGTCGAGCCGCCACCGGCGTCCGAATCACCCTTGAGCTGCCCGATGAGTGCGCGACCAAAACCAGTGACAGAGAAGCCGGAATTGTTGTAGAACTCGCGATCCTCGGCGGCCAACACCGCATGCTGAGTGGTCTCCGGTACGTCGCCGAGCGAAACCTCCACGCGATTGCCCTCCGGAGGCACGATGCGTGCGATCTCGGTGGAACCATCTGAAGCGTAGATCTGCGAAACCTGCTTCGTCACCAGTTCACCCGGCTGTGGCACATCCACTGCCACGTAAGCGACCATGAACGCCAAGAATGGGCCCAGGATCAATACGGCGAGGCTAGTAAGAAGCGCCGGCTTCAGCCGTGACTTGCCGTTGCCGTCTTCCGAGGACTCGGACTTCTTTTCTTTGCTATGTTCGTTCGCTGCCAACTGACAAAGCTCTCTTTGGTTGAAGATCGGCACCCCTAGACGGGCACCACAATTTAAGGTTCAAGCAACAGACTACCGCCGATTGCACAGAAGTTAATAGTGCTCATCGGCGATTCTCGTGAGCGTCCACGAGTACAACAGGTGATTCCAACGGCACGTCGTACAAACCTCCACGCTATGCATGGTGAAGGAACGGTGGACGTCGACAAGCTGCTCCGCCTCAGACAGTGACCGCGCCGAGCCGGAAGCCCGACCCAGCGCCTCGCCGTACACCCACGGCACGACGTACAAGGTGCTGGCCTCACAAATGGGACAGGGGGTACTGAGTGCCTCTCCGTGGAAGTTGGCCGAAGCGCAAAGAAGGAACTCGGCATCGCAGACGTCTTCGCGCTTGAGTAAACCACTCTTGTACTGGGCAATTGTGCGCGATCGCTGCCACTTGAAATTCACTTCATCGCTGTATCGAAGCATCCTCAACAGTGTAGAGAAAACCACACAGTTGGGGGTAGCGCAGGCACTGGATGTAACAATTTTGAAGGAAATGTCAATGGATTACGTTCGTGGGGCTAAGATGATCGACATGACGCAAATGAGCCCACTCGAAATCGCACAGTTAGTCCGCCCCGCGCTGACCAAACTGTATGTCCTGTACTTCCGAACCGCCGAGCAGTCCGACCTCACCGGCCCGCAGCTCACCATCCTCACCCGCCTTGCCGAGGACGGCGAATCCCGCATCAGCCACATCGCGCACGCAGAGGGCATCCGCATGCCCACCGCCTCAAACGCCCTGCACCAACTGGAGCAGCGCGGCATGGTCATGCGCGTACCTGATCAAAAGGATCGACGCGGCGTCCGTGTTGCCATTACTGAACGAGGCCGCAATGAAATGAAGCGCGTTGGACGCGAGCGCGACGGCTACATCGCCGACATGATTGAGACGCTGCCCGAAGGTATGCTCGGCGACGCAGAAGTGGCCGCCAAGTTGATTCGCGAACTCGCTGGCACTTACCAGCACCAGCTCGAATCGCAACCGAGCAAAGACAAGAAGTAGAAAACCACCGGGAAGCACACAGCCAGCACAGATGGCAACATCCGAACCACGACACCAGACCCTCGCGGGCGCATTTTCAGCGCAGCACCCCGCCCGAGTTCTGGTTGCCTGGAGCCCTTCAGCAACCGGCACTGAAGCCATCGCTTCGGCAGCTTGGCTTGCCCGCACTACAGACGTCGAGGTGCAATGCGTCACCACCTTCTTGCGTCCTTGGCCTTCGCCTTCAGTGAGCAAGCTAGGCTCCAAGTACAAAAAGTGGTTCAAAAAAGAGGCCGCTGCCTGCGAAAGAGCAGTGAGGAAAGAGTTCAGCGCCGCGGGCATTGAGGAATCCCACTGGGCCTCGAAAGTGTCGATTTTTGCCGACGGCACCAACGAGGCCTCCTTGATCGCGCAGGCCGCCGAAGATTTCGACGCTGATATCGTGCTGCTCGGCTCCGGCGCCGCCGCTTCCAAGGGTCGCCTTCTGGCAGGCTCCACCGCCGATGCCTTGCTGCACACCTCCCCAGTTCCGGTTGGCTTGGTGCCCCGCGCCCCCAAACTTTCAAAGCGCGGCATCACTCGCTTGAACTTCGGCATCATCGGCGACGACATCGACGACGCCGCCTTGCGCTCCACCGCCCACCTCGCCGAAATTTGGGGCGTCCCGCTGCGTATCCTCGCCCTCTCCCCCTCCGGCTTCGGCGAACCCCCAATTTCCGAAAGCCTGGAACTGCCCTCCGACATCACTTTGGAGTGGCGTGAGAAAACCCTCGCTGTGCTGGACCGCTGCCGTGATCAAGTCTCCCGCGAAATCCCGAATATCGAAGTGACCACCGAGATCGGCTCCGGCCGCGGCTGGGCGGGAGCTTTGGATGCGCTGAAGTGGAAGAAGGGTGATCTGCTCTGCCTCGGCTCCTCCCCTATGGGCGCGTTCGAGCGCGTTTTCATCGGCTCTCAGGCGACGGAGATGCTTCCTTTCGTGTCCGTCCCCGTCTGGATGATCCCCAAATCTAAGTAGGCTTTTGCCATGAGCATTCTCGTCACCGGCGCCAGTAAAGGTATCGGCCTCTCTGTCGTTTCTTCGCTTATCGACGACAACCGCGACGTCATCGCCCAGTACCGCTCGACCCCGCCTCCCCTGGAGCACGAGCGTTTGACCTGGTGGCGCGCTTCATTTGAGCCCGGCGCCACGGCCTATTTGCCTGCCGCCGAGTATGAGGCGGTGGTCCACTGCGCTGGCGTGGTGGAGTTGGGCACCTGCGCCACGCTGAGCGAGCAGGCGTGGCGTGACCACATGGAAGTGAATCTGTACGCTCCAGTGCGTCTGACCAATATGGTGTTGCCTTCTCTACGGGAGCGCGACGGGCACGTTATCTATATCAACTCCGGTGCGGGGTTGCACACAAAGCCCGAGTGGGGCGCGTATTCCGCCAGCAAGTTTGCAGCCCGCGCTTGGTGTGACACGCTGCGAGCCGAGGAACCGAAGATTCGCGTCACCAGCATTTATCCAGGCCGCGTGGATACTGATATGCAGCGGGGCATCGTCGCCTACGAGGGCGGAGAGTACGATGGTTCGCAGTTCATCGCCGCGCAGACCATTGCCCAGACGGTAGTTTCGGTACTGCACACCCCGCGCGATGCGCAGGTTCACGATATTTCCATCCGTCCGCGCTAGGAGGCATGCTGTGGCTCATCCCATCGAGCATCCGGAAAACGACCTCACCTCCGACGCCGACTACGCTAATCGCCACCGCCCCGCCCCACGCACCTTTGATGAGCTTGCCGACGCCCCCGACCCCTACTTAGAGGCCCAACGCAATCGCCGCTCCACCAAGGAGGCCATCGTCTTCACCCTGGCCGTGCCCGTGCTCACGGTCGTGGTTGCTTTCTTGCTCGCCGTCGTCGCCCGCGTGCTCGGCGGCCCCTTGTGCGAAGACGGGCACGCAACTTGGATCTGCAGCAGGCAGGCGGAGATTTGGTGGCCAATCGCCTCCTCCGGCATTCCCGTCGGAGGCGTGCTCGCTTGCGGATTCATCCTGTGGCGCAAGTACATCGGATACATCCGCTGGCGCCCATGGATGGGCGCTTTCTGGGCCACCGCCCTTTGGATGATGTTCTGGATGACGATCACCTTCCAAATGATGATCGTCGGACACTAGTGCGCAAGCTCCTCCGCAGCTTGACGAGCCACCTCTTTGCAACGCTCGCGCCCGCAGTTTCGAGTTTCCACATTTGAGTAGCAATCGGGGCACATCAGCACCAGCTCGCGACATTCATCCTCGTTAACGCAGTGCTCAAACTTGTTGGTTGCCGCCCCGCACTGCACGCAGTGGCCGAGCTGCACAAAACCGGGATCCTCAGTGCCGGCACCAAATTCCATGTGCATCCGCTTGTCAAAGACGTAGAGGGATCCTTCCCACAACCCATCGTTGCCGAACTTCTCCCCGTAGCGGACGATGCCACCATCGATTTGGTACACCTCCTCAAACCCGCGATTTTTCATCAGCGAGGAGAGGATCTCGCAGCGGATACCGCCGGTGCAGTAGGAAATGACTGGCTTATCTTTCATCCAGTCATACTTCCCCGACTCCAGCTCCTTGATGAAGTCATGGGTAGTGTTCACATCAGGCACCACGGCGTTCTTGAACTTGCCGATCTTCGCCTCCATGGCGTTCCGCCCATCAAAGAACACGACGTCCTCGCCGCGTTCCTCCACCAGCTTGTTCACCTCTTCCGGCTTGAGGTGGACTCCCCCGCCGACGACGCCCTTCTCATCGACCTTCAACTCACCCGGCGCGCCGAAGGCCACGATCTCATCGCGCACCTTCACACTCAGCTTGGGGAAATCCTCAGCTCCGCCCTCAGACCACTTGAACTCGGTGCCCTTAAATCCTGGATACTCGCGGAACTTGCGCACGTATTGCTTACAGCTATCCATCGGCCCGCCCACAGTTCCATTGATGCCATGCTCCGAGATGAGGATGCGCCCCTTGAGCCCAAGGAGCTGGCAGAGCTCACGCTGCCACAGCATCAGCGCCTTCGGATCAGCGATAGGCGTGAACTTGTAATACAGGAGGATTTTGCTTTGTTGCACGACTTTGATGCTACTACGCTCGGGAAGGTGCACATCATTCTCATGGGAGTTTCAGGCAGCGGCAAAACTACAGTCGGCACACTACTCGCCGAACGCTTAGGCATGACCTACCGCGACGGCGACGACCTCCACCCCGAAGCCAATGTGCAGAAAATGGCCTCCGGTACCCCGCTTAACGACGACGACCGCTGGCCATGGCTTCAGCGCGTAGGCGACTGGCTGTCCGCACACAATGGGGTGATGGCCTGCAGCGCCCTAAAACGCACCTACCGCGACTACATCCGCGAGTTCGCCCCCACCGCCGTATTCGTCCACGTCCACGGCACCCGCGAACTACTGGCCCAACGCATGGCCGCCCGCAAAGGCCACTTCATGCCCGTCTCCCTCCTGGACTCCCAATTAGCCACGCTCGAACCCCTCGAATCCGACGAACCCGGCGCCGTGTTCTCCATCGACGCCACCCCCGAAGCTATCGTCGACGCCATCGTGGATTGGCTGGAGCAACACTAGCTTCCTAGCGTGGGACGCTGCTCCTCACCACCCTCTGTGCACGTTCCCATGCCAAACCGACACCGCCACCGCTCATCCCGGACCAACCGGCACGGGAAACAGCACACCCGTGCACGATCCCATGCCAAACTGACACCGCCACCGCTCATCCCGGACCCACCGGCACGGGAAACAGCACACCCGTGCACGATCCCATGCCAAACCGACACCAGCACCAGCCAACCCGAGCCAACTGACATGGGAAACAACACACCCGTACACGTTCCCATGCCAAACCGACACCAGCACCAGCCAACCCGAGCCAACTGACATGGGAAACAACACACCCGTACACGTTCCCATGCCAAACCGACACCAGCACCGGCCAACCAGGACCAACTGACACGGGAAACAACACACCCGTGCACCTTCCCATGCCAAACCGACACCGCCACCGCTCATCCCGGACCCACCGGCACGGGAAACAGCACACAAGAAAACGACGCCGCCCGAAGGTGGCGCCGCTTCGCAATAGACGGGTTACAGTGCGAGACTCACTCCGTAGAGCGCGAGCGTCATCAAGAATCCGACGGTACCGATGAGCACCTGGTTCATGGTCCACGTCTTGAGGGTGGTGGCTACGTCCATGCCCATCAGGCGGCCGACGAGCCAGAAGCCGGAGTCATTGACGTGGGAGCCGAACACTGAGCCAGCGGCAGCGGCGAGCACCATGAGGGCTGTTTGCATGGCGTTGAAGTCGCCTGCTGCGACGGCGGGAGCCATGAGCGCGGCAGTGGTTGTGAGTGCAACGGTCGCGGAGCCTTGCGCCAGACGCAGGAGTACGGCGATGATCCAGCAACCGAAAATTACTGGTACACCTAGGTTTTCCATGGAGCTTGCAAGTGCGTCGCCGATTCCGGAGGTGCGCAGCACGCCGCCGAACATGCCACCGGCGCCGGTGATGAGCACCACGGAGCAGATGGGACCCAGCGATCCTTCGAGGATGCCTTCAATGTCTTTGCGCGAGCGACCTTGGCGCAGACCTAGCAAGCCTATCGCTAGCAGTGTGGTGATCAGCAGGGCAATGGGTGTGGAACCGATGAAGCCCATGAGCTTCGCAAACCCGGTATCTTCAGCAACCCACCCCGCTGCTACAGCCATGTTCATGCCGGTGTTGCCGAAGATCAGAAGGATAGGCAGCAGCAACACGACCACGACGGTTCCCGGCCCGGCGGGATTGGCGGGTAGTTCAACTTGCTTGCCCCCGGTGAGCAGGTCCGGAACGGGCAGGGGGTACTTCTTGCCCAGGTATTTACCCCAGAGGTAGCCGGAGACGTACCAGGTTGGGATCGCGGCGATGAGGCCGAGTAGCAGCACCAAGCCAATGTCGGCTTTGAAGAATTCGCTGGCTGCGATGGGGCCGGGGTGCGGTGGCAGGAAGACGTGCATGACGGAGAATGCGCCGACTGCGGGGATGCCGTAGGCGAGCACGGGCCCTCCGAGGCGTCGTGCCACGGCGAAGATCACGGGCAGCATGACCATCAGGCCGGCGTCGAAGAAGATCGGAAAGCCCATGATCAGCGAGGCGATGCCGAGCGCGAGTGGGGCGCGTTCTTCGCCGAATTTGCGCACCATGGCGTCGGCAAGCGCTTGGGCGCCTCCGGATGTCTCCACGAGCCTGCCCAGCATTGCGCCGAGCCCGACCAGGAGGGCGATGCCGGCGAGTGTTTTGCCGAAGCCTTCGGTCATGGTTGGGAGGACGCCGTCGATGGGGATGCCGGCGGCGATGGCCGTGAAGGCGGAGACGATGATGAGCGTGAGGAAGGCGTGCAGTCGAAGCACGATCACGCAGAAAAGAATGGCTGCAATCGCGGCGGCGGCGATGGCGAGTAGAGGTCCGGCGCCGAGCGTCGGCTCCCATGTATCCATTGGCAGATACCTCACAATAATTAGGAAAATGTATGTCAGGTTACAGTGTATATTTCCTCTTTTTCGCGGTGGCAATTAGCATCGGTTTCATGCCCGAAGGCCACGTAATTCATCGACTCGCCCGCGAACTCGACCAGCATTTTTGCGGCACCTCTCCGCAGGTGTCCTCGCCGCAGGGCCGCTTCGCCACCGAGGCCGCGCTACTCAATGGCGCCCCCTATGATCACGCCGAGGCCTGGGGCAAGCACTTGTTTATACATTTCGCGCCGGAACGTCACGAGCATATTGTGCATATCCATCTGGGTCTCATTGGCAGCTTGCGCTTCGAGCTTGTCGACGACCCCTGGGGCCAAATCCGCTTCCGCATTCAAAGCGATGCTATCGCCGCTAATCTCCGCGGCCCTCAGTGGTGTCGGCTCATCACCGAGGAGGAGCAATCGTTGGCGGTGGCCCGCCTTGGCGCTGACCCTCTGCGGGCAGATGCGGACCCATCTGAGACGTTTCGCAAGGTCGGACGTTCCCGTAAGTCCATCGCTGCACTATTGATGGACCAGAAGCTTTTTGCGGGCGTGGGGAATATTTATCGCGCGGAAACACTGTTTCGCCTGGGCCTCTCCCCTTTCACACCCGGCGTAAATGAAACTGCATTGCCTGCAATCTGGCAAGATTTACAAGAGTTAATGGCAGATGGGGTGCTCAAAGGCCGGATCGATACGGTGCGCCCCGAACATACCCCGGAGGCAATGGGTAGGTCACCTCGGAAGGACGATCACGGTGGGGAAGTGTATGTGTATCGTCGTGCCGGACAGCCTTGCTATGTGTGTGGGCACGAGATCGCCGAGCAGGTGTTGGAAGGGCGCAATCTCTTTTGGTGTCCGCGGTGCCAGGGATAAGCTACAGCCATGAGCATGCAGGCACTTCCCGCAAAGGTGATCGCGGCAATTGAAGCTCCGCTGATTCAATCGGCGGGTCCGGACGAGCTGATGCAAAAAGCAGCACACCAGGTGGCACTGGCCGCGCGTGCGATGTTGCCAAGTGGGAAGATTCTTATTCTTGCAGGCTCCGGGGGCAACGGCGGTGATGGGCTCTATGCCGGTGCCGAGCTTGCGATGCAAGGCTATGAGGTGGAGGCGTTGCTGCTCGGTTCGCGAGTCCATACCCGGGCAACAGAGGCATTTGCTTTGGCGGGCGGGACACTCACGGAAGATCCCCAAACGCCAGACTTACTCATCGACGCCATCCTCGGCATCGGTGCCAAAGGCGCCCTGCGCCCCCGCGCGGCATCGGCGGCTGCCAAATTTCGGGAGATTCCCACGTTGAGCGTCGATATTCCTTCGGGCATCGATCCTGATAGGGGAGTACCGACGGGAGAGGACTTCTTTAGCGCTAACGTCACCGTGACGTTTGGGTGTCCACGCTACGCGCACGGTCTTTCGCCCCACTGTGGCGAAGTATGGGTGGCAGATCTTGAACCGATCAGTTCCGCTTTGCGTGAGGCCAAGACCCGGGAATCCCTGGAGGTGCACAAGGCTATTGAACGCTCGAAATATTCTATGCCGGCCTCGCTACAACAAGTTGGCATCAATATTGATTGGCCACAATTTGAACCGCAGCCAAATCATCATAAGTACACCGGATCAGCAGGTATCCTCGCAGGTTCCGCCCAATACCCAGGAGCTGGCGTCCTAGCAATTGCCGGCGCAATTCACACCACCCCAAGCATGAAGCAGCTCTTAGCGGAGGATATTGTGCGCCATTTGGTTTTGCAGCGCTACCCGGAGGTGGTGTGCACGGAAAATATTGAGGCACTCGAAGCGAAGAGTCAGGCATGGCTTTTCGGCCCCGGCTGCACAGATGCACAGTACCTCCCGCACCTGCTCCAGCGAAGCGAACCCCTCGTAGTCGATGCCAGCGGCCTCAACATGCTCACGGATTACCTCGAACTCCTCAAAAACAGGAAGGCAGCTACCATCCTCACCCCACACGCGGGGGAATTCGCGAGGCTCGCCAAAGCCTGTGGCACAAACCCAGAACCCACATTGGATTCAACCCGGGAACTCGCAAGAAACCTCGGCGCCACTGTGCTGTTGAAGGGGCGTTTCACACTCATCAGCGATGGCACTCAGGCTGTGTCAGTGGATGCGGGGCATGGTTGGCTCGCCACACCGGGCAGTGGAGACGTGCTCAGCGGCATCATGGTGGGGCTGCTGGCGCAATCGCCGCAAGGGGATCCCTGCCGGATCGCAGCCCGAGCCACAGTCTTACACGCACGCGCTGGGTGGATCGCAGCGCAGACGCCGTCGGGCGCTGGCCCCGTCACGGCGCTACACATCGCCGAGGCTGTGCCGGAGGCCACAGCGCAGACAGGTTAGAATGTGGCGAAGCCGCACAACCCGGCGGCAAAGAACAACGAGACCACAAGGACAACACCACATGTCTGAAGCGCCTGCGTTGGCAAGCACACATTCGCCTGCCCGTCCAAGAATTTTTGCTGCCACCTTTGTTTCTGAAATCGCCGTCGGCGCACACGTCGGCGGAGTCGGCGCACTGATCGCGCTGCTTGCCCAAGATTTCCAGTTGCCCATCAGCCACTTCGCCATCCTGGGGTCGTTCCTGGGCGTTGGCATGGTGCTGTTCAGTTTGTTGTCAAAGTGGCTTATGGAGGCCACCGCTGGCATGGTACTGAAGGCATCATCGACCATGGTGATCCTCGGCGCCCTCGGATTGGCCTTCGCGCCACAGGCGAACCTCGCTATTATTTCTGGGCTCAGTGTTGCGTTGGGCACCTCGCTGGTGATTTTGATTGTCCCCTCGGTGCTCGCCGGCCCGAATCGCGCCCGCGACATTGCGCTTGCCAATGGCGCATCTTCGGCGGCTTCCATTCTTTCGCCCCTGATGTACGGCCTGTTCGCCTCGGTGCCGTTTCTGCACGGCCGCTGGGCAGCGCTCATGCTCGCCATCCCGGCGATCTACGTTATGGTGACCATCCGCAACGTGGACTTCGTACACACACCATCCGCCTTCGCGGAGCGTCGCGCGGGGAGGAAGGGGAAGCGCCGCCGCGACCTCGCCGACGCCTTTGGCAAGGTTCGTTCCGTGAAGGCTTTTGGTGGCCCAAAGAACGTCGCTGATGACGAGCTCGCCCGCGCCGCCGTCGCGTCCAGCGCCAATAGTGTGCACGTTTCTTCCTTCAAGGACGATCACCGCCTGCCAAAGCCGAACAAGCAGGAGCGTCGGCAGGTCAAAATTGGCCTGCTTCGCGTGGCGCTGAGCCTGGTCGCGGAGTTCGCCCTCTACACCTGGGGCGTTGCGCGGCTTATCGACATTGGAGTGCCCAACGCCACCGCCGCCACCCTGGGCGCAGTGTTCCCCCTGGGCATGGCAGCGGGGCGCCTTTCCGCTGGTGTGCTGATCCGCTGGCGATTCATTTTCCACGCCAGCATCCTGGGCGCGATGCTCGGAACCATCATCATCGGCACGGGGCAAACACTGCCGGTGCTGGTGGCGGGTCTGCTGATCGCAGGCGCCGGCAACGCGCTGCTGTACCCAATCACGGTGGATGATCTGGTTGCGCTGCCTTCACTTTCCCCGAACCGCGCCGCCGCTTTGTCCGCGTTGGCCGGGGGTGTGGTGGTCTTTGCCATGCCCCTGATTTTGGCCTGGCTGCAGCATTACTTGAGCCTCGGGCAGTCGCTCCTGCTGCTCTTCCCGGTGACGCTGGTGCTGTTCCTGCTGCCGAATGGGCGCCGGCTTTAAGCTTTTCGACGCCCACCGTCCGCATTACTTCACCACAAGATTGACCATGCGGCCAGGCACCACGATGGTCTTGAATACTTCCTTGCCCTCGGTGTGAGCGGCAACGGCCTCGTTAGCCAGGGCGATCTCGATGATCTGCTCTTGGCTAGCATCGGCGGGCACCATGATGCGCGAGCGCACCTTGCCGTTGATCTGCACGGGCATCTCAACTTCATCGTCTTTGAGCCACTGCTCATCAAAATCGGGGAAGGGTGCAAAGGCAACGCTGCCGCTATTTCCAAGACGGTGCCAGAGTTCCTCGGCAATGTGCGGGGCCACGGCGGCGATCATAATCACCAGCGGCTCCACGGCTTCGCGAGGTGCGCCGTTCGGGTAGGTCTTGGTCAGGTAGTTCACGTACTCAATGCACTTCGCTACCACGGTGTTGATGCGCAATTCGGTGTAATCCTCGCGCACACCGGCGATGGTGCGGTGAAGCTGCTTGAGGTCTTCTTGGGTGAGTTCTGAATCGCTGAGCACCAGTTCGCCACTGTTTTCGGAAACCACGAGGCGCCAGAGGCGCTGCAGGAAGCGGTGCGCACCAATCACGTCCTTCGTGGCCCAGGGACGGGAAGTATCCAGTGGGCCCATGGCCATTTCGTAGACACGCAATGTATCTGCACCGTAGTCGCGGCAGATTTCATCGGGGGAGACGCTGTTTTTCAGCGACTTACCCATCTTGCCGTATTCCTGGAATACTTCTTCGCCCTGGTAGAAGAATTTGCCCTCGCGCTGTTCTACCTCTGCAGCCGGGACGTACACGCCGCGGGCATCCGTGTAGGCGTAGGCCTGGATATAGCCCTGGTTGAAGAGCTTGCGGTAGGGCTCGCTGGAACTTACAAAGCCGAGGTCGAAGAGCACCTTGTGCCAGAAGCGCGAGTAGAGCAGGTGCAGCACGGCGTGCTCCACGCCGCCGACATAAAGGTCCACGCCGCCGGGATCATTTTCGCCACGCGGACCAGTCCAGTAGCGCTCATTTTCAATATCACAGAAGGCCTGGGTGTTATTGGGATCGATATAGCGCAGTTGGTACCAAGAGGAACCGGCCCACTGCGGCATCACGTTGGTATCGCGAGTGTAGGTTTTGAGGCCATCGCCAAGATCCAGCTCAACCGTGACCCAATCGCTTGCCTTTGCCAACGGTGGCTGCGGCTCGGAGTCGGCATCGTCGGGCTCAAAGCTCACCGGCTTATAATCTTCTACCTCCGGCAATTCCACGGGCAGCATGGACTCGGGTAGCGCATGGGCATGGCCGTGCTCGTCGTAGACCACGGGGAAGGGTTCGCCCCAGTAGCGCTGGCGGGCAAAGAGCCAATCGCGCAGCTTGTACTGGATTTTCTCCTCGCCGGCGCCGCGCTGCTCTAGCCATTGATTCACAGCCTTCTTGGCTTCTGCCTTGTTCAGGCCGTTGATATCCAGGCCTTCGTCATTGGCGGAGTTGATCATTTCGCCTTCGCCGGTGAAGGCTTCTTTGGCCACTTCGCCTCCAGCTACTACTTCGAGCAGGGGGAGGTCGAATTCGAGGGCAAATTCGTGGTCGCGCTCGTCATGGGCGGGCACGGCCATGACAGCGCCGGTGCCATAGCCAGCCAAGACGTAGTCGCCAATGAACACGGGCAGTTGTTCACCATTGACTGGGTTGGTGGCGTACACGCCTAAGAACACACCAGTCTTTTTCTTGTTTTCCTGGCGCTCCACATCGGACTTCGCGGCAATGGCTTTGCGGTAGGCGGCCACGGCGGCAGCGGGGGAGTCCTCACCATAGGTCCACTTCGCTGGCGCCTCCTGGTAGGCGTCGGGTGCCTGGGCCAGGAGGGCGTCGACAAGCTCATGCTCGGGTGCAAGCACGAGGTAGGAGGCTCCGAAGAGGGTATCCGGGCGGGTGGTGAATACGGTGATGCGGTGTCCGGCAGCGTCAAAGTGAACCTCGGCGCCGCGGGAACGGCCGATCCAGTTGCGCTGCATGCTCTTGACCTTCTCGGGCCAATCGAGGGTGTCGAGGTCATCGATCAGGCGATCCGAGTAGGCGGTGATGCGCATCATCCACTGCGAAAGCTTCTTGCGGAACACCGGGAAATTGCCGCGCTCCGAGCGGCCATCGGCGGTGACCTCCTCGTTGGCCAGCACCGTGCCCAGGCCAGGGCACCAGTTCACCATGGATTCACTGCGGTAGACCAGGCGGAAGGAGTCGATCACATCGCGGCGCGCGACCTCATCTAATTGTGCAAAAGGTACTTCGCCGGGGGTTTCGACCTCACCGGATTCCAGCAAGGGAAACAGCTCATCGATGGGGCGAGCCTTCTGCTGCTTGGTATCGAACCAAGAATTAAAGATCTGCAGGAAAATCCACTGCGTCCACTTATAAAACTCAGGATCCGTGGTGGCAACGCTACGGCGGCGATCATGCCCCAGACCCAGCGCATCGAGCTGACGGCGCATGTTCTCAATATTTGCCATCGTGGTGGCACGCGGGTGGGTGCCCGTTTGAATCGCGTACTGCTCGGCGGGCAGGCCGAAGGCATCATAGCCCAGCGTGTGCAGCACATTCTTGCCCAGTTGGCGGTTAAAACGCGCAAAGACGTCCGTGGCAATGTAGCCCAGCGGGTGCCCCACGTGCAGGCCCGCGCCGGAAGGGTAGGGGAACATGTCCTGGACGAAGAGCTTTTCCTTCTCCAACTCCGCAGGGTCTGCCGGGGCCAGATCGCCCACCGGATTCGGCGCGTTGAAGGTACCTTCGGCCACCCAACGCTGCTGCCAGGTGCGCTCCAGCGAATTCGCGAGCTCGGCATTGTAGCGGTAGGCGGGTCCTTGGGAGTTCTCAGAAGGTGTAGTCATAGGCAAATATCTTAGCTTTTCGACGCCCCACGCCGCGCGCTTACCCACGCACATCAAGGGGAGTGGCGTGTGTGCAATGTGGGGCGCCTGTTACTGCTTGCGATGCTCCGGTGGTGTCGGAGGATAGCCCGCCGTCACGTTCGGGGCTTCCACAATCAGAGGCGCGTGGCCGGAGGCGAGGCGGGTGAGCGCCGCGTTGATCAAAATCCTATTCACCACGGCTCTTCAGATATTTGAACAACGTCTCGACTGCGAATGCCGTTGAGACACATGCGCCAAAGAAGCCTGCCATCCAGAGCGCCGCACCGACAGGAATGAGTCCCACCAACGCAACAAGAAGTCCCACCACAAATAACCCGACCGTAATCTTCGCAGAAAGTTTTAGGCGTCGCTTTGCAGCTAAGAATTTTTGGTGCTTCGAGTCATTTCGTTGCAGTCCCTGCGCCATAGAAATCTGCTTGGAGTAGGGCCCAGTTGGGAACTGTTGCGCGCTTACAGGCGCCACTTCAAAGTCAGTAGGCTTTGGAATATTGAGCGCGGGAAGATCTAATGGCGGTTCAGGGGTCGCAGCAGTTTCCTCAACCTTCAATGAATTCTGGTCGCTGCCCGTCGCGTGCACATTGAAATGTCTGGGCTCTTGGTCCATTGCCTTTTCAAACTTGGGGGTGACTGCGGTTCTCTGCAGTTCAACCTCGCTGGAAGTTTCAAAGGTTTTAGGCGACGGCTCATGTGGATCTGACAGCGCCACCTCACTTTTCGCCTCGCTGAGGGTAGTTTCTGTCGCTGCTTGCTGCTCAAGGCGTTGTTCCACCCACCAGGTAAAATCGGTGTTTGATACACGGGGCTTGCCATAGCGGAGGGCAAGCCCATTTTTTCCTTGGGTAGTTTCAAAATCATCGGTGACCAGGACGTCACAACGAGTCTTCGATACTGCCTGCTTGTAGACCAGTCCTAGGGAGCCACAAAGCTCTTCTAACGCCCCACCTTGGGGGTACAGAGTGCCATGTATATACGTATAGCCCCTGAACGCAACTCGCGCCCCGGTGACAAAAATGCGGTCAAGCTCATCACGAGGCACTGCAGGCGATTCTGCTGAAGCCGAGATTACAGAAGGCGCAGGCTTTGCGGGATCAGCTTTCGCAGCCTTCTTTAGCTCTCCTGGCTTCTGAGAAATTTGTGCTTCCTTCCGCGCAGGGAGCTGGAATCCATTGATATACCACTGTTCAAATTCCTCAACTGAGATAATCGGTTTGCCATACTCCCTGGCTCGCTTCGCCTTGTTGCTCATCGAGGCAACGTCTCCGGCTATGAGCACGTCACATTTCGTCTTTGATACCCCGGTGCGATATTCGAGATTGCGCTCAGCCAGGAGCGCTCGAAGCTGATCCTCGCTCAGACCCTTTTGTTCTGCAATTTTTCTGGATCCCGTCCAGGCAACTTTAGTGCCAGCGCGAAGCAGATCTGCAATGTCTACATGCTCATCCATAACTTCGGGAAGATCAATCTCATCCGACATGATCTTTGCGGCCCGCTGCTTGATGTCATGCGCGAGTTCCTTCGTCCAGGCTCCCCGGGAAATCGCCCAGGCTGAAAGAAGCTCAGCACACTCAACTACCTCGGCCTTACTCTCTGGCTTCCGCAGTGCCCCAGACATTGCAGCCCATGCAATGTCTGAATCAGTCGCTCTGCTCGGGTCCAGGAACATTTCCGAACTGGACGCCCAGTCTGGAATGAATACAGCTCCTTCTTCGTGCTCATCAGCCTCGGGAACTGCCTCACCACGTTCAAGTTTCAGGGAGCCAACTTGGTAATATCGCACCATTTCGCCACATCGCTGCTCCGGGTTGGTGCCGTGGAGGGTGAGCTCGAAATCTCCGAAATCGTACCCAGTCCCCAAATTGAGTTGCATGCCTTTTTGTTGGTGCCGAATCGCTGCCTCCAACATCTGGAGTCCATCTCCGACGATCAACCCACCTTCTGCTTGACGCCGGAGAAGCGGCCAGAAGTCACCGATTTCAGGAGCTGCGGCCAACCCCATAGGCGGCACTTTCTCCCGCACTCCAAAATCCCCGAGATCACAATTTGGATTGAGCCAAGTTCCAAAATCCGCTACAACCGTTCCGTCATGAATGATAGTGGCGTGAATCCTCGCGACATGCTGAGATACACCAAAATCTACGCCGTCGAACGATAGGAACACCACCCTATTCGTGGTCACTAGCTCGCTCGTTTCCCGGCGCAAAAATCGAACGAGACTGTTATTCGCTCGGATATGTTTTGGTAGAACTTCCTGGTCGAAGCGGAGATGTTCCATGTCTACCGCTCGGGACAATGCAACATAAAACTGACCATCCACCAGCATTCCACCTCGCAGGGTAATGAAACATTTAGGGATAGTCTTGCCTTGTGACTTGTGCACAGTGATTGCCCATGCAGCGATAATCGGAAATTGTCTGACCGTGCCAACCACGTCAGCTGAAATGCGTCCCCCGGATACCTTCGGCTTATTAACTTCCCATACATGCCGCTCGAAGCTCACGGTTTTGCTTGAATCATCCAAAACAACTTCAATTTCATCTGAATTCGCTGAAGAAACAGTGCCAAAGCTGCCATTCACGTATCGTCCAGCAAAGTCATTAATGACAACCATGACTCGCATCCCAACGGCATACCGCAGAACTTCGGAACCATTAAAATCCGTCTTCGCCGCGTCGCCAGTGAACTCGGCTTCCGAAGTAAGAATTGGAGATCCGAGCGCGTCTAGTTTCGCATTATTGATCCGTTCCACTTCACGGCGGTATGAACAAAGAATTGTCCAATCGTTTGCGACGTCAAATTTTGGATCGACCAGATTATTCAAGGATTCCAAGGACTCTGGCGATACGGCACCCTCGCGCACTTCGTTCAATATTTCTACGAAAGCGCTATCACTCTGTCGCCAGATGTGGGTCAAAGTAACTTTTTTCAATTCAAGTGCGCGGTAGCAGTGCGCTCCAAAGAAGTAAGGCGATGACCATTGCTCACTAAACAAGGCCCGCTCTGAATCGGTAACTACCGGGGGAAGTTGCAGCAAATCACCAACTAGCACAAGCTGAACTCCGCCAAAGGGTGCTTTATTTTTCCGGATTTGGCGTAGAGCTTGATCGACCATATCGAACAAATCCGCCCGGACCATGGAGACCTCATCGATAATCAGAACATCCAAGATCTCGAGTAACTTGATTGCTTCAACCGTAGGACGCCACTTCCCTCCAGGCTTAATGTCATCAGGAAAAAGTCCAGGTCGGAACCCGAAGGCCTTGTGAATCGTAAACCCACCGATATTTTGCGCTGCGACTCCGGTAGGTGCAGTCACAAGGACGTTCTTCTGGGATTGCGCGTTTCCTGGTTCCTCAATTTGTTCGACGAACATTCGCAGCAACGTCGACTTGCCAGTTCCCGCTTTGCCGGAAATCAACAAGTTTCTGCCGGCATGTAGCGCTTTAATTGCGGCTTCAAATTCCGGAGTGATCGTTAACGTCATAGCGCCTGACTCTCTGTCTTTGTTGCTGTTGGGCAACTAGTCGCAGCCAGGTGGACACGACTAGTGTCCGCTGCCAATCGGACCAGCCGTCAGGCAGCGGCTAGGGTTCCGTTTAGCATATCTTTTGCGCTTGAGTCCGCGCAGAATTATTGAGCTGGTAGCCGGAGCTACACCCCAACCTCGCTGGCGGGAATTTCCTGCATCTTGCCGTCGCGCATTTCCACAATGCGGTCGGCAATATCCAGTTGGCTGCGGTTGTGGGTGATCATCATGGTGGCGAATTGGAATTCGTCGGTCAGCTCGCGGATGAGCTGCACAATTTCCTGTGAGAGCTTCGCGTCAAGGGCGGACGTGGGTTCGTCGGCAAGCAAGAGCTGAGGCTTGCTCATCAGGGCGCGGGCGATGTTCACGCGCTGGCGTTGGCCACCGGATAGCTGCTCCGGGCGGCGATCACCCATGCCCTCCAATCCAACGCGCTGCAGTAATTCCTCGGCGCGATCGCGCTGGGCACGCAGCGCCTTGCCACGCACCCCGCGCAGGTGCTCGGTAATGAGCAACTGTTCGCGCGCGGTGAGTGCGCCTAAAAGATTGGGGGACTGGAACACAAAACCGATGTGCTCGCGGCGGATCTCGGTGCGCTCGGCCACGCTGGCCTTTTCTGCGTGTTCGCCGCAGATGATCACCTCGCCGGAGGTCGGCACCTGCAGCGCACCGGCCACGGACAGCATGGTGGACTTGCCGGAGCCGGACTCGCCCACAACTCCCAGCACCTGCCCGGCGCGTAGGTCCAGGGTGGCGTGGTCTAGCGCTGTGATGGTGGATTCGCCGTCGGGGTAGACCACGGTGGCGTCGATAAGCGAAACAACGTTGTTCATCTCTTCTACCTTCTTCCTAAGCCGCGGCGAGTGCGCGTTGGGGATCAACCTTGGTTACCTTGCGCACCGCCAAAGCGGAGCCCACCAAACCAAGAAGCCAAATGATTACTGCGGGGGCGAGCACCGTAAACGCGGAGAGTTCGAAGGGCACCGCACCCTGGGCCAGGGCACCGAGGCCTGCACCAAGCAGCGCGCCGATAAGCGCACCAATGCCCAGCACGATCGCCGCTTGGGTAAGCGCGTCGATAAAGAGGTAGCGCTTCGATGCACCGAGGGCCGCCAGCACGGAAATTTCGCGGGTGCGCTGCAGCGTCCACACGGTCAAAAACGACACGGTGACCAGCGCGGAAATGCCGTAGAGGAAGCCCTGCATGCTCACCAAAGAACCATGCTCAGAGGCGTAACCGGGGAGCGCATCGAAGGCCTTGCGCAGGTTGGTGCTCACGGTGCCGGGAATATCGCCGTCCAGGCTACCGCTCACGAGCACTGCGGTGCCGACGGTGCCCGGCTTGGCGTGGCTGACGTCCTGCCAGGTGGCGGTATCAGCCCACACGACGGGGCTGTGGGAGTAGAAGGAGTCCTCCGCAATCTCTTTTACCTGCACGTTTTGCCCGCCAAGAGTAATGCTGCTGCCAACGCTCACCCCGGTTTCCTCGGCGGCGGTCTTCGAAACCACTACGCCATCACCGACGGTGCCGCGGCCTTCGGGCAACTGCGTTCCTTCGGGCATGCCCAGCACCGCTACCGGCTGCGCACCGGTGGGGCCTTCCATGCGAGTCTGTGTAGTGCCAAGCGGTGTGGCTTCTTCTACACCAGATTCGCCCTTCACCTGGGCAAGCACGCCCTCAGAAATGGACGATGAGCTAAAAGAGGCCTCGGGCTTTTCCTTATCACTCGGTGCCGCGAACACCACCTTGTCGGGGTGTAGCGACTCCAAAGCGGCAGTGTTCTGCTTGCCTAAGCCCTCGGTGAGGCCGGTGAGCATCACCACCAGCAGCGTCATCAGAGCGATCACCGAGCCGATGAGCGTAAAGCGCCCTTTGGCGTGGCGAATTTCTCGAATGGACAGGAACATGGAACTCCTTTTTGTAGCAACGTGCTTTCCATCCTGCTCATCGCGGCGCCCGGGCGCGTCGGGAAGGTGGGCGAAGTTCCAATCAACCACCTGGTTGATCCCGCCTAGACTTGGCATGGTGAATACCCCCGCCTCCGCCGCCAATTTGCTCACACTGCTGCGCGTTGCATTGCACGTAATGTTTGCCACGCTGCTCCTCTTTGCCATGATCAGTGCAATCGCCCGCGGCAATCACGTCTCCCATACCGTGTGTGTGCTCGGCACCTCGGGGCTGCTCGGGGCGCTGTATCTTTCCGGCACGGTGGTGGAAAATCGGGCAAACAAAGGGGCGATCGCTTGGGGCTTCGGACCGTGGGTGCCCGTGTGGCTTCTCAGCGTTGTCGGTGTTTGGGCGCTTGCAGTGCTGCTGAGCCCGGAGTTTATTTGGCTCATGTTTCCCCTCGTTTTCATTGTGTTGCATTGCTTCCCCGGATGGCGCGGCATTGCGGCGGTGGGGGTGCTGTGGCTGATCGCCGCTTTTCTTCCACTGATCCACAATCCCCAACTTGGTTTCGGGCAGTGGTTTGGCCCGCTCATTGGGGCGTGTTTCGCCGTCGTGATTCACCATGTGTATTCAGTGCTTAGCGCAGTCGCCGCGCGCAATGAGGCGATTGCGAAGCAACTGCTGGCCGCCCAGGAGGAACTCTCGCTGCGCCAACGGGAGGCCGGGCGAATGGAGGAACGCGAACGCCTGTCTCGCGAAATTCACGACACGGTCGCTCAAGGGTTAAGTTCCATCGTCTTGGTATCGCGTGCTGCACAGCATCAGGCCAGCGGCGACACAGCCACCCAGCTCAAGCTCATCCACGATCAGGCTCAGGAAAGCCTGGCCGAGGCGCGACGTTTTGTTCGTGATCTTGCGAGCCCCAGCAATGACGTGCCCCTCAACGTCGCCTTGGAGCAACTCGCGCAGCGTCACATGCAAACCCAGCGTGCCCTGCAACGCACCATTGACATTCGAGTGGTGACGGTTGGAGGCACCAACACAAGCGTCCCGGAACCGATTGCCCGCACGGCACTGCGCGTGGCGCAAGAGGGGGTGCAGAACGTGATCAAGCACTCCGATGCCACCAAGGCAGTGCTCACTCTTGGGCTATGGGATCATGAGCTGAGCTTAGACATCGTCGATAACGGCCACAGCAGCACTGCATCTGCGCCGGGGGAGGGGTTTGGTCTAGAGGGCATGCGGCAGCGCGTGGAGCTGGTAGCCGGCGAGCTCAATTTTGAGGCAACCGCCCAGGGCAGCACGCTGGCATGTCGGCTGCCTTTAACAAGCAAGCACTAAACTGACACCCATGATCCGCGTCATGCTTATCGACGACCACCCCGTGGTTCGCGCCGGTCTGCGCGCAATCCTGGACAGTTTTCCCGACATCACCGTCACCGCAGAGGCCAGTAATGGTGCAGGCGTGACGCCTGAGACCACCAAAGACATTGACGTGGTGGTGACTGATATTCAGATGCCCGAAGTGGATGGCATTACGCTCACTCGTTCGCTGGTGCAGGCGGGCGGACCTCCGGTATTGATCTTGACAACGTATGACACGCAGGCGGATATCGTTGCCGCCGTGGAGGCCGGTGCCATGGGATATTTGCTCAAGGATGCTCCCGAGACGGCGTTGCATGATGCGGTCGTGGCGACGTCAAAACGCCAAAGAACACTGGCACCAGAGGTTGCAAATGCCCTAATGCAACGGGTTGCAAAGCCGCAGCAGGCGCTTTCTGCTCGGGAAATTGAAATTCTGCGGGAGCTTGCTAGCGGTGCCACCAATAAGGAATTGGCTGCGCAACTGTTCATTTCTCAGGCGACCGTGAAGACTCACCTGGTGCATATTTATTCCAAGTTGGGCGTGAGTAACCGCACTGAAGCCATCACGAAGGCGCGGGAACAACGCCTCATTTAACACTGCGCGCAATATTGTTTCTCTGAAATTTTTTTACAAGAAAGTTGGCGTGAGGGGTTGCGGGGTTCGTTCATGTGTTCTATCATCGGGTTAGAACACATGATCCATCGGGGAGGGGAAATGCTCGCTTACTACCGTCGCTGCGATATGCGCGATCCAGCGTGCCGTCGCCAACGCAAACTGCTGAAAGACGAGTTCAATTTCTGGGCGGAATACGTGCCCTCTGAGCCCGGCTATGCGTTTGAATGCGCGGCGCTGGACCTCGCCTTCAGCCTCCAACATTCCAAGGATTACGTACTGTCAAGGCTGTGGGCAATCTACATTCTGCGTCAGTTGCCCCAGCTCAGCGCATTGCAGGCATCGCTGTGGCACCTAGACTTTCCACGGCTCATGGCAATCGGCCACGCCTTGTCAGCGGTGCCGGAAACTGAGATGCCCCGCTTTGATGATCTGCTGGCCAGGTTCCTTCATCCCAAAAAGCAAGACGAATCAGTACCATCAGCGCGGCAAATTCGGCGGCTCCTACGCCAGCAATTTGATCCCGAGCCTGAACCACCGCAGCCCCTGGAATCGCTCTACAGTTACCCGGTGGCACCGGGATGGGCATGCCTGGAGATGGTCAGCAGCGAGGGCGCGATTGAAACCATCCGGGAGGCCATCAACACACTGGCTCAGCAGCAGGATTGCACGAAAGCCCAAGCGCTGCTGAAAATGGCATTGGGGGAGACGCCGAAGATCACCATCAACGTGTACCGGAATGAACGCAGTACAGAAATCACCACAGCCGGGGGAGAGCGCTTCAATAGCCAAGACCTTGAAGTCCTCGCTGATCGAGCACATGAACGGCAACTAGCAACAGACGTTGAAGCCCGAGGATACCGTTTCCCGCCCTCGATGCGTGCGGCCATTATCGCCCGCGACGCGCACTGCCGCTTCCCGGACTGCGAAATATCCGCGCAATGGTGCGATATTGACCACGTCATTCCCTATGCCCTAGGCGGGCCGACGAGCATGAGCAATGCCCAACTGCTGTGCAGGCACCATCACAACCTCAAAACCGAGCGAAAAGTCTTCTGCCGTTCAGATGGCGAAGGGAATATCACCTGGTGGACCTCCAGTGGAAAACGCATCACCACCACACCGGCTGGTGTTTTGAGCGACGCCACCGAACCGCCTTAAGCGTATTCTCGGACATAGTCGAAGCGAAAGGTGTGGTTATGAAAAAGCTCATCAATAGCCCGAAAGACGTGGTGCGCGAAAGTGTGGAGGGCTTCGTTGCCGCCCACACCCAAGTTGAAGCGCAATACGACCCAATCGTGGTCCACCGCAGTGAGCCAAAGGCCCACGGCAAGGTCGGCCTGGTATCCGGCGGCGGCTCCGGGCACGAACCTCTGCATGCTGGCTATGTGGGCTCTGGCATGCTCGACGCCGCTGTGCCCGGCCCAGTATTCACTTCACCAACCCCAGATCCAATCCTTGCGGCAGCAAAACTTGCCGATCACGGTGCCGGGGTGGTGTTCATTGTGAAGAACTACACCGGCGACGTGCTCAACTTCGATACCGCAGCGGAACTCGCCGAGTTCGAAGACATCGAAGTGCGCCAAGTCATCGTCAACGACGACGTTGCCGTGGAAGATTCCCTCTACACCGCAGGTCGGCGCGGTGTTGCGGGCACCGTGCTGGTGGAAAAACTTGCCGGAGCGGCAGCGGAGCGCGGCGATTCCCTCGATCAAGTAGTCGAGGTAGCCGAAAAAGCGGTAGCCAACGTGCGCTCCATGGGTGTTGCTTTGAGCGCTTGCACAGTCCCCCACGTTGGCAAGCCATCCTTTGACCTCGAAGATGATGAGGTAGAAATCGGCATCGGTATCCACGGCGAACCGGGCCGCAAACGCATCCCAATGAGCAGCGCCGATTCCATCACAGACCAACTGCTCGATCCGATCCTCGCGGACATGAACCTCCAAGCCTCAGACCGCGTCATCGCGCTGGTCAACGGTATGGGCGGCACCCCATCGAGCGAGCTCTACATCGTCTACCGCCGCCTCGCGCAACGCCTGGAAGATCTGAACATCCACATCGCGCGCGGGCTCGTGGGCAATTTCGTCACCAGCCTCGAAATGCAGGGCGCCTCACTGACCCTCATGAAAGTGGACGACGCCATGCTCGAGCTTTTCGACGCCCCCTACGACACCCCAATGAAAGGACTCTAAATGACTTTGGGAACCCAATGGGCTCTGGATTGGATCCACGCCTGCGCGGAGGCTGCGTCCGCGAACCGGGAACTGCTCATCGATCTCGACCGTGCCATCGGCGATGCAGACCACGGTGAAAACCTCGACCGTGGTTTCCAGGCGGTGGTGGAAAAGCTCGATCAGCAGCAACCGAACACCCCTGGCGAAGTGCTCAAAACCACAGCGCAGGTGCTTATTTCCACCGTGGGGGGAGCTTCGGGGCCACTGCTGGGCACAGCATTTCTCCGCGCTTCCAAGGTAGCCGGCGATGGCGAGATCGATAGTGACGGTGTAGTGGCGCTGCTGCAAGCTGCGCTCGACGGAATTCAGCAACGCGGCAAAGCCCAAGAAGGAGAAAAGACGATGGTGGATGCCTGGGCACCAGCAGTCCACGCGGCATCAATCGCCTCTGGCTCACCAGCCGAACTCTTGGCCATTGCCGCAGGGGCAGCCGAAGCAGGCGCGGACGCCACCACCGACATGGTGGCGAGCAAGGGGCGCGCCTCATATTTAGGCGAACGCTCAAAGGGGCACAAGGATCCCGGCGCTACCTCCTCCGCTTTGCTGATTGAAGCTGCAGCCCGGACGGCTCAGGAGGCGCAATGAGCGTAGGCATAGTGCTCGTCTCTCACTCTAAACGTTTGGCGGAAGGTCTGCGTGAACTTGCACAGCAGATGGCTCCGGACGTCACCATCATCGCCGCCGGTGGCATCGACGGCGGGATCGGGACTTCCTACGACCGCATTGAACAGGCAGTGGATCCATTGCTGGCGGAGGGTCGAGAGGTTCTGCTGCTGAGCGATCTCGGTTCGGCAACCATGACCGTCGAGATGATCGTGGACTTCCACGAAGGCGAAGCGATTCGCTTTGTCAACGCACCCTTCGTCGAAGGCGCCGTTGCCGCGGCGGTAGCAGCGCAGCAAGGCGAAGATCTCAACGCCACTGCTCAGGCCGCCTTGGAGGCGCTCAACAGTTTCACCGTGGAATCAGCTTCGGGTGGCGCTGCGTATTCCAGGCAGGCTGTGGTCGCGGACGCTGCCGGTTTACATGCACGCCCTGCGGCGCGGATCGCGGAGTTGGTTGGCGATTCTCAGGTGTGCATCAACGGCGTTGATGCCTCCAGCGCGCTGATGGTGATGGGGCTCGGCATTGGCGCTGGTGAAACAGTAGAGGTGAGCGGGGATCGCGAGGCGGTGGATCACCTCGCCGACGCTATTGAACATGGACTGGATTAGCGCGCCTCGTGTAGTTTCACATCCCAAGCAGTTATTCTGAAGAAACATTCCTCAAGTCTTGGAGATGCCCATGAAACTTCGCGCCCTCGCTATCGGCCTTGCCGCCGGAACTGCCTTCACCGTCCTACCCATCGCCAACGCTCAGCCAGCCGATTCCATCAGCGATCAACGGATCCCGCTGGGGGAGGGGGCGCTGCTGGGCACTGTGCCCGGTTCGCCCCTCGGCGGCTCATCTTTCGAGCGGGACGCGAACTTCGGCCAGCGTTTCTACGATTTCAATGGTGACCTAGGCGCTTTTCAGCCGGGCGACATCATCCGCTCTCGCACGCTCCAGTACCACGTCCTCGGCGTTCCCACCCCGTTGCGCGTGGTGCAACTGCTGTACAAAACTTCCGACGCCAACGGCGCACCGCAGGCCAACGTCACCTCCATCGCCATTCCAAATAATTTCAATGGCAGCATGGTGAGTTACCACTCTGTGTACGACTCCCTCAATCCCGAGCATTCCCCTTCACGCGCGATCGCTGGCAATGTGTCTTTGGGTACGGCTTCCATGGGAGTTGAAACAGCGTTCTTCGCGAACCTGCTCAATCAGGGGTATGCCATGGCCTTGCCGGATATCGAAGGGCCGGAGGCGCGTTTCGCCGTGGGCCCCGAGTATGGGCGTGTCACGCTCGACGGCCTGCGCGCCGCGATGCGCTCAGGGGAGCTACCGAAGGACGTTCAGATCGCGATGATGGGGTATTCGGGCGGCAGCATCGCAACGAGCTGGGCTGCGGCTCTTGCCCCCGAATTCGCCCCAGACGTCAACGAGCACCTCATCGGCGCCGCTATGGGCGGCGTGCTGGTGGCTCCAGCCAATAACATTGGCTACATCGACGGCTCCCCGGTGTGGGCAGGCATTTCCGCAATGACCATCGTTGGCGTGTCCCGCGCCATCCCCGGCTTCGATCTCACTCCGTACCTAAACGATTATGGCGTGCGTATCCTCGCCAGCGTCAATCGTGCCTCCATCGCCGAAGTTGAGGGGCAATATGGTGGGCTGCGCTGGGTCGATATGGCAAAGCCCCAGTATCAAAAACCCTTCTCCATTCCCGAATTCGTTGCAGTCGTGAACAGCCTGAACATCGGCCTCCAACCAAATCCAAGCATTCCGCTGCAGATTTGGCAGTCCACTGGTGGGCAAAACGAAGGCACGATCCCGGGCGAGGAGGGGCTTGGCGACGGCGTCATGTTGGAAAACGACGTCCGTGGCCTCGCCACGAAGTACTGCGAGTCAGGACTCACGGTTGAGTACATTTCCGATCCCACCATTTCCCACACGCCTGGCATTGCTAAGTGGGCGATGATCGCGAATCCGTGGCTAGAAAATCGCCTCCAGGGCAAACCTGCTCCGAACAATTGCGGGACGTATCCAGCAGGAACTGTGTTTGCCCCGGTTGAAGTGCAGCCAAAGGCCGAGCCGATCGATCCCGGCCCAGCCCAGGGGTCAGCGGCGCTTCGCTTCTAGCGAATGTTTCACGTGAAACTAACGCTTTTGGTAGAGCTTCTTCTGCTGGAACTTCGGGTCTGAGGTCACCAGCACACCCAAATTGCGGAAGATACCCTCATCCACGGAGCCAAGAATGGTCGTGGTGTGGACGTCGCAGCCGCGCAGGTTCTTGATCTGTTCCAGCGCGCGCTCGGCGTCCTCATTCGTTTCCGCAGAGGTGGACAGAGCGATGAGCACCTCGTCGGTGTGCAATCGCGGATTCCGGCTGCCCAGGTGCATCGTTTTCAGCCGCTGGATCGGCTCAATCGAGCCGGGGGAGAGCAGGTGCACATCGTCGAGTCCAGCAAGGTGCTTCAGCGCATTCAGCAGCATCGCAGCGGAACAACCAAGCAGCTCACTTGTGCGACCGGTGATGATGGTGCCGTCGTGAAGCTCGATCGCCGAGCCGGGTTCGCCAGTGCTCTGAGCAACCTCGCGTGCGGGAGCCACAACCCGGCGCTCCGAGGTCTTGATACCCGCCTTCGCCATCACGATCGCGGCGCGATCAGACTGAGTCGAGTCGGTACCGGCCTTCGCCTCATCAACCAGCGCCTTAAAGTAACGGCGAATGATCTCCTGCTCTGCGGCTTCGCGGCAGGCAGCATCGTCGGAAATGCAATTGCCCGCCATATTCACGCCCATATCAGTGGGCGATTGGTAGGGGGAGGAACCAGTCAGACGCTCCAGCAGCGTTTTCAGCAGAGGGAATGCCTCCACGTCGCGGTTGTAATTCACTGTCTGCTCGCCATAGGCCGCAAGGTGGAAGGAATCGATAATGTTGGCGTCGTTCAGATCTACCGTCGCCGCCTCATACGCCAGGTTCACCGGGTGCTCCAGCGGAAGATTCCAGATCGGGAATGTCTCAAACTTGGCATATCCTGAGGCCACACCGCGCTGATGCTCGTGGTAAATCTGCGAAAGGCAGGTGGCGAGCTTGCCGGAACCCGGACCCGGCGCCGTCACCACCACCAAGTCGCGGGTGGTAGCGGCGTACTCATTACGGCCAAAGCCCTGCTCACTGACCACAAAGTCCTGGTCCGTCGGGTAGCCGGGGATCACTCGATGGCGCGCAACGTGAACGCCCAGGCGCTCCAGGCGTTCAATGAAGGCCATGGCGAGGCGGTTATCGTCATCGAGTTGAGTAATCACCACATGCTCCGCCAAGAATCCACGATCGCGGAACACGTCAATTAGGCGAAGAACATCGTCCTCATATGAGATACCCAGATCGGCGCGGATTTTGTGGCGTTCCAGATCTTTGGCGTTAATGCAGACGAGGATCTCTACTTCATCGCGGATGCGGTCGAGCATGGCGATTTTGTTATCCGGTGTGAATCCCGGCAGCACACGGGATGCGTGCATGTCGTCGAAAAGCTTGCCTCCCATCTCGAGGTAGAGCTTGCCGCCAAGTTCCTCGCGGCGGGCCTTGATGTGCTGAGACTGCAGCTCAATGTACTTTTCGCGGTCGAAACCGATTCGGTATGCCATGGACCTTGATCCTATCAAGAGGCTTATACTTTCACCCATGTCAGCTTATGGAAGCTCCGAAACCCCAGCGCCCAAACGATTGCGTACGCGCCACATTCAGGCAATGAAGGCCGAAGGACGTCCGATCAGCGCCCTCACCAGCTATGACGCTCTGAGCGCCAAGATCTTCGCCGAAGCCGGCGTCGACATTCTGCTCGTCGGCGATTCAGCGGCGAATGTGGTGTTAGGCCGCCAATCCACACTTGAGATGTCCGTGGATGAAATGGTGATGCTTGGCCGAGCCGTCGCCGCTGCCGCCCCCAGGCCGCTCGTGGTGGTGGACCTGCCTTTCGGTTCCTATGAAGTATCCACGCAGCAAGGTGTGGGCACCGCCATCGAATTGATGAAACGCACCGGCGCAGACGCGGTGAAGCTCGAGGGTGATAGGCCCGAGCTGATTAGCGCGGTCGTCAACGCGGGCATTCCCGTGATGGCGCACCTCGGCTTCACGCCCCAGTCCGAACACGCCCTCGGTGGCTTTGTGGTGCAAGGCAAGGGCGAGGCCGGCCAAGATTTGCTTCGCTCGGCGCGCTCGGTGCAAGACGCCGGGGCCTTCGCCGTCGTGTTGGAGATGGTGCCCCAGGAAATCGCCCGCGAAATCACCCAAACGCTCGACATCCCAACTATCGGCATCGGCGCGGGCAATGGCACCGATGGGCAGATCCTCGTGTGGACCGACGCCTTCGGACTCGGGCGGGGACGTGCCCCTAGGTTTGTTCGCCGTTTCGCCGACGTAGCCTCCGTGTTGGAGGACGCCGCGCGCAAATACGTGCAAAGCGTGGGCGATCGGAGCTTCCCGGCTGAAGCTGAATCTTTTAGCGATGGGGGCAAATAATGCTGGTGCACACTGTCCAAGAACTTCGCACCGAACTCGCCCGCCTTCGCACTGAACGCGGCGGCAGGGTCGGCCTGGTTCCGACGATGGGCGCCCTGCATCAGGGGCACCGCAGGCTTATCGACGCCGCCGGGGACTGCGATATTCGCGTGGTGAGCATCTTCGCCAACCCCCTGCAATTTGCGGATCTTGGCGATTGCGAGGATTACCGCAACTATCCACGCCAGCTTGAGCAGGATCTCCAACTGCTATCCGACGTTGATCTGGTGTTCGCGCCAAGCGTTGAGGAGATGTATCCGAACGGCGTGCCGGATATTTGGGTCCGCTCCGGCGCGATGGGGGAGATGCTGGAGGGCGCTTCTCGGCCGGGACACTTCGACGGGGTCGTAACCGTGGTGGCGAAGCTTTTGAATCTCGTGCAGCCCGAGCGCGCATACTTCGGGCAAAAGGACGCGCAGCAGCTCGCGATCATTCGACGCATGGTGCACGACCTGAACTTCCCGGTGGAGATCTGCGCGGTTCCAATCGTCCGCAGTGAGGCGGGTCTGGCGGAATCCAGTCGCAATGCGCGTTTAAGCGAAAAAGGCCTGCAGCAGGCGCTCGCCCTGAGTCGGGCTATACGCGCTGTGCAGGCAGATCCGAGAGAAATCCAGGCGGCTCGCGAGGAGTTGGCGGCAGCGCCTGGAGTGACCCTGGATTATTTGAAACTGGTGGGCGACGACCTTTCAGAGCAGTCGCCCACGATGGTTCTGTGCGCCGCGTGGGTCGAGGGGGTTCGGCTTCTCGACGCGGCGAGGATTTAGTCTTCCTCGATGCCTTCGATGGCGGCGGCGAGGCCGAGATCGTCGTCGTCGTCAAGCTCCATGCGGGCGATGTTGCCCTTGGCAAAGCGATCAACCACCATGGCGATCGCACCGTCGCCGGTGACGTTGCAGGCGGTGCCGAAGGAGTCGATGGCGATGTAGGCGGCGATCATCAACGCCACCTGATCGTCACCGAAGCCGAGGTTGGCGGAAAGCAGGCCAACAGCGGCCATGATCGCGCCACCGGGCACGCCGGGGGCTGCCACCATGGTGACGCCCAGCATGAGGATGAAGCCGAGTGCCGTGGTGAGTGGTAGATCCATGCCGTCCATGAACATGATGGCAAAAGCGAAAAGCGTAATTTTCATCATCGAACCGGACAGGTGGATAGTGGCGCACAGCGGTACGGTGAAACCAGCTACCGACTGGCTCACATTATTTTTTCGGGCGCACTCGTAGGTCACGGGGATGGTGGCGGCGGAGGATGAGGTGCCGAGCGCGGTGAAGTAGGCTGGCATCATGTTCTTCAGTGAGGTGAAGGGGTTGCGTCGCGCGATGGTTCCCGCGATGAGGAACTGCAGCAGCAGGAGAACAAAGCTCATCACAATCGCCAGCACGAGCACCTTGGCGAAGGCGGACAGCGTTGCGGTGAGGTTGCCGTTCATGCCCAGCGAGAGGAACATGCCGAAGATATAGATCGGCAGTAGCGGCACGATAAAGCCAGAGATCACCTTCATCACCACGCGGCGCAGGTCGGCCACGCCCGAGTAGAGCGTGTCGGATTTCACCGTGGTCATCGCCACGCCCACCACGAAGGCGAGGATCAGCGCAGTCATCACTTCCATAGGGGCCGGCATCTGGATGTCGATGTAGGAGCTGAGCGCCCCCTCTTCCACGTCCTTGACGGCTACATCGCCCTGATTACTCAGCAGCATCGGGTAGATCAGGGTGGCGACGCCCCAGGAAATCAGGCCCGAAACAACAGCGGAGCCGTAGGCGATGCCGGTGGTGATCGCCAGCCACTTACCTGCGCCACGCCCAAGGCCAGCGATAGCGGGGGTAATGAGGGCAAAAATGAGGACAGGGATGAAGAAGCCGAGGAAGTTACCAAAAAGGCTATTGAAAGTGACGAAGATGCGCGCGAGCCATTCGGGGAAGAAGAAGCTGCACACAATGCCCAGAATGATCGCGACGATGATTCTGAACAGCAGCGAATTGGAAAGTCGCTTGAGGTCCATAGGGGTTCCTTTCATCAGCGGCGAGGGGTGCCGCGTTCGCTATAAAAGTACCGCATCTCGGCTTTTCGACGCCGCGGCCCCATGTTTCACGTGAAACATTCGGGGGCGAGTAGCATTGCAGGCATGTTTTTCGTCGGAATTCTCCTCGCCATCATCGCCGTTCTCGCCATCGTGGTCGGTGTGCTCGGCTGGACCCGAAAGCTGCCCGGCAACTCCTTCATCGGCATTAAGGTGCCCGAAGTTCGCAAGTCTCGCCAGATGTGGGACGCCGCCCATCAAACTGCCGGCCCACTCTGGGTGATCGGCGGCGTAGCCTTCACCTTCGCAGCGATGCTCTGTTTCACCGACAACGCCTGGCTGTGGCTGACCGCCGCCGTCATGACACTCTTCGGTGTGGTGCTCGTGGCACTCGGCGCAAGCCTGGGTTCTCGTACCGTGGCAGTACTCGCCGCGCACGATGCTGAGGTTGAGGCGTCCAATGCTTCCTGCTGCAGTGCCGGGGGAGCAGAAGACGAGGCTCCCGCTGTGGACGTGGATGCTCTACGCCGAGCAGTGAAGGATCACTAATCTTGCGGTGCGAGCCAACACCCAGTAACCTAAGCACTCATGAATAGGCAACAGATTTCCTGGTGGCGCGCTTAAAGGCGAGCCACTCGTGTTGCATTACTTTTAAGGCTCGTCAGCTTTTCGCTACGGGCCTTTTTGCTACCCATAGGTCCAAGGCTTAAAGCGGAGCCGAACGGCGAAAGGGCACTATGGAATTCTTTATAGCGCGCACACCGGTGCGCTATCACAGTGACGCTGCGGCGCTCTTTGCCGCCCTCGGCGGCATCGAGTCATCCGATGCTGTTCTCCTGGAGTCTGCCGATATTGAATCCAAGAAGAAAACCAAGTGCGTAGCTGTGCTCAATGCCGCTCTTCGCGTGACATGCCAGGGCGCAGAGGTTCACGTGAAAGCCCTCGGCGACACGGGTGAAGCCATGCTTAAGCGCCTCGGTGCTGATCACGATGCCACCTTCCGCTTCGAGGCCTCCAAAGAACACGATGAGCGCGCCCGATTATTGGACCGCAGCCAGGTGGAGATCCTGCGCCAGTTACAGCTCGATGCCGGATATGAGGGTGAGATCCTGCCCTTCGTGGTTGGTGGTTTCGCCTTCGACTTCGTGGCTACGTTCGAGGATCTGCCGCAGGTGGAGGCTGGGCCCAACACGTTCCCCGACTATCAATTCCTCGTCGCCGAATCGATACTTACCATCGATCACCGCACCCAAGAAGCCGCCGTGGAGGCAGTCGCGCTGAGCCAGGATGCTGCCGAGGCAGCGGTAGATGCGTTGCGCGAAGCGGTGGAATCGGTGGAGTTGAGCGAGCATGAGCTGGGCAAGCCCGAGGGAAGCCTCGATGTGCGCACGAATATTTCCGACGCAGACTTCCGGGAGGCTGTAACCCAGCTCCAGGGCAATATTCGTCAAGGTGACATTTATCAGGTGGTGCCCGCAAGGCACTTTACCTGCGAGTGCCCGGACGCATACCGCGCCTACCGCCACCTGCGCGCCACAAATCCGAGCCCCTACATGTTCTACATGCGCAGCGCGTCGGATGCCGGCCCCTATGAGCTCTTTGGTGCTTCACCGGAATCGAACCTCACCCTCGAGATGCCTTCGCGGCGCGTGCAGCTTTACCCGATCGCAGGCACCCGGCCTCGCGGGCTCAACCCCGATGGCAGCGTGAATCACGAGCTCGATATCCGCGCGGAGCTGGACATGCGCACGGACGCCAAAGAAGTTGCCGAGCACTCCATGCTCGTCGATCTTGCCCGCAACGACCTCGCTCGCGTAGCGGTGCCCGCTACCCGAAAGGTCGCGGAGCTGCTGCAGGTGGACCGCTATTCCCGCGTTATGCACCTGATCAGCCGCATCGAGGCCGAGCTGCACCCGGACTTCGACGCACTGGATGCCTATCGGGCGTGCATGAACATGGGCACGCTCACCGGCGCACCAAAATTGCGCGCCATGGAGTTGCTGCGCGAGGTTGAAGGAGTGCGTCGTGGCTCATACGGCGGGGCAGTGGGGTACTTGCGCGGTGATGGTTCCATGGATACCTGCATCGTGATCCGCTCCGCCTTTGTTCAGCACGGCACGGCTGTGGTGCAGGCAGGTGCCGGGGTCGTGCGTGATTCGGTGCCCCAGTTGGAGGCGGATGAGACGCTGCATAAGGCCTATGCGGTACTCCATGCCATTGCCCTGGCTCAAAATAAGGAAGTAGAGGTGCACAAGTGAAGCCCGAAGATATTCACGTGGTGCTCTTAGATAACCGCGATTCTTTTGTGTACAACCTCGTCGATGCCTTCGCCGTGGCAGGCTATCGCTGCACGGTGTTCCGCAATCACATCGGGGTAGAGGAGATCCTCGCCGCCAACCCGGACCTCATCGTGCTCTCTCCAGGCCCGGGGCATCCGCTGGAGGCAGGTTGCATGATGGAGCTTATCCGCACCTGCTTTGAGCGCGGAGTGCCGATGCTCGGCATCTGCCTCGGTTTCCAGGCGCTGCTGGAGCACTTCGGTGGCAAGGTGCGCCCCTGCGGCCCGGTACACGGCACCATGGACCACATGAAACTCACTCAGGCGGGCCTTGGAAGCCCACTCTTTCAGGGCCTCGCCACCGACGCCGGGCCAGAAAATCACTTCAAGGGCTCCAGGGTGCCCATCGCCCGCTATCACTCGCTCGGCTGCACGGAAACCCCGGACGCCCTTGAACCGCTGGCGACCTGCGAGTCGGAGATCGGCCAGGTAGTCATGGCCGCACAGACACAAGGCGCCATCGGGCTGCAATTCCACCCGGAGTCAGTCCTTAGCCCAGCGGGACCGAAGATACTGGATCGTTGCATTGCGGCGTTGCTTGAGCCACGTGGAACGTCGAAAAGCTAGGAGAAGCACCATGTTAGAAGCATTAATCAAGTATCTGGATAACCCGAATCCCACGGTCGAAGAGGCGGTGGAGGTGTTTACCCCGCTCACCGTAGGCGAATACGACGACGTGCACATCGCAGCCCTTTTGGCCACGATCCGCACACGCGGGGAGACGGCGGCGGACATCACCGGCGCGGCGCGGGCATTCCTCAACGCAGCGCGGCCATTTCCGATTACCGGCGAAGGCATCCTCGACACCGCAGGCACCGGCGGCGACGGCGCAAACACCATCAACGTCACCACCGCAGCCTCATTGGTGGCGGCCGCCGGGGGCGTCAAGACTATCAAGTGTGGCAATCGCTCGGTGTCATCGAAGTCGGGATCGGCGGATGTGCTGGAAGCGCTCAATATCCCCCTCGACCTCGATCCCGAGCGCGCTGTTCGCCAATTCGAGGCCTCCAACTTCACCTTCCTCTTCGCACCCGCTTACCACCCCGCCATCGCGCATGTCATGCCGGTGCGCAAGGCGCTTAAGGTGCCCACGCTCTTCAATACGCTCGGTCCCATCCTTTCCCCGGCGCGCCCCGAATTCCAGATCATGGGCATCGCCAAAGCCGAACTCGGCCCCATCATCGCCGAGACCTTCCGCGAGCTCGGCCGCACACATGCCCTCGTTGTTCACGGCTCCGGCACCGACGAGATCGCGGTGCACGGCCCCACCCGCGTGTGGGAGCTTGTCGACGACCACGTGAGCGAATACCAGGTCACCCCCGCAGAGCTCGGCCTGTCCGAGCATTCCCTAGACGACCTTGCGGGCGGGGATGCCCAGGAGAATGCCCGCCTGATGCGCAAAACCTTCGCCGGGCGCGGGGCAGGTGCCCATCGCGACGCAGTTGCCGCGAATGCGGGGGCGATGTTCTTCGTGACTGGCGCAGCGGAATCCTTGCGCGCGGGCGTGTGCCGCGCCAAGGAACTGATTGATTCCGGCGCTGTGGAAGCGTGGCTGGCTGAGCACGAGGAGGCGAACTATGGCGGATAAGGCATTGCCCACCGTGCTTGAGGGCATCGTGACTGCCCGGCGCGGACACCTCGATGGGATTCGTCAGCGCATCTCCGGCGTGGGCGAACTTCAGCGTTCTGAACGTTCGCTGTTTGACTCGCTTGCTGCGCCTGAGGGTCCGCATTTCATCATGGAGTGCAAGGCTGCTTCGCCCTCGCTTGGTTTGATTCGCGCCGAATATCACCCCGGCGAGATTGCGCGGGTGTACTCGCGATATGCGGCGGGCATCAGCGTGCTCTGCGAGCCCGAGCGTTTCGGTGGCGACTATGACCACCTGGCAACGGTGGCGTCTTCCACGCATCTGCCGGTGCTGTGCAAGGACTTCATCATTGATCCGGTGCAGGTGCGCGCGGCGCGCTACTTCGGCGCGGATGCGATCCTGCTCATGCTGAGCGTGCTCGACGATACCGAATATCGAACACTGGCTGCCGAGGCCGATCGCTTGGGCATGGACGTCCTCACCGAGGTGATCGATGAGGAAGAGGTGGCCCGAGCCACGGCGCTTGGCGCGAAAATCTTTGGCATCAACCACCGCAATCTTCACGATCTCAGCATCGATCTCGGACGCTCGGCGCGCCTTGCAGCGCTGGTTCCCGATGGGGCAGTGGTGGTGTCCGAGTCGGGCATTCGCGAGCACCGGGTGGTGCGCGAACTCGCCGGGCACTCCAATGCGTATCTCGTGGGCTCACATCTGACGGGACAGCCGGACGTGGATCAGGCGGCGCGCTCGCTGGTCTATGGCGAAAACAAGGTCTGCGGCCTGCGCACTCCTTCTGCAGCCCAGGCTGCCCGCGCAGCCGGTGCCCTCTACGGCGGGCTCATCTTCGAGGAGGCGAGCCCGCGCAGTGTTTCACGTGAAACATCGGAAAAGATCATCGCCTCGGAACCGGGTCTACACTACGTGGCAGTCTCTCGCCGCACCAAGGGCTGGGGGGAGCTCGTCCAACCCGGCATCCACGCCGTGCAGATCCACGCGCCCTATCAAGGCTCAATCGAAGCCGAGCGCGAACTCATCGCGCGCGTGCGTTCAGAAGTCCACGGGGTACAGGTCTGGCGAGCCGTCTCCATGACCCACCAAGACGGCGTGAATGTGGCAAAGGCGTTGGACGTCGAAAAGCTTGTGCTCGATTCGGGCGAAGGCGGCACCGGCCAGCGCTTTGACTGGTCCCTGGTGCCCGCTGAGGTGCGCGAGCGTGCCCTGCTCGCGGGCGGCATCGGACCGGACAACCTGCACGAAGCCCTCGCAGTGGGCTGTGTGGGGCTCGACCTCAACTCAGGAGTCGAATACCACGATGCTGGCCCATACAATCATCACAAAGACGCCGGTGCTCTGCGCCAGGTATTCCACAACATTCGCACCGACGCGAGGAAAACACATGTCTAAAGAACAACCGACGCTCCTGCCAGCCTACTTTGGAGAATTTGGCGGACAATTCGTTCCCGAATCGCTCATTCCCGCCCTCGACCAACTCGAACGCGCCTTCGTGGAAGCCATGGAGTCCGAGGACTTCCGGGACGAACTGCGCGGCTACTTCCGCGATTATCTGGGGCGCCCCACACCGCTGACCGAATGCTCCAAGCTGCCGCTCACACGCAAGGAAGGCAAGAGCAAGGTTCGAATCTTCCTCAAACGTGAAGACCTCGTACACGGCGGCGCCCACAAAACCAATCAGGTCATCGGCCAGGCGCTGTTGGCCAAGCGCATGGGCAAGAAGCGGATCATCGCAGAAACCGGAGCAGGGCAGCACGGCACCGCCACCGCACTGGCATGCGCGCTGCTGGATCTTGACTGCGTGATCTACATGGGTGCCAAGGACGTCGCCCGCCAGCAGCCAAATGTGTACCGCATGGAACTCATGGGCGCCAAAGTGGTTCCCGTGGACTCCGGATCCGGCACCCTCAAAGACGCAGTGAATGAGGCGCTGCGCGATTGGACTGCGACCTTCCACGAGTCGCACTATCTTCTGGGCACCGCCGCGGGCCCGCACCCATTCCCAACCATCGTGCGCGAATTCCACCGCGTGATCTCCACCGAAGCTCGGGCGCAAATGATCGAGCGCACCGGCGGTCTGCCCGACGTGGTCGTGGCCTGCGTGGGCGGCGGCTCCAATGCCATCGGCATGTTTGCGGACTTCGTCGATGATGAATCCGTGGAACTCGTCGGCGCGGAACCCGGTGGCCATGGAGTGGACTCCGGTGAGCACGGTGCCACGATTAACGCAGGGCAGATCGGCATCCTGCACGGAACCCGCAGCTACCTCATGCGCAATGGCGATGGGCAAGTAGAAGAAAGCTACTCCATCTCCGCCGGATTGGATTACCCCGGTGTTGGCCCTCAGCACGCCTACCTCGCATCCACCGGGCGCGCGCAATACGTAGCGATCACCGATGCCGAGGCGCTGGAAGCTTTCCAATTGCTTTCACGTGAAGAGGGCATCATTCCTGCACTTGAATCCAGCCATGCGCTGGCTTATGCGCTCAAGCGCGCCACCACCGCAGACCGCGAAGGCAAGGAGCTCACCATCCTCGTGTCCTTATCCGGGCGCGGAGACAAAGACATCGACCACGTTCGCGCCACCTTGGACGCCCAACCCGAGCTTAAGCTCTAAGGATCATCATGACTCGCTATCAAGCACTCTTCGAACGCCTCGGAAAAGAAGGTGCGTTCGTGCCCTTCATCATGTTGGGGGATCCAACGCCGCAGGTGTCTCTAGCCATTATCCGCACCGCCATTCAAGCGGGCGCTGATGCCCTGGAGCTCGGCGTACCATTTTCTGATCCGGTTGCCGACGGGCCCACCATTCAGCGCTCACACCTGCGCGCGCTCGACACCGGAGCCACCGTGGATTCTTCCCTGGAACTCATTCGCCAGGTTCGCGCCGAGTTTTCCGATATCCCCATCGGTTTACTTATCTACGGCAATGTGCCCTTCACCCGTGGCCTCAAGCGCTTCTATCAGGAATTTGCGGACGCCGGAGCTGATTCCATCCTCATTCCTGACGTCCCCGTCCGCGAAGGCCAGCCCTTCATTCAGGCGGCTGAGGCAGCGGGAATCGATCCCATCTTCATTGCCCCTGCGCAAGCAAGCGAGCAAACCCTCGAGGGCGTGGCGGCACATTCGCGCGGATACATCTATGCAATTTCCCGCGACGGTGTGACGGGTACTGAGAAGGAATCGCAAACCACCGGCTTGCGCGAGGTAGTGGAGAACATCGAGCGATTTGGGGGCCCACCAATTTTGCTCGGCTTTGGTATTTCCACGCCGGCACATGTGCGCGATGCGATCCAGGCAGGGGCTCGGGGAGCCATCACCGGTTCTGCTATCACCGCGATTATCGAGCGCAACTTGGAAAACCAGGAGACGCTCCACCAGGAGTTATCGCAATTCATTAACGATATGAAGGCAGCTACTCGCACCTAGCGCAATTACGTCACGGTGACGCTTTCAACTTAGGGCCGGATCAGTTTTGCAGAAGGGGACATGCTGCCATACTCGGGGTATGACTTCTTTTCAATGCGACCGTCGCACATTCCTTATCGGTAGCGCCACCACCTTCGCCGGCGCCCTGCTCGTCGCCTGTGGCCGCAAAGATGCTCCCAAGGACCTGGCCGTGAGCGACGTTCCGGTGGGTAGCGCGGTGATCGTCGATAAGTACATCATCGCCCAGCCCAAGGACGGCGAATACAAGGCTTACTCCACCGTATGCCCGCACCAGGGCGCACCCATCACCATCGTGGAGGGCAGCCAGGTCAAATGCACCAAGCACGGCTCCGTCTTCGACATTTCCGACGGCCACGTGGTGAACGGCCCGGCACAACAACCGCTGCAGGAAGTGCCAGCCAAGGTGGAAGAGGGCAAGGTCCACGTCAGCGAATAGCTGCACTACACTTTTGGCATGCGCGCTGCTTTGTCAAAACTTGATCCACTCATTGTGCTCATCGTTTCCGCCGTGCTGCTTGCGCTGGTGTTTCCCATCAGCGGAACGGCCGCCTGGTGGTTCTCTCGAGCCACAGACATAGCCATTGCGCTGCTGTTCTTCCTGTATGGAGCGCGGCTTTCCACCACCGAGGCGCTCGAAGGCCTCAAACATTGGCGCCTTCACCTCACCATCCTCGCCTTCACTTTTGTGCTCTTCCCACTGCTCGGCATCGGCCTGCAACCGCTCGGCGCATGGCTCGGCAGTGGCATCGCCACGGGGCTGATGTACCTGTGCCTGGTGCCTTCCACGGTGCAGTCTTCGGTGGCATTCACCTCCATCGCCGGTGGCAATGTGGCGGGCGCAATCGTTAGCGCCTCACTTTCCAATCTCTTAGGCGTGTTCTTCACCCCCTTGCTGGTAATGGCGTTGATGACGCACGAGGGCTCCGTCCACGTGGATACCGGCGTGTTCTTGAAGATCGCCACGCAATTGCTCTTGCCCTTCGTGCTGGGGCAGTTGCTGCGTCCCCTGGTTGGCTCGGTTGCGGCTAATAAGGGAACGAAGATCGTCGATCGCGGTTCCATCACAATGGTGGTGTATTCGGCGTTTTCTCACGGCATGGTGGCCGGTGTGTGGGGCTCAATCGGCGCGCTGCAAATCGCTTTCCTGGTGGTTCTTTCCATCGTGATTGTGGCGGCGATGCTGTGGTTGACCAAATTCGTGGCGCAAGTCTTGGGCTTCAACCGGGCGGATCAGATCGCCATCCAATTCTGCGGCACCAAGAAGTCCTTGGCCTCTGGTCTGCCCATGGCCGCAGTCATTTTTGGCGGAGCTCAGCTATCCTTATTGATTCTGCCGCTCATGATTTTCCATCAAGTTCAATTGCTCATGTGCTCCTGGTTAGCGCAGCGCATACGGTCGCGAGAGGCGAGCAATGAAGGAGAAATGCAATGCTTTACATCAAAACAACCCTGACAGTTCCAGGCGTAGGTTCCAGCGTCCACATTGCCGAACTGGAACCCCTCAACACCCAGGTGTGCAAGATGCACAGGATGATCGAGATGGATCCTTCGGGAACCATCAGAGGAGTAGCGCAAGCGGGAACGGTGAAGGGCGCCGCCACTATGCCCCTGCAGGAGGTGCCTCACCCAGACACCTATGAGCAATTCGAGGACATCGAAGCGGAGCACATCGACGCCAAACGCTTCGAGGCCCTCTGGATCGAGGCTCACACCACGCTGCGCTAATTGTCACCAATATCTTCTGGATAGGTGGCAAAGAGCGGCAGCGGCATTGGTTGCCTGCGCAGCACATTGACCCACAGATCCTCATTGCCGGGGGTGAGCACGTCGGAGGGCAGCGCGGGGGTGACGTACCATTCGCCGGCCGCGATCTCCTCTTCAAGCTCACCGGGACCCCAGAAGTGCAGGCCCTGGAAGATCCGGACGCCTTCGAGCATGTGCGCAACACTGCCGGGATCCTCACTCATGGCGATGCGCACGATGCGATTGGCCACGCGCAGCATGTCCGGGTGATCGTCCATGGGCACGCCCTTAGCCAGCACTCCCAACGCGGATACGGCCCGTTGTTCGTGCATACCGCCAATGAAGACGGCCGGTGGCTTCGCTGCAATCTCGGCCCAGGCGGGCAGGACGTTGAACACTGCAACGTCGGAGCGCTGATTGAGTACCACCGCCATCGAGTGCGTGTCTGAGTGCTCAAGGAGCAAGAGGATACTGCGTGGAAACACGCCTCCCATACCATCGATGGGGTCGGATACCAGCAGCATCCCGGGTTCCGGTTCGGATTGTTCCAGTGCCTGATAGAGGCGGTCGCCAAACAGATCCATCCCACTAACCTTTCTGTGCAGCCCACCAAAGCTGCAGCGCTTCAATGGCTTCTTCGCGTTCCATCGGCCCGCGTTCGAGCCTCAGCTCCTTGAGGTACTTCCACGCGCGGCCAACCTCAGGCCCCGGCGGCAACCCAAGCAGCTCCATGATTTCGTTTCCGTCCAGGTCAGGACGCACTTTCGCCAGATCTTCCTTGGCGGCAATGTCCGCGATTCGCTGGCTAAAGAGATCAAAAAGTCGCTGTAATCGCTGAGCTTTTCGACGATTCCTCGTGGTCACATCCGCACGCACCAGCTTATTAAGCTGTGGCAGCAGGTGCCCGGCATCGCTGACGTAGCGTCGAACAGCAGAATCGGTCCAAGCATTTTCACTGAAGCCGTGGAAGCGCATGTGGAGGAAGACTAACTGGCCCACGTCTTTGGTCATTTGCTTGGAGTACTTCAACGCCCTCATACGACGCCGAACGAGGCGCGCGCCCACCACTTCATGTTGGTGAAAGCTCACGCGCCCGTCTTCATGAAATTCGCGCGTATCGGGCTTGCCAATATCGTGGGTAAGCGCGGCCCATCGCAGCACCAGGTCCGGCTCGTCTTCCAGGTCCACTGCCTGGCGCAACACCTTCAGCGAGTGTTCGTACACGTCCTTGTGCTGGCGGTGCTCGTCTTGGGTGAGCTGCAGGGCGGGGATTTCGGGATAAATGTACTCCGCCAGGCCAGAATCTACCATGGCGCGGATGCCCTCCCAGGGGGCTCTGCCGAGCATGAGCTTGTCCAGCTCCATTTGCACGCGCTCAACGGAGATCCGCTCAATCTGCCCGGCCATCGCCTTCATCGCCTCACTCACCCGCGGGGCGAGCTCAAATTCGAGCTGCGAGACAAAGCGGGCGGCACGCAACATGCGCAGGGGATCGTCATGGAAACTTTGCTCAGGCGTGGCTGGGGTATCGAGGATGCGTGCCGCTAAATCCTGCAGGCCACCAAGCGGGTCGTGGAAGATCGGCTCCGTCTGGCCAAGCTCGAGCGCCATGGCATTGACGCGGAAATCGCGGCGCACCAGATCGCCCTCGAGGGTATCGCCGTATTGCACCTCGGGGTTGCGGGATTGGCCATCGTAACTATCGGAGCGGAAGGTGGTGATTTCCACCTGCATTCCCTCAATCTCCGCAGACACCGTCCCGAAGGCAAGTCCAGTGTCCCACACCACCGGGGTGAGGCTTTCGAGGATTTCCAGCACCACGTTCGGGCGCGCATCGGTGGTGAAATCCAGATCATGGCTCAGACGGCCAAGGAGCGCATCGCGAACTGATCCACCCACTAAGTACACCTTGTGCTGCCGTGCGGCGAAGGCGTGTTGGAGCGCGCTCAGCAGGGAATCAAACTGAGACAGCTCCTGTTTTGCTGCGATGAGCATTGCGGCAAGTGAGGTTGTGGAGTCGCTTTCCTGCTCGGGTGGGTTCGTCATTAGCACAATTCTACATTCTTCCTGCGCCCCGGCTGATACCGTTTCTGCCTTCAAGCGGTTACGATCAGCGAGATGGAAGAAAACGAGAGCGGCTCTGGCGGTTCCTCGCAGCCATCGGGCAACTCCCGTCGACGTCGTCGCCGGGGCGGTCGTTCGAAGCAGCGCGGTTCCCAGGCCCAGCAGCAACGCGGCCAGGCAGAAGAGGATGCTGGCGGCGCGCCTCGTCGTGCCCGATCGCGGGGCAACCGCCGGGGGAATCAGAAGCGCAATGCTCGCAACCCCCGTTCGCAGCGCCCGCAATCTTCGAGGAACGCGCATAATCGTCGGCGTGGGGCGTCGGCAAGCTCAATGCCAACCCGCGATGAAACCTCGGCGGGCGGTCTGTTGGTGTCCGGTTTGGCGGAGGCCGTGGATGCGCAGGGCAACGTGGCCCTTTCCAAGATTTATGTGGCACTGATTGGCAGGCTTGATCGACGCGGCCGCATTTTGTGGTCCATGCCCAAGGGTCACGTGGAGCCGGGCGAGGACAAAGCCGCCACCGCCGAGCGCGAGGTTTGGGAGGAAACCGGCGTGCATGGGGAGGTGTTCGCGGAGCTCGGAGTGATCGATTATTGGTTCGTTTCCGAAGGCGTGCGCATTCACAAAACTGTGCATCATCATCTGCTGCGCTTTGTCGACGGCGACCTGAACGATGAAGATCCCGAGGTCACCGAGGTTGCCTGGATCCCGGCAAATAAGCTCACCGAACATTTCGCCTACGCTGATGAGCGCAAACTGGCGCGCGTCGCCTATAACCTGCTGCCTGATCTTGCACGCGCCGAACGCGCCGAGGGGAGGGGCACGCCACGTTGAACCTGCGCATCACCAGCGCCGGTGTCGCCCTTGGGGTGCTCATCGGCTCACTCAACACGCCTCTTGCCGCCATGGGGGAGGGGCTGCCGGTTTCGCCGAATTCGGAATCTACAAAGCAGCGCTGGATCAACCCGAATGTGCGCGAAGTAGACGCCGAAGGCCCCGTGCGCATTGAGCTGTTGCAGGTGCCAACCTCCATCAAGGTGGGTGAGGCGCTCAAGCTGCGGGTGAAAGTGAGCAATAACGGCGACGAGGCGATTGAGAAGAACGCTCTGAATATCGTGGTGCGCCACGCGGACGCCGAGGACAACCTGGCGCAAACGCGCACGGTGCTGGCGGGGGATGCCTCCGTGTTTCCCTATAGTGCGCAGCCTCAAACGGTTGAGCAATCCATTGCGCCAAAGCAAAGCGTGGAGATTGATCTGGAGGTTCCAACTGCCAAGGGCCAACCCGGCGGCTTGGCTATCGACACCGCCGGTGAGTATCCAATCCTGGTGGGGCTACAAGATGCCAGCAAGGCGTGGCTGAGCACGCAACGCTTTTTAAGTGCCTTTCACGCGCAGGGTCAGCTCGCATCCGAAGATTCGGAAGATGATCCGCCCGAGCTTTCCGCCATCGTGCCGCTGAGCATGCCTATAGACGCCGTTGGTGGCGAAACAGGCGAGGCTCCGGAGCCGAGCCAGTTGCTGTTGCAGTCCGAGAATCTTGCGGACGCCCTCGCCGATGACGGGCAGATGCAGGAGCTGCTGAAGAGCTTCGATGCGTTTTCCGCTGCCTATCCCGAGGCCGCCCAAGCGACGTGCCTGGGAATTGATCCCGAATTATTACGCACCGTCCAACGCATGTCACGGGGATATATGGTGGCAAGCAAGCGCCCGAGCGTGGTGAGCCAAAAGCAGCGCTTGCGAGATTCCTGGGGTGATAACCGCAATGCAGTAAAGATGGAGCCTGGCCAGGGCCAGCAGGCAGCCAGCGATTGGCTTGGGCATCTGCGGGCAGTAGCGCAGGAGACATGCACTCTGGCGCTGCCCTGGGCCAATGCTGAACTCAATGCCGTGCAAGCAACTAATAATGAGTGGCTGATGCGCGAGGCGTTGCAGCGCGGGCAATTGACCCTCGAAAGAATACTGGGAACGAAGCCGCTCAATAACGTTGTAGTTCCCGGCTCGGGATATATCGCTCCGCCAACTACACAGAGCCTGGGATGGGCCGATGAGGCCTCGATTCCACGCTCCGATCAATTCGATCCGCTGGGGCAGGCGTGGTTCCAGGAGGGGCAAGACCCCAATGTTTCACGTGAAACATCGCCATCCTCCGATGGTTCGAGATCCTCACTCGAAGAGGATCGCGCGCTCAAGGCAGCAACTCCGGCGCCCATTCCAGCGCAGCCCGTGCGCGCCCTGGTGGCGGACAATACCGTCTGGGGCGTGGCCAAGGAGGGCACCACTGCGCGCCTCGCGCAGGGCATCTTCGCCAAAACATATCCCGGTTCCCTCACCGCCATGCTTGGCGACGCCACCGACGCCCCACCAACCTACGGATACGGCAATTACGACACCCGCTTCGATGCGCGAAGCGATTCTCTGCCCGCGCGTATAGCAACCGCCAGCGCGGCCATTGAACTGGAAACGCATCACAGCGACGGCCCGCTCATGCTCATGCTGCCCACGCAGCCTTCCGATCCCAAGACCTTGCTCAACACGATGGGGGAGCTGCTGGAACGGGGCGAAGCAAAGCCGCAAACGGTGGAGGCATATCTGCGCACATCCGGGGACACGATCAATGCGCTGAACTCCATGCCGAGCGCGCAGGAGGGAATCCCATTCGGCGCGCCCTTCGACGACCCCACCGTATTCTCCGACACGGAGATCAATCGTGCACGCCAGCAGGCGGACTACATCGATGACTTCACCCATCTCATGGTTCCGGATCCTGCAGTGGCCATTGGCCCCTATAGCTTTACCGCGCCGCTGCGGCGCGAAGTGCTCCGCGCACTCAGCGTCAACGGCAGACAATCCATCGCAACCTTCGATGCCACCGTGGATCGCGAAACAAAGCTCCTCGACCAAAACCGCGACACGCTCACAGAGCTGCGCTCATCCGTGACGCTCTTGCCGCCCGGCAACGTGTACACGCGCTGGTCGGATTCCTCGCCGCTGTTGATCGCCGCGCGCAACGGTCTGCCTCTGCCGGTGGATGCCCGGATTCGTTACGCAGCACCACCTGGGGCGAGCATCGACGTCGATGATCGCCTTCTCATCCCCGCCAAGGGCTCCATCACCGCCCAAATGACAGCCAATTTGCCCACCGACGCGGGACGCACAGACATTGACCTCTGGCTCGCCACCCCATCGGGCGCCGCGATTTCTAAGCCCGTCACCATCGGCGTACAGACGCGCTCAGGACTGCTCGGTGCCAAGACCTCCACTGTGACCGTCATGGCGCTGCTGCTTGTCCTCATCGGCATCGGGGTACTCAGAAAGCGCAAGGCGCGCCGTAGCAGCCACCCGAAGCGCACAACCCGGCCGCCGAGGCCGCCGCATACCTACGCCCAAGGCGCGATGCAGCAGGGCCAGCGACAGCAGCGAGTGCAGACTCGTCGCGTGCAGCGCAGGCCAAGGAGAGACGAAGAGGCACCCTAATGCTTCATCGATTCGCCCCATTGCTGCACACTCATGCACCAAGCCCCTCATAGCTCAAGGATGAACTCGTGAATCGTTCAGATGCCCAAGGGTTACGCCATCGCATCGTCGATCCCTCAGCACCGGCACCGGTGCCAGAAATCCCCGAAACCTCAGCGCCAAGCACAGCGCAAGTGGATCGCTCCCGGCTCTCCAGCCCCGCCTACCGGGCCGCCCGGGTACGCAACGTACCCGCCCCTTCCGCGGAGGGCGACCAGGACGCCCGAGCCGCCGAACATGCAGTGGCGCAGGAAACTGCTGAGCCCTCCAAGCGCACATCCGATGCAGACGTGGTGCGCGCCGGTGGCTCCATGGCGATCGCCACGCTCATTTCACGCATCACGGGCTTTCTGCGCAATGTCCTCATTGCCACCACCTTGGGTGGCGCGATCGCCTCGGCGTTCAACATCGCCAACACCCTGCCCAACCTCATTACCGAGATCGTGCTCGGCGCGGTGCTCACCTCACTGGTGGTTCCGGTGCTCGTGCGCGCGGAAAAAGAGGATCCGGATCGCGGCGAGGCCTTCATTCGACGCCTATTCACGCTCGCGTCCTCGGTGCTCATCCTGGTGACCCTCCTGGCGGTGATCGGCGCCCCGTGGATCACCAACCTCATGCTGGACGAAAACAGCAAGGTGAACGTGGTTCAGACCACCAGCTTTGCCTATCTTTTGCTCCCGCAGATTTTCTTCTACGGCATCTTTGCGCTGCTCATGGCGGTGCTGAACACCAAGGGCATTTTTAAGCCCGGCGCCTGGGCTCCGGTGGCAAACAACGTCATCACCATTGCCGTGCTGATGCTCTACATGTTCTTGCCGGGCAAACTCGACCCGGCTGCGCAAAGCCCGGTGACGGATCCTCATGTGCTACTGCTTGGCTTGGGCACCACCTTGGGCGTGGTGGTGCAGGCATTGATCATGGTGCGCCCTATCCTTCGTTCCGGGGTCTCGCTCAAGCCTTTGTGGGGCATTGATGATCGCCTGAAGCAGTTCGGTGGCATGGCCGTAGCGATTATCGCCTACGTCGCAATTTCTCAGTTCGGCTTCGTGATCACCACGCGCATTGCTGCGGCTGCGGATAAAGCCGCACCGAATATCTACCAGCAGCACTGGCTGTTGTTGCAGGTGCCGTATGGCATCATCGGCGTCACCTTGCTCACGGCGATCATGCCGCGTCTTTCGCGCAATGCGGCCGATGGCGACGATAAGGCTGTGGTGAAGGACTTGGTGTTGGGCTCGAAGCTCACGTTCTTGGCGCTCATTCCCATCGTGGTGTTCTTCACCGCCTTCGGCGAGCAGATTGGCCGTGGCCTGTTTGCTTATCGTGAATTCGACGCCGAACTCGCCTCCATTCTTGGTTGGACGTTGAGCTTCTCCGCGTTCACGCTGTTGCCTTATGCCTTGGTGTTGTTGCACCTTCGCGTGTTCTACGCGCGTGAGGAGGCGTGGACTCCCACGTTGATCATCGCTGGTATCACCACCACAAAGATCGTGCTTTCCTATCTCGCCCCCGTCTTGGCCAGCGATCCCTCCAAGGTGGTCATCCTGCTCGGTGCCGCGAATGGTTTTGGCTTTGTTGCTGGCGCGATCATCGGTTCCACCTTGCTGCGTCGAAAGCTTGGTTCTTTAGGCACTCCGGCGGTGGTGCGCACTAGTGCCTGGGCTTTGGCGGCCTCCCTGGTGGCGGCGGCCGCGTCCCTCGGCCTTGACTATCTGATCACCCACGCACATTTCCTGGATCCCCTGGGCAGCTTTGGCGTGGTGATTGAGCTTGCCGTCGTCGGCGTCTTCTTCCTTGCTCTTACTGGCCTGGTGCTGTCTCGTTCTGGTCTGCCAGAGGTGGTGGCACTCGGCGGTTCGCTGCAGCGCATTCCTGGTCTCAACAAGGTGATCAAGGTGCCCTCGAAGGAGCTTGTCGACGCCCCCGCGCCCCCGTCCATGACGCCAGAATTGCTGGCTTTGGACGACACTTTCAACGCCACGCCAGTACCGCCGCCGATGTCTGCCGGTGTGGTTCGTGGCCCCAGGTTGGTGCCCGGCGCGCGCGTTTCCGATGGGCGTTTCCGGCTCTTGGCCGAGCACGGTGCTGTGAGCCAGGCGCGCTTCTGGCAGGCGCGCGAGGTAGCGACCGAACGCGAGGTGGCGCTGGTGTTCGTTGATACTTCCGGTACCGCCCCGCAGGCACCGCTGACGCCCGCGGCTGCCGCTGGAGCTGCTGCTGAGGTTTCGCGGCGCACCAATGCATTGGCGAAACTGCGCCACCCGGCGATTGCCGAAAACATTGAGGTCTTGGCCTACCGCAATGGCTGCCTTGTGGTGGCTGATTGGGTAGACGGCACCACCTTGGCTGCGGTGGCCGAAGATGGCGCGGATCCGTTCGCCGCCGCCTATGCCTTGGAGCTGCTCGGTGACGCCACCGAGGCGGCGCACACTCGAGCCCACACGCCACTGGGGCTTGATAATCGCTCGCGCATCCGCATCAGCACTGACGGCGTGGCGGTTCTGGCATTCCCGGCGGTGCTGCCTGACGCCAGTTTTGAACGGGATCAGTCCAGTTTGCGCGCAGCACTTGGAACCCTGGTGGACACCGAGCAGGCTCCTTCTGTAGTTCGCGCCTTGCTGCAGGTCCCTGCAGCAGAACTCCCCGGTGCCCTGCGGGCACTGCCGGATGCCGCGGAGGAAAGCCCCGATCAGCTCCAGGTGGAGGCCGATCGCAGCCCGCGCCCGAGCAATGAACCCGGCTTCGGTGCCAAGGGGCTTACCCCAACCGGCCGCACGATTGTTGCACTCGCCGTGGTCGCATTCGTGACCATGATTGCGCTTGGCACCGCGTACCTCACCGCCACCTTTGGCAATAAGGACGAGAAGGCGCCGATCGACCCGAACTCCATTAGCAAGGATCACTTAGAGCAGGCCATCCCGATTCTGGCGAAGGCTGAGTCGGCAACGAGCTGGACCCAATTCTTAGGCCAGCAGGATGATCTACCGGTACTCGTCGATAATGACGCCACCACCACCTGGATCGCTGAAGGCGATTCGCGCGGCGTACTGCTGCAATTCTCAGAGGAGATCGAGCCCACTAAGGCGATCGTGAACATTGATGGATCGGCGCAAGTGCGGGTGCTCAACATTGATCCGGCTACTGATGTCACGCTGCAAGATGCCCGGGAAATCGGCAGTGGGGAAGTGGCCAATGGCAGCGGCAGCGTCAAGCTGCTCGAAAGCCCCAGCACCAAGGCGGTGCTCATCTGGTTCGAAAGCGTTCCGCCGGGCGCGCCAGTAGAAGTCAAAGACGTGCAGATGGTCACCAAACCGTAGGTGAGCGCCGGCGTGTGCGTCGAAAAGCTTGTGCCCTTCGGGGCACTTTCTTTTTGCCCCCGTTCGTGGGAAATTACAGCATTGCTATTCAGGGGGTAGCGCGGTTCGGTGATGGGTGTTGTTGCAGGAAAAACGCCGCTTTTAGCCACTCACAATGCATTTGGCATGGGCTCTGGTAGGACGGTGCATGCGTGAACTTCATAATCGTCTGCACCGAAGCAAAAAGCCCACAACCAGGGGTGAAGTGCCGAGGATCAAGACACACACCGCACTAGAACTCAGGGGAAGTTGTACGTGCACACCGTCAGCCAAACAGCACCAAGCGACCACGCGCTCGTGCAGGATTTCAGAAAAGGCAGTGGGGACGCCTTCGAAGAAATCCTCAAACGACACCACAAGCGGCTATGGTTCCTGGTCAAACGCTATGTCCACAACCACTTCGACGCCGAGGAAGTACTCCAAGAGGCATTGCTCAAAGCCAGCATCAAAATGGACACCTATCGCGGCGACGCCAGTCTCCACACTTGGCTTCACCGCCTGGTGGCGAACACCGCCTACGATTACATTCACCGCAACAAAGAAATGCCCACCATCCCGCTGGACACGCAGATGGTTCACACTCACCCCACCGGCTGGATCATGCAGGATCCCTGCCACCAATTCACCACCACCGCCTCCGTGCGAGAGGCAGTCGAAAGCCTGCCCGAGGATCAACGCAGAGCTATATACCTGGTGGATTTTGCCGGGGTTGAGATAGCCGTGGCCGCCGCAATCGAAGGAGTGCAGGTTGGCACCATTAAATCGCGCCGCGCACGAGCACGAGCTTCGCTGAAGGAAAGCCTGGGTGCGGACATGTGCGCCTAAGTCTTTTCATTTTCAGGGACTCGACCACCTTGGAGATCAATCAGAATGTCGAGTCGGAGGATGATGCGCTCAAGCTGCCTGGTCATGGTGAAAAGAAATGAAAAGAGTGCAACTGCAAAGATGAGCCATAGCATGAGGTGATCCTTACCTAAGAGGAAATAAAAGCTGCATTAGGGTGTTGTGGCTATTGAGACCAAAGCATAGCTATTGAGTAGCACCTATAGCGTTTGTCGCTAGACTTACTGCCCAGCGATAGTACTGACTTCAAGCTGAAAGGCTCCCAACATGTCCGATGCCCCTATCCACGATGTAGCAATTATTGGCTCCGGCCCCGCAGGCTATACCGCCGCCCTTTATGCGGCACGCGCGGAACTGAAACCAATTGTGTTCGAGGGCATCGAATATGGTGGCTCGCTGATGACCACCACCGAGGTGGAGAACTTCCCCGGATTCAAAGACGGCATCATGGGCCCAGAGCTCATGGAGGAGATGCGCTCCCAGGCGGAACGCTTCGGCGCTGATCTGCGCATGGAGCTGGTGACCCGCGTGGAACTCGAAGGCGAGATTAAAAAGATTTGGGTAGACGATGAGCTGTTCCAGGCACGCGCCGTCATCCTGGCAACGGGTTCCGCGCCCCGCTACTTGGGTGTTGAGGGCGAGCAGCGCCTGCTCGGTCGCGGCGTTTCTGCCTGCGCCACCTGCGATGGCTTCTTCTTCCGCGATCACGACATTGCCGTGATCGGCGGCGGAGATTCGGCAATGGAGGAGGCCACTTTCCTGACCAAGTTTGCCAAGTCCGTCACCATCGTGCACCGCCGCGAGGAGTTCCGCGCCTCGGCGATCATGCTGGAACGCGCGAAAGAAAACAACAAGATCCGCTTTGCCACCAACAAGCAGGTTGCTGGCGTGTTGGGCGAAAACACCGTGGAAGGCCTGGAACTGAAGGACACGGTCACCGGCGAAGCCTCCACCTTGGATGTCACTGCCATGTTCGTCGCCATCGGCCATGATCCTCGCTCGGAAATGTTCCGAGAGCAGGTCAACTGCGATGAAAACGGTTATGTGCTGGTAGAACATCCCTCCACCCGCACCAATATCCCAGGTGTCTTTGCTGTTGGCGACCTGGTAGATGCCACCTATCAGCAGGCCATCACCGCAGCCGGTGCCGGTTGTCGCGGCGCAATCGATGCGGAACACTACCTCGCTGCGCGCTAGACTCACCCCAACACAACACTTAGAGGAGCAACTTCATGGCGAAGCCGATCACCATTACTCAAGACAATTTCCGCGAAGTCGTCATCGACGCTGACAAGCCGGTGCTGGTGGATTTCTGGGCCGAATGGTGTGGCCCCTGCAAGAAACTCGGCCCGATCATTGATGAGGTTGCCGAAGAACTCGACGGCGAGGCCGTTGTGGGCAAGGTGGACGTGGATGCGCAGCGCAACCTTGGTGCCATGTTCCAGATCATGTCCATCCCAACCGTGCTGATTTTCTCGGGTGGAGAAAAGGTGGCGGAGTTTGTTGGAGTTAAACCCAAGGCCGCGCTTGTCGAGGCACTGCGTAAGCACGCCTAGCTGGTATTCTCGACTGCTAGAACCCACTGCCTTCGGCTTATGAATTCCCGAAGGTAGTGTGAACAGTGTGAATACAGTGAATGGAAAGGAGCAGTGTGTCTGACATACTTCGCGTCGGCGACCGCAGCGCCCGGGTTGCCGAGGTCAGGGACGCACTCGCACGACTAGGCTTTTTGCAGGGAACCGACAAGCAAGTTTCCAATGCTAAAGGCCGCACGTTCACCGAGGCAGAAAAGCTTTTCGACGAACCCCTCGCCGACGCCTTAAAGGCATTCCAGCAGACGCGGGGGATCATCGCCTCGGGCGTGATTAATGACCCCACGCTTCGCGTGCTGCGCGAGGCAAGCTACGCGCTTGGCGCTCGTGTCTTAAGTTTCCAACCGAACAACCTGTTTGTTGGCGATGACGTGCTCCAACTCCAGCAGCAACTCCAGGAGCTCGGTTTTTATACCGATCGTCTGGATGGTCGCTTCGGTGAGGAAACGCACGCGGCGCTGATGAACTATCAAATGAACTACGGCCTGCAAGCCGATGGCATCTGCGGCCCGGAGACGATCCGCGCCTTCGGCCTACTTGGTCGCCGCATTACCGGCGGTTCGCCGCAGCAATTGCGTGAGCGTGAGCGCGTTCGCGACGCAGGCCCACGGCTCGCCGGCAAGCGCGTGGTGATTGATCCCTCCTTGGGAGGAAACAATAGGGGGCAGGTGGTCAAGGGTCGCTTCGGCGAAATTTCCGAAGAGGAACTCATGTGGGATCTGGCCACCCGCGTCGAAGGTCGCATGATCGCCGCCGGTATGGAGACGATCATCTCCCGGCCTCGCCAGGACGATCCCTCGCAGAAGTCTCGCGCCGAAATCGCCAATGCCTTCGGTGCAGATCTCATGCTGTGCTTGCAGGCGGATAAGTACCAAAATGAGAAAGCCTCCGGCTGCGCCAGCTTCTACTTTGGATCCGAGGTGGGCTCCAGCTCCTTGATCGGAGAGCTACTCAGTGGCTTCATCCAGCGCGAAATCGTTGCCCGCACTAATTTGATTAACTGCGGCAACCATGGGCGCACCTGGGATCTTTTGCGTGTTACGCAAATGCCCACCGTCGAAGTTGTGGTCGGGTATTTGACCAATCCCGAGGACGTCAAGATTCTGACAGACCCTGCCTCCCGTGACGCCATCGCCGAGGCCATCGTGGTGGCCGTCAAGCGCCTGTATCTGCAGGAGCAAGACGATCAGCCCACGGGCACTTTCCGCTTTGATGAGCTCCTTGAGCAAGAGGGCATGGTCTAGGCCAGAGCACTTGCCACGAGCTCTTCTGCCGCCTGCGCACTCAACATGTGCTCGGGCGGCAATTCTATGCGCATCCTGGGTAGTACTGGGTGCGAGGCGACGTGATAAAAGCCTGCCGCTTGGAGTACCGATTCGGGGACAATTCCTATCGCGCCTGCCTGCTCGGTGACGTCATCCCACCCTTCGTGCGCGCCGAGCCCAAAAGCCTCAACGGCGGTAGCGCGTCGTTGCCACAAGTGAGCGAGCACGGCGTCAATCAGCACCGCCTCCAGCCCGACGCCCGCGAAGCCTTCGTCGATGTGCAAAGAAGTGAGCAGCCAAGCATCGGCACTGATGGGGGCGGTAGGCATTTGCGCTGCTCCGGGCGCAAAGCGCGGCTCGCAGAACATGATGCTGGCAATGGCTTGCTGGTGACCTTCGCGCAATATGTGGAATCCGCAGCACTGCTGCTGCATGAGCACAGCGCTGAGCCACGCCTCTTTTTCAAAGCGCGGGTCTCCGCTGCTGGTGACCTTAGAGGCCACGTCCGCTTCGAGCTCCCAAAATACGCACGTTGCTGCCGCAGGATGCAGGTGGGCAACAGTGGTGGTGTTCAGAGGCTCCAGCATGGTTTATCCCTTGTGAAGCAGCTCCATGATGCGTTCAAAATCTTCGCGGTCACCAAATTCCACGACGATCTTGCCTTTGCGCTTACCCATGGAAACACTCACTTTGGTGTCCAGGTCGTCGGCAAGCCGATCCGCTGCCTGGCTGAGAAAGGCCGGGGTTTCCTTCGGCGCGCGTTCCTTGGGCTTGGGGGCCTCACCACGATTGATCAGGGTGACGGCTTCCTCCGTGGCGCGCACAGATAGTCCTTCAGCCACTACTCGATCAGCAAGATCTTCTTGGGCCTGTGCGCCCTGCTTCAAACCCAACAGCGCGCGGGCGTGGCCTGCAGATAGCACTCCGGCCGCCACTTTGCGCTGCACCACCACGGGCAGGGCAAGCAGGCGGATCATGTTGGTGATCATGGGGCGCGAGCGTCCGAGCTTATCGGCGAGCTCTGCTTGGGTTACGCCGAATTCTTCGAGCAGCTGTTGGTACGCGGCGGCTTCTTCCAGTGGATTGAGCTGCACGCGGTGGATGTTTTCCAGCAACGCATCGCGAAGCATGTCCTCGTCGCTAGTGGAGCGCACAATGGCGGGAATCGCCTTGAGTTTTGCCTTAGATGCTGCGCGCCAGCGGCGCTCACCCATGATGATTTCAAAGCGATCGCCTTCAACCGGGCGTACCACGATCGGCTGCAGCAGGCCGAATTCCTTGATGGAATGCACAAGCTCGGCGAGGTCGTCTTGATCGAAGACATTTCGCGGGTTCTTCTCGTTCGGGATAATCAGCCCGATAGGAATCTCGCGGTAGGTGGCACCGAACTCTGTTTCCTGTTCGCGCTCTTGCCTGCCTGCGGCCTGCGCCAGGATTGGGTTGATGCGGGCACCGCTTTCATCGCGTTCGCTGCGGCCGATGACGATATCTGCCGCGTTATTACCCAGGCGCTCGCCAGCTTGTGGGCTGGAGGTGATCAGCGCGGCAAGTCCGCGCCCGAGTCCGCCTTTGCGTGGTTCCTGGTTCATTCGGCTGCCCCCTGAGCTTCTTCTTCGCGGCTGAGTTTGTCTTCAATGGCTCGTGCTTTATCCGAGATGCCCACGGCCCCGGAATGTTGCCCGGGCAGAAAATCGCCTCTTTTGGACAATTCCCTAGCGGCATCCACGTAGGCCATTGCCCCACGCGAGCCCGGATCGTAGGCGAGTACGGTTTGGCCATAACCTGGTGCTTCGGAAACCTTCACCGAGCGCGGAATCTTGGTGCGCAACACCACGTCACCGAAGTGTCCTCGAACTTCCTCGCTCACTTGCTCAGCGAGTTTGGTGCGGGCGTCATACATGGTGAGCAGAATCGCCGAGATGTGCAGATTCGCATTCAAGTGCTGGCGGATCATCACGATGTTGTTGAGCAACTGCCCCACGCCCTCCAGGGCGTAGTACTCGCACTGGATGGGGATGAGCACCTCGTTCACCGCTGTCATCGCATTGATGGTGAGCAGACCCAGCGATGGCGGGCAGTCGATGAAGATGAAGTCGAAACCTGCCTCCTCGATGAAAGTAGAGCTCAGCGCATCGTGGAGGCGATATTCGCGGCGCACCATGCTCACCAGCTCAATTTCCGCACCCGCCAAGTCGATGGTGGCTGGTATACACCACAGATTTTCACTAGCACTTGACTGTTGCATGGCCTGCTCTGCGGTGCATTCGCCGATGAGTAGTTCATAGCTGGACAGGGTGCCAGCGCGATGCTCAGCCCCAAGTGCAGTGGAGGCGTTACCTTGGGGGTCGAGGTCAACAACGAGGACTTTGAGGCCGTTTTGCGCCAAGCCAGCGGCCAAATTGACCGAGGACGTGGTTTTGCCCACGCCGCCCTTTTGATTAGCAACGGTGATTCGGCGGGTTCGTTCGGGCTTGGTCAGTGCGGCTCCGCGCGTCCCGCGCCTGTGGGCAGCACGACGCCCCATGGCTGCAGTCTGCTCATGTTCCCTGTGCGAGTTGTTCATTGATTCCTTCACTCGTTGCGAGGCGGGCTTGTTCTACTTTAGTGCTTAACGAATCTTAGGGATGCGGATGATGGTGGTGGGCTCTTCAAGCTGCTCACCAATCACGGTGATCTGCGCCTTGCCCCCACCGGCCTTGGCAATGAGCTTGGCGTCGCGTTCCAATTCTTCCTCGACGGAGGCGCCCTTCATCGCGATCATTTCCCCACCCTTTTTCAGCAGCGGCAGTGACCATCCAGCGAGCTTGCCCAGGGGAGCCACTGCGCGGGAGGTCACCACATCCACGCCTTTGATCGAGCGCAGCACAGGGCCTTCCTCGGCACGTCCGCGCACAACCTCCACATTGACCAAGCCCAGCGCCTCCGTGACCTCGCCAAGGAACGTAGAGCGCTTCAACAACGGCTCGATCAGGGTGATGTGGAGGTCCGGACGGGCGATCGCTAAGGGAATGCCCGGTAGACCTGCACCAGACCCGATATCAGCAACGGAAGCGTCCTCGGGCATCACCTCGGCAAGCACTGCGCAGTTCAGGATATGACGCTGCCAGAGGCGAGGGACTTCACGAGGGCCGATGAATCCGCGCACAGAGCCGTCAGTGGCCAGCAAACGGTGGTATTCGATGGCCAAAGGTAGACGCTCGCCGAAGATGGATTCGGCCTGGGTTGGTGGCGTGGCGTCGAAAAGCTCTTGCTCAGATTCCAAATGTTTCACGTGAAACTTCCTTCATTTCCCACGGCTGCGGTACGGCTATTAACGCTATCATGGCACCCCGGAATGCACCCTGAACAGCAAAAAGCCGCCACCTTTACGGTGACGGCTCGGCTCGAAGTTTCTACTTCTTACCACCCTTGCGCTTGGGATTATTGGGGCGCTGTCCAGGCAGTGGGGCAGAAGCACGCTTGGCTTCCTTCTTTGCCTCAATCTCGGCGGCCTCCTCGGCGTCGATCTTGGCGAAGATCCAACGCTGCTGGAAGAAGGTCCAGATGTTGTTGCTCACCATGTAGAAGAGCAAGCCGATGTGCCACAGGGCTCCGGTGAAGATGATCGTGGCAGGCAGGAACCACAGCATCATGCGGTTCATCATGTTTGCCTGCATCGCCATTTGGTCGTTCGCCGGTGCCTTCTGCAGACCTGCAGCCTTGCGGCGCTCCTGGCGATTCACGGAGAGTCGAGCGTTGAAGTGGGTTGCCAACACGATCAAGATGATCAGCGGCACCGCCACCATCATGATATCCGTCTTGGTGAAGTCCACGGGCTTGAACGCCTCGTACATCTCCTTCGGCATCGAGATGTAGGAGGAAATCGGCACACCGAAAATTCGGGCGTCCAGGAAGGACTGCACATCGTCGGGGGAGAAGATGTAGTTAGCAGTATTGCGGTTTTGCTCTACCGAAAGCCCCAGTTGCGTCTTACCGGTACCCGTGCGGTTGAAGGAGCGCAGCACGTGGAACAGGCCGATGAACACGGGCATCTGTACGAGAGCCGGAAGGCAGCCAGCGATGGGATTGACGCCCATCTCCTTTTGCAGCTTGCGAGTTTCCTCCATCTGCTTTTGCTGGTCTTTGGGGTACTTCTTCTTGATCTCCGCCATGAGCGGCTGCAGCTCTTGCATCTTGCGCATTGAGCGCATCTGGTTGAGCATCGGCTTGACCAAGAAGGCACGGATGGTGAAGGTGAGCAGCACAATGGCGATCACCCAAGCCCAGCCAGAATCCGGGCTGAGCACCAGGGATACCACCTTGTGCCAGAACCACAGGATCGCTGAGATCGGCCAATAAATAAAGTTCAGCACTGTCGAACAATTCTCCTCAGTTAAATTTCGTGCCCGAAGGCCTTGGTGGGCACAGGGTCGTAGCCACCGGGGTGCCACGGCCCACATTTGCATATCCGGGCGCTACTCAGCAGTACTCCCCGCCAAGCTCCATGCTCCTGCAAGGCTTGCAGAGCATATGAGCTACACACAGGATCAAAACGGCACGTGGATCCCATTTTAAGGCCAGAGAGGTGCTTTTGGTAGAAACGAACCGCAGCAATCAGAAGTTGCTTCATGCTTTTCGACGCCCCACGTCACCCATCACTCGCTCTTTTTCGAACGGCGCTGGATCTTCTCCAACCCCGAGCGGATGTCGTCGACCAGCTCATCGAGCGTGGCCTCACCGGATTTCGGCAGCGCCCGAACGACCACGTCGGCGTCCGCCGGAAACAGCGGCAGCAATTGCATAATGGCGTGGCGCAGCTTTCGGGACGTAGCGTGACGCACTACGGCATTGCCCACGGCTTTAGACACAATGAGTCCGAAACGCGGTGAGTATCCGCGCGTTGCTGTCGGCTCATGCAGTACATGCAGAACAACGGTGCTTCTTCCAGCCCTGTGACCGCGCCGTATAACGCTCCGAAAGTTCTCGGAGCCCGGCAGTTTCAGGTGTGGAGGAAGCACCGTTATTGGTAGCTCAGTTGCGTCGAAGCTTGCGCGCTTATGCGGTGAGCTTTGCGCGACCCTTCTGGCGACGTGCAGCCACGATAGCGCGACCAGCACGGGTACGCATGCGGGTGCGGAAGCCGTGCTTACGAGCGCGACGACGGTTATTGGGCTGGAAAGTGCGCTTTCCCTTTGCCACGGTGATATCTCCTTTTAAGTTTCACCAAGCACCTCACCTCACACATGCGCTTCGGCATCGCATGTGCGCTGTGGTGCGCCCGGAACAAAATTTCCATGGTGAGTGCGCCAGGGTCTCGCCGAGTACACGGCAGCAACCGAAGAAAAATCCTGACCTCGGACACTCAAAACACTGAAAGAAAACAAAACGGCGTTTCCTCGCCATCGATCCGAGGATCGTGAGGAGGAGACAAACGCCTCGTTTCCAGTGATAGACCCCAACAGACTACGTGAGATTTTTCCGTCCAGCCAAATCGACACGCCGAACCCCCACACCTACCCCTGAAACTACATTTTTGTAATTACATCCTGCGAATTTGTACTTTGCCCGGTCAGCACGATACGCACAACCATCCCATGGGGATTCAGCAAAAGTTCACCTTAGCGGCGAGTAGGGGCACCGATTTTTCGTTTGGACAGCATAAACGTCAAGCAGGTATCAATAGCTGTGAAAGAATCACACAGGATGTGAAATTCCAAAGGTGTGGATAACTTTCAAGATTCGCTTGAAGGTTGTTCGAATTTTTGGGATAACCGCAGGTCAATGATAATGGATTTCGCTGAAATCTTTATCCACAAGGGTGTGAATAGCTTGTGGATAAAGCGAAAAAACGACGGTGGAATTACGTTATCCACACCTGTGGATAAACTTGTGGAATACCCGCTCAGAGCACTGAAATTCTTGTGAGTAAGACGGTGGACACTGACTGTGGGTAAACCACAATAAATTGCGAACGCCGGGTAAACACATTCGAACATGGCGCAAGCAAAAAGATAACTTTCGGTTGAATTGCGGCCAAAAGCCAAGAATTGACCAGGTGATTGTCTTCATACGTCACCACCACGAAGCGAAAGGATGGCACCGTA